>CAZAZR010000213.1:0-5528 GCA_964489685.1 uncultured Solibacteraceae bacterium | reverse complement strand
AAAGCCCGCACCGAACGCCGATGCGGCGAATGCGCCCTCCTCGTAGGCCATCCCGACCAGCGCCACGGTTTCCGGGATCTGATTGCCCAGCAAGGCCTCGGCGTCCTCCTGCGAGGCCCGCGCCAAACTGTGCAATTGCGTGAAATCCATGTCGGCAAACGCCGTCGCGGCCCGAGGCACCCGTGCAGTTTCGTGCACAAACTGCGTCAGCCGTCGGCTGAGGTCTGCGTGCGTGAATCCCGGCAGGTCCGATCGCCGGATGGCCTCCCGGAGCTGCCCTTCCGCATCGGCATGGCGGTCCAGCGCGGCCGCAAGCGAGACCGCAGACTCGGCGGGGTTCGTGGCGTTCGAGATCGCCACCAGTGCCCGCACCGCCAGCGAGGCGCGGTTGTACCGCTCCCGGACACTGCCGGCCTTGTCCGCGTGCACACCGCTCGAGGCAACGACAAAACGCCAGGACTCGGGCATGGGCGCCACGCCGTGAGCCCGCACCGGGATGAAACTGTAGTGACTCACCACACCGGGCCGGCACGCCAGGATCGCGGTGTGGTCCTGACTGCCCCCGTGGGTGCCCACGCCAAGCGTCCCTTCCAGTGACTTGTAGGGCAGCCCGTTTTCCACGCACCCCAGATACCAGGCCAGGTCCTCGACCGAACCAATCACGCGCCGCCAGTCGTCGCGGCCCTCGAGACCGCCTCGTCGAATCAAGGCCAGCGCAATGCCCACCACAAGCGCGCTCGAACTGCTCAGGCCTGCCGCACGTGGCAAATCACTGGCGAAGGCGATGTCCATCCCGAGCCGTGCCCCCGGAAAGTCCCTGGCCAGGCGCCGAGCCGTCACCGCGACGTAGTTGGCCCACCCCCGCCACACGCGCCCGGAGTCGAGAATGTCGATGAGCGCCACATCACCATGACGCGCGTCAGTCACGCGCACCCGGTCATCGGTCCGGGGCCCACCGACCACGGCAAAGCCTCGAGGCACCGCGGCCAGCAGCGAGCGCCCACCGGCGTAGTCGGTATGTTTGCCGAAGATCTCAATGCGGCCGGGCACCGACCAGTGCCACGCGGGTTGCGCGCCGGTCTCGCGCACAAATTCCGCCGAGGCGCGCTCGAGCCAGACGGCGCGCCCCTGAGCCGCGTCCGCGTCATAACCCGCGGCTTGAAGACGGGCCACCAGATCCGGGGTCATGGACGCGGCTCCACAATTGCCAGTCGAGCGACCACGGTGTGCACGTCCGTGCGACTCGACAGGTCGAGTACCGGCCCGGTGGCCGGCAGGCCGCGGAAGACCACGCCGCGACGCATCGCGAGACGCACGGCCAGGGGCAACTCGAATTCGCCTCGTGGCGACGCGTCCACATCGCGACAGGCCGCCAACAGCCGTGCGTCCCCGCGCCAGCAGTTCATGCTGATGAGCGCGCGTGGCCCTGCGGCGTCGATCGCCGCCTGGCCCGGTTTTTCCACGATGTCCGCAAGCGTCCCGTCGGGGTGCAGGCTCACCAAGGCGAACGCGGCCATGCGCTCTGCAGGAATCTCGCTCGACTGGACCAGTTCGTCTTTCTCGTACACGGGCAGCGCGGGGCCATCGGCGAGCCGCAGCGCCCGCAACGTGCCGGCGCCATACAGATTGTCTGCATTGAGTACGACAAACGGCCGGGGCCCCACCCAGGCCGCAGCGGCCGCCACCGCGTCGGCCGTGCCCAGGGGCTTCGACTGCGCAACAAACGTCAGGGCCAGGCGCCTGGGACGCCCTGCACCCCGGTAGTACGCGCGCACCGGATCTGGGACGTCCCCTTCGGGCGCAACAATCAGCGCGACGCGCGTAAAACCCGCATCAGCCAGGTCGCTCAGGACGTAGTCGAGGAACGGGCGGGCTCGCGCGCCCGGGCCTGACATCGGCATCATGCCTTTCAGACCTGCCTCGGCCGCGGCCTGCTGGTCGGCATTCAGCGACGCGCCATTGCTCGTGGCTTCCCGCATGCGGCGGCCCAGGCCGCGAGCGAGGACGAGGGCTACGACGTCTTCCACAACCGCGGCAGGAGGCGCCAAAGGGTGACACCACTGGCGGCGAACAACAGTGCCGCCACCGTGGCCGAGGTCGTGTGGCCGAGGAGGAAGTGGCCGGTGCCAAACAGGGCGCTGTAGGTGAACACGCATCCGGCCGCCCAGCCCTGGAACGCATCATTGAGGCGATCCATGGGCGCGAGATTGCCGCATTGTGCCCGCACATGGGCCCATCCAGGCCCGGCGGGACGCGCCAGCCGGTAGAACCCGCGCAGCGTCTCGGGGTCGGTGGGCTTCGCAAAAAATGCCACCGCCATCCAGACAGTGGTCGTGGTCACGACCGTCGCGATGAGCGTGACGTGGCTGGGCCAGTTCATGCCTTGGCGCTCGGCGGCGAAGACGACCAGCGCCAGCACGAACGAACTGACCATCGCCGCAATCTCGCTCCACGCATTGACGCGCCACCAGAACCAGCGCAGCAGATACAACAGCCCGGTGCCGGCGCCGATCGACAGCAGCAGGTTGAAACTGCCACGCGCCGACTCGAGCACCAGCGTCACCAGAGCGGCCGCCACCATCAACAGCGCCGTCACAACTCTGCCTGTCATGACGTAGTGCGCTTCTGATTCGCCGGGCCGAAGAAAGCGGCGGTAGAAATCGTGCACGAGATACGACGTGCCCCAGTTCAGGTGTGTGGAAATTGTCGAGACGTACGCGGCCAGCAGCCCGGCCACCATCAGGCCGAGCATGCCGGCCGGAAGGAACGTGAGCATGGCCGGGTACGCCATGTCGTGGCCCAGCAAGCGCGCATCGACGTGCGGCAAGGCGCGGCCGATGTCGGCGATCTCGGGAAACACCAGCATCGAGCACAACGCCACGATGATCCAGGGCCACGGGCGGAGCGCATAGTGGGCCACGTTGAACAACAGCGTGCCCGACAGCGCGTCGCGTTCAGACTTGGCCGCCAGCATCCGCTGGGCAATGTAGCTGCCGCCGCCGGGCTCCGATCCCGGATACCACGTGGACCACCACTGCACGGCCAGAGGCACGATGAAGATCGGCACCGCGACACTCCAGTTGCCGAAATCAGGAAGCATCGCCAGGGTGTCGACAGGAATTTTTGCGAACAGTCCCTCGAGTCCGCCCACCTCAGGCCGGCGCAGCGCGTAGACGGCCGCCGCCACCGACCCGGTCATCGCGATCCCGAACTGAATCAGGTCGGTCACCAGGACGCCCCACAAACCCGATGTGGCGGCAAACGCCACGTTGATGACGCTGCAGATGAGCAGTGTCTCCCAGATCGGCCAGCCCAGCAGGACGTTGGCGATCTTGGCCGCGGCCAGATTCACGGCAGCCATGATGACCACGTTGAAGAGGACGCCGAGGTAGATCGCCCGGAAGCCGCGCACCCACCGGGCCGCCGGTCCCGAGTATCTCAACTCGTAGAACTCCAGGTCGGTGACCACACCCAGCCGCCGCCACAACTTCGCGTAAAAAAACACCGTCGTCATCCCGGTGAGCAGGAACGCCCACCACACCCAGTTCGCCGCCACACCACCTTCGCGTACGAGGTTTGTCACGAGATTCGGCGTGTCGGTACTGAACGTTGTTGCCACCATGGACACGCCGATGAGCCACCAGGGGGCGGCACGGCCCGAGGTGAAGAATTCGGTGGTGCTCAGCCCGGCGCGTCGCGCCAGGTAGACGGCCGGCGCGAACGACACCAGCAGCGAGGCGAAGACGATGGCCCAGTCGAGGGTGGTGAGCTGCATGCGCCCTCAGGCGTGCACGATGCCGAGCTTCGGGTTGGTGCGCCAGAGCCCACGCGTGAAATCGGGAATATCCACGGCGCGGCTCTTGCGCGCGTTTGACTGCGCCGTCAGATCGACCAGCGAGCTGATCGCGGCCGCGTCGTAGACATTCATGTCGGTCGGCAGGCCTTCACGCAGGCACTTGATGAGGCGATAGTCTTCCATGTAGTCCATGCCGCCGTGTCCGGCGCCGGCCGCGCGCTCGTTCATTTCCTTCCAGAGCGGATGGTCGAACTCGTCGCGCAGCGTGGCTGCCTCCACCCACTGATCATTGCGGCCGCGGCCTTCGATGTAGACCCGATCCGGGTATCCCTGAATGATGCCCTTCGTGCCCTGGAGCTGATGGATCCGGCTGTACGGCCGCGGCAGGTTGGTGTTGTGCTGCACCATGAGGGTCTTGCCGTTGACGGTCTTCACGAGGCACGTGTTCACGTCACCGAGCACGTACGTCTCCTGGCGCTGTGGGGCGTCGGCTGGAAAGTGTTCCCGCGCCCAGTCCTGCAGCCCGCGCGACGGTCCGCTCATCGAGACCAGGTACGACAAGCGATCGCCGCGATTGATGTCCATGCAGTTGGCCACCGGCCCCAGTCCGTGCGTCGGGTACAGGTTGCCGTCCACCTTCATCGCCCACGCACGCCGCCACAGGCCCTCGTCGCGATTCTCGAACTTGATCCCGCGAAGGTCGTGCAGGTATCCCCCTTCGGCGTGCACGATGTCGCCGAGCAGGCCCTGACGCACGATGTTGAAGGCCATCATTTCGGCGCGTCCGTAGTTGCAGTTCTCCATCATGACGGCATGCTTCTTGAACTTCTTTGCCGACTCCACCATCGCCCAGCAGTCTTCCACGGTCATCGCCGCCGGCACTTCGGTCGCGGCATGTTTGCCGTTTTTCATGGCCGCCAGCATGACCGGCACATGCCATTCCCACGGAGTGGCGGTGTAGACCAGGTCGAGGTCCTCTTCGGCGCACATCCGTTCAAAGTCGCGCGACCCATTGGTGTAGGCCTTTGGCGCGGGATGTCCGGCGGCGGTGATGGCCTTGGTGGCCCAGTCGGTGCGCACCTGCCGGATGTCACAGACCGCGGTGATTCGGCACCCGGGAATCTTCAGGAGATTGCCGACGTGTCCGCCACCCTGAAGACCGATGCCCACAAATCCGATGCGCACCATATCGATGGGCGGCGCCGCCAGCAGGCCCGATGCGCCCTGCGCGGCGGCCTCGTTCCCACGCGCCGCCGCGGCGCCGGCGACGACCGCGGCGCCACCAATCTTCAGGAAGTCGCGGCGATCCAAGTGCGTCTGTGAGTCACTCATAACACCTTCCTCAATTCTCAATCACCCGTAAACGTCGGTGTGCGTTTCTCCAGGAACGCGCTCGTGCCTTCCTGCTTATCCCGCGAATCAAAACAGATCGCCTGCGCGAGTGTTTCAAACAGCAGGCCCGAATCGAGATCCACGCGCGCCGAGGCGTTCAACGCCAGCTTGGCCAGACGGATCGCCAGCGGACCTCGTGTCATCACCTTCTCGGCCAACGCCAGCGCGTGGGTCAGCAGCTCGGCGCCCGGCACGACGGCCGACACGAGCCCCCACTCAAGCGCGCGCTGCGCATCGATCGCATCACCGGTCAGAATCAGATGTTTCGCGCGGCCCAGGCCAACGATTCGAGGCAACCGCTGGGTGGCGCCGGCGCCGGGTATGATGCCCAGCCCCACCT
>CAZAZR010000212.1:0-5534 GCA_964489685.1 uncultured Solibacteraceae bacterium | reverse complement strand
GCGCGCCGGCGCGCTGGACCACACCGTTCCAGACAGGCTGTCCGACCAGGAGTTCTGGGGCCTCGTTTCCGGGATGTCGGAGCCCGGTGGCTACTTCCAGTCCGACAACCTCGTCAGCAATGAGCTGACATTCCAGTGGGTCATTCCCGAACTGCAGCGGCGTTGGGTCTCGGGCCGCGCCTACCTCGGCGTGGGGCCCGATCAAAATTTCACGTACATTGCCTCGCTCCAGCCCAGCATCGCGTTCATCGTGGACATCCGCCGCGACAATCTGCGGCTGCAATTGATGTACAAGGCGCTGCTTGAGCTGTCGCCCACGCGGGCCGACTTCCTCTCACGCCTGTTTTCCCGTGAACGGCCAGGCGGACTCGCCGAAGATGCGCCGATTGGCCAGATCATGGCCGCGTTCACCAGCGTGCCGCAGTCGCCTGAACGGTTTCAGGAAACATTGAAACTGATCCGGCAGCATCTGGGCGTGCAGCATGGGTTTGCTCTGACCGCCGAGGACTTCGCCGGGATCGAGTACGTCCTGTCGGCTTTCCTCTACGGAGGACCGGCGCTGGCCTATGCGAACACCGGCCGGATGGGCCGGTACCCGACCTATCAGGACCTCATGGAGGCCACCGATCAAGCCGGTGAGTCGCGAGGGTATCTGGCGAGCGAAGCGCTGTATGGTCGCCTGCGCTCGATGCAACTCAGGAATCTGGTGGTGCCCGTGGTCGGCGACTTCGCGGGCACCAAGGCGCTTCGCCAGGTGGCCGATTACCTGAAGGCGCATCACGCCATCGTCGGCACGATTTACACGTCAAACGTTGAGCAGTACCTGTTTCAATACAACACCTGGCAGGCCTACTACGCCAATGTGGCAACGATGCCGATCGATGAAGGCAGTGCCTTCGTGCGGTCGTGTTTCAACGCCTGTGCGACGACCGCCCGATCGCGATCCGCCCAGTTGCTCGACCCGGTCGCCCCGCTCTTGCGGGATGTCGCCCTTGGCCGCATCCAGTCGTACTACGACGTCCTCGCACATAACAGGTGATGACGTCTTGACCTGGCGGCGCGGCGTGTCGGCCAGCCTCCTGGCGCTGGCGCTCGGGTTGGCCTCGCTGGCCAGCGCGCCGGGATTGCGGGTGGAGACCGGCCCGCTGCCGGACCGGCTGGGCAACGCGGAGTACTGGGCGCTGGTCGAAGCGTTCTCGGAGCCCAGCGGCTACTTCCAGTCCGACAACCTGGTGTCGAACGAGCACACGTTTCAGTACGTCGTGCCCATGCTTGAAAAGGCGGCTGGCCCCGGCCGCGTCTATCTGGGTGTGGCCCCCGACCAGAACTTCACGTATCTGCTGGCCCTGAAGCCGCAGATGGCGTTCATCGTGGATATCCGGCGCGGCAATCTGCAGACGCAGTTGATGTACAAGGCGCTGTTCGAGCTGTCGCGCGACCGCGCAGACTTTGTCGGGCGGTTGTTTGCCCGGCCACGGCCCGAAGGTCTCACGACATCTTCGACGGTGGACGACATCTTCATGTCGTATGCACGCACGGTGTCCATGGGGGATCTTCGTGAGGCGACACTGGCCGAGATACTGGAGCACCTGACGATCACGCGTGGGTTCCGCCTTGCGCCCGAGGACATCACCGGCATCGAAGACATCTACGATCAGTTCGTGCGGTTCGGGCCGTCGATCACGTATTCGTCCAGTGCGGCGAGCCTGGCGGGTGGACGGTCGGGCTTCGGACGTTCCGGCCGTGGGCGCAGCAACTTTCCGACCTACGCAGACTTGATGCGGCAGCACGATGGTACGGGCGCGCGGCGAGGCTACCTTGCTACCGAAGAGCAGTTCCTGGCGCTGAAGGTGATGCAGGAGCGCAACCTTATCGTCCCGGTCGTCGGGGATTTTGCCGGCGACAAGGCGCTGCGTGCGGTCGGGCGCTATGTGCGGGACCACGGCGCCACGGTGGGCGCGTTTTATACGTCCAATGTGGAGCAGTACCTGTTCCGCAACGGAGTGTGGCGTGCGTTCTACGCCAATCTGGCCGGTCTGCCCGTTGACCAAAACACCGTGATCATCCGTTCGGTGTCGCCACGAGACGGCTACCTGGGTGTGCCGCAGGGACCCGACGGCCGCGCCAACGTCCTGGACCCCGTCGCGACGCTCGTGCGCGACTTTCGCGCGGGCCGGATCGCGTCGTACTTCGACGTGACCTCACGCGTCCACTGACGAGCCGTTCGCCCCGGGCTGAAGCCCGGGACCTCCGAACGGTCAGTAGCGCCAGGCCGTGACGTCGGCACCCCTCGGCGCGTGTTTCACGATGTGATTCACCATGCGCTGATGCAGGTCGGCGCCGCGTGGCCCCCAGCAGTGCGGGGCCATCGGCTGGAAGACGACTTCGCCGGTGAACGGCGGGTCCTTGGCGCGCTCGCGGAAGAAATCATCGAGCTGCCGCACGCCCATGTTCAGGTAGTACGAATCCATGTCGCCAATGTAGACGTGTGTCTTGTGCGCCACCTTCGGCCCGAGCGTCGTCCAGTTGGTTTCGAGAAGGTGCCGCAAGTCGTACTGCTTCCACGCCTCTGCCACGGTCTTGTTGATGACGCCAGTCTTTTTGTCCCACAGTCGCTGCGGATAACCGTCGGCGGCGACGGGAGAGTACGTCGCCTCCCAGATATCCCACTGACCGCCTGACCGCGACTTGTCGCCGACGACGAGTTCGTACCAGTTCTCGTCTTTCATCATGGAGACGATGTTGCCGTCGGGGCGGCGCTGGTTGGGACGTTCGATGCGGGTCCAGTCGCGGTCGAGCCAGTAGGCGTTGGGGTCCTCGTAGATGTTGACAATCTGGTGATAGCGGAAGTCCACGCCGTCCGGGCAGAGCGAGAAGGTGCCGCCGTAAAAGTCGGGATACAGCACCTGGAGGGCAAGTGCGATCCACCCGCCCGTGGAGCCGCCGGTCAGGACGCGCGCCCAGGGCTCGCGGATCACGCGGAAGCGGGTTTCGATGGCCGGCACCAGTTCGCTGAGAATCGCGTCGCCGAACGGTCCGTTATTTTCTGAGTCAACGGCATACGAGTCGTCGTAGTACGGCGATGGGTGCTGCAGCGTGACGTAGATCACGCGAGGTGTGCCATCAGCCAGCCAGTATTTTCGGAAGGCCTCGTCACGATCAAAGCCGGCTGGCGCGGCGGTGGAGAAGTGCCCGTGCTGGAAGACGATCGGGTACTTCACGTTCGGATGGGTGTCGTAGTCGCGCGGCAGCAGCACGGTGGCGCCGAGAAAGATGGGGTGTCCCCACCATTTGGTCAGGATGTCGCTTTGGATTTTGAAGCGCTTGACGTACTCGGTATCGGCCGGGGGTGTGATGGGCGGGATGACCTTGTCGGCCACCAGCCGAATGGGGATGCCTGCCGCAGGATTGACGGTGACTTTGACAGGGTCGCCAAAGAGGTTCCCCGGGGAGGTTTTCCAGTCCTGACCCTCCCACTGGTCCATATGAAGCCAGACGGTGTGGCCGTCGGCCCTCGGGAACCGGGTGTAGACATTGACGAAGGGCTGTACCCAGTACTCTCCTGGGGGCAGTTGCGCCAGGGTTGCGACGGGGTGGCCCTCGACAGACGGGCTGAACCGGACGTCGGCGCCCGGGGCGAGGTCAGTGACGGCCACCGAAAAAAGCGGAGCTCCCACTGGACCTGTCTGCCGAATGGGCGTCTGTCGGTCATTGACCCGACTGATGGCGACGTAGACTTGGCCCGTGACCGGCTCCGGGCGGGCGCCGGCCGCAAAAGAGACCGTGAATACGGGCTGAATCGCCTGATTCGCGCCCAAATCCAGGGCCGGGGCGACCACCAGGGCGAGCAACGCGGCAGTTGAGAGACGTCTGACCATAGGGTGGATTCTGGCATAGAGTTGCCGTTCAACGTCTGTTCTGCTAGACTCGACAGGTTCTTCGGGCTTTAGGACACCCTATCTAGAGCCCGCAACAAGCCGAACGAACGAAAGTGGCTTGGCTGTAACTGAGCGATGTGCTCGCCGCGTCATGCGCGGCCACTGCCATCGCCGCGCTGACACCAGCAATAGGGGGAATGTCTCAAGTGCCGAACCGGCGAGGTCACTCGCAGGTTCCCAGGCTTGAGGCGACACGCATCGCCTGATGCTGGCGACGCCATTGGCGTTGCCGTTGGGCGCGCGTGGCCGATGTGTTTTTGAGTGGGACGAGAAGGTTTCAGCTATGCCGACGATTAGCCAACTGGTTCGCAAGGGTCGAGATCGGGTGCTCTGGAAGACCAAGAGCCCCGCACTGCAGGGCAGCCCGCAAAAGCGTGGCGTGTGCGTGCGTGTGTTCACCCAGACTCCCAAGAAGCCCAATTCCGCGCTGCGCAAGGTCGCGCGCGTGCGGCTCACCAACGGCATTGAAGTGACGACCTACATTCCGGGTGTGGGGCACAACCTGCAGGAGCACTCGCTGGTGCTGATTCGCGGCGGCCGCGTCAAGGACCTGCCTGGTGTGCGCTATCACGTGGTGCGCGGCACGCTCGACACGGTGGGTGTGGCGGGTCGCATGCAGGGGCGATCAAAATACGGGGCCAAGCGGCCCAAAAAAGCTTAGTTGAAGGCATAAGAGGACACCATGCCGCGTAGACGAGAAATTGCCAAACGTGAAGTTCCGGCGGACCCGATTTACAGCAGTCCGCTGGTCACCAAGTTCATCCGCACCATCATGGAAGATGGCAAGCGAAGCACGGCCGAGCGCATCATGTATGGCGCCCTCGACATCGTGAAGGAAAAGACGGCTGACGATCCGCTCAAGGTCTTCAAGAAGGCGGTCGACAACGTCAAGCCGGCGCTCGAAGTGAAGTCGCGTCGCGTGGGCGGCTCCAACTATCAGGTGCCCATCGAGGTCAATCCCACTCGTCGTTTGTCCCTGTCGCTCCGCTGGTTGTCGGGCTTTGCCGCCGACCGCGGCGACGGCAAGACGATGCAGGAGAAGTTGGCCAACGAATTCATGGATGCGGCCAACCTGCGCGGTGGCGCGGTCAAGAAGCGCGAAGACGTGCACCGCATGGCCGAAGCCAACAAGGCGTTCGCGCACTACCGGTTCTAACGATCATGGCCAGACAAGTTCCTCTCGCGCGCTGTCGGAATATCGGCATCATGGCGCACATTGATGCCGGCAAGACCACGACGACAGAGCGCGTACTGTTCTATACAGGCATCACCTACAAGATTGGTGAGGTGCACGAAGGCACCGCGGTGATGGACTGGATGGAGCAGGAGCAGGAGCGCGGCATCACGATTACGTCGGCCGCGACGACGTGCACCTGGCGCGACATTCGGATCAATATTATTGACACGCCCGGCCACGTCGACTTCACGGCCGAAGTCGAGCGTTCGCTGCGCGTGCTCGACGGCGCGGTGGCCGTGTTCGACTCGGTGGCCGGAGTCGAACCCCAGTCGGAAACCGTGTGGCGTCAGGCCGACAAGTATCACGTGCCGCGCATCTGCTTCGTCAACAAGATGGACCGCATCGGCGCGAACTTCATC
>CAZAZR010000211.1:0-5587 GCA_964489685.1 uncultured Solibacteraceae bacterium | reverse complement strand
GCGCTCACGACGCGCGAGTTCGCACTCCTGGAGTACCTGGCCCGACGCGTCGGGCAAGTGGTTGGACGCGCGGATATCGCCGAACACGTGTGGGACGAGTTCTACGACCCGATGTCGAACATCATCGACGTCTACATCCAGCGGTTGCGGCGCAAGATCGACGATCCGGACCAGGCGTCGTTGATTGCCACCCGTAGGGGTGAGGGATACGCACTCGTTGCCCCTGCGCCATGACACTCACTATCCGGGCGCGGCTCACGCTCTGGTACGCCGTCCTGATGTTTGTCGTGCTGGTGGGGGCGGGGACGGGTGTCCTGTGGCTGCACGGGCGAGTGGGATTGGCGCGCCTCGATGGAGAACTGGAGGAAGCTGCTGTTGTGGCGTCTGGTGCGCTCAGAAGTGAATTCGACGAGGGACTGCTGCTTCCGCAAGGCGCCATCGACTTGGTCGAGGGCATTGAGCTGCCAGGTGTCGGCATCGCCGTGCTTTCCAGCCGTCATGAGGTGATCGCCTCAAGACCCACACAAGGGCCGACGGTCGCGGGTACTGCCGGTGACGCGGCCATTCTTGCAGCGACCACACTGCCGGGCGACGTCGTCGGCTTCCGCGTCCGCGGCATCGATGGCTCGCACAACGAGCAGACGTATCGCATTGTCGTGTGGACGCCCCTCGCGCGACTGAGCCGTGAGCGGGTGACGCTGCAACGCGCGTTGTTTCTCGGAATTCCGCTCGCCGTTCTCCTGGCGGGGCTTGGCGGGTGGAGCCTTGGGCGACGGGCGCTTCGACCTGTGGTGGACATGGCGCGACAGGCCGAATCCATTGGCGCCCACCTGCGCGACGCACGTTTGGTGGTCCCCAATCCGCACGACGAGCTCGGTACGCTGGCGCGTGCGTTTAATGGCCTGCTTGAGCGCTTGGCCGCGTCATTCCAGGCTCAACGAGCGTTCATGGCCGATGCGTCCCATCAGTTGCGGACGCCGGTCTCGGTGGTGCGTATCGCCGCGCAGGTGGCACTTGGCCGTGACGAACGGCCGAACATCGAGTACCGCGAGTCCCTTGACGTCATCGCCCGCCAGGCCGAACGCCTCACCAAGATGGTGGACGACATGTTTGTCCTCGCTCTTGCTGACGCTGACGCCAGACCCCTGCAACTGACACCGCTTTACCTTGACGAAGTCATCGCTCAGGTCGTGGGCGAAGCGCGCGTCCTCGCTGCGGAGCGGAGTCTGACCCTGCGCACTGACTTGCCCGAAGAGGTGTCGCTTTTCGGCGATGAGCACCTGTTACGACAGCTCTTGATGAACCTGCTCGACAACGCGATGCGATACACGCCGCCAGGCGGCACGATCGTGGTGACCTTGGTGCAGACCTCGAGCGGAGTCCGACTGGTCGTTCGCGACACCGGGACCGGCATTCCCCACGAGGAAGTCGCGCGCATCTTCGAACGTTTCGTGCGTCTCGGGGCTCAAGGCGCCGGCGCGGGGGCCGGTCTCGGACTGCCGATTGCGAGGTGGATCGCTGAGGCCCATGGTGGAAGCCTTGTCCTGGAATCGACCGGCCCGACGGGGAGCGCGTTTGTCACCACGCTGCCTGTCGGCACCGCGCCCGCGCTCCACTCGTAGGGCCGCTCGTTCATTGAGCCGCGAGTGTCGCCAGCAGGGCGGATCCCGTCTTGGCGACGACCGCCAGATCCTTGGCGTCGGCCGCCTGGCGAAGGTCTTTGAGCTGCGCGTCGATCCGCGCGGCCACCTCGCGGTTGATGGTCCCGCGGATTCTTCGCCACGTCCACTCGAGCGTGGTGACATCACCCAAGACACTCCCGACGTCCTTGGCGGCGGCGTCCACAAGGGTCTGGCGCACCCAGAGCTCGACCCGAGCACGCTCGATCGTGAGGAGCGGCTCGTGCTGCAGCCGAAGATCGAGGTCGTTTTGGGCGATCCGTAAGGCGGCGTGGCGCGCGTCCGCTGACTTGCGGGAGGTCACGGCTGTGTCGATCGCGGCAATGTCGCGGCTCATCTGCCTCGCAAGCGTCTCGGGCACGCGACCCGCCCGGTAGGATGCCCATGTCGGTTTTAATGCCGTGACCGCGGCAGCAGCACCGCTCCAATCGCTTTTGCCAAGTGCATCAAACGTGTGTCGAACCGCGCTCGACAGGTTGACAAGTGCCGCCGGCGCAGCCGGCAGGGATCGAGTACGCGCGTCGGCCGGCACCACGAAGGACGCCTGCTCGAAATCGCCTGTTGCGCTCCCTGTCGAGAACTCGCCGTAGCCGGGCGCAAAGACCTTCTCCTCCGACTTCCCGTCAAGGTGGAGCTCAGAGACGATCAGGGCGCCGGCAATGGGCCCGCTCGGCCCGGCCACCGTCTGGTTGATTTTCTTGACAATGACTTCCTCAAACACGCTCTCGGGAATGTTCTCGGGCCTATAGGCATCGCCGACCTTGGGGTGGCCAGGCATGATCATCCCCGGGGGGCGATTCTTGCCGGCAATCCATGTTCCGTCGGTATCGGCCACGACCCCGTCAACGTAATTGAACACGTCCTCACCGAAGTACCACACGGCCCCATCGTCGGCCTGCGCGAACCAGTCGATCGCCACTTCGTCGATCCGTCCTCCGGAGAACGCGAGGTACTGCCACGACACCACCTTGATCGGTGTGCCGTCCCACTCGATCGTCTTGTCGATTGCCAGGGCCGTGAACTCGGTGCGCCAGGGTTTGCCGTCAACCTGCCCGCCATAAATCACCTGACTGATCGTGCTGCTTGGGTGGAGGGCGTTGGTGATGGAGGTCGGGTTCGAGAATGACGGCTTGATGAGATCGATGCGTGTGTTCGTCGGCGCGAGCGGAAGGCAGCCCTTCCCGCTTGACGGCTTGACGCATGTGGGACCTACGGGCATTGAATTCTGAGCACCGAGCGAGGTGATCAAACCCACTACCACGACGACGATTCGGATGATGTTGTGTGCCATGTGTGTTCTCCTGGCCGGAAAACTATCGCAGCGGTGATGAACGGACCATTAAGGGGATGCTGGTCCTTTTCATCCTCTGTTCATCTGGCGTGCAGTACGGTGCTCCGCATGCAGACCACACACCACGTTGCGCACGTCGTCCTGGTGAGCCTCGCGATCGTGGCCGGCGTGCAGATCATACAGGGCGAGCAGGATCGACCCACAGCACACAGTCACGTCACCACCCAGGCCATGCGGGTGGATGGCGTGCTCGACGAGCCCGCGTGGGCGTCCGCCAAGCCCATTGGTCCACTCCTGCAGAGCGAGCCGACAGAGGACGCACCGGCGACCTTTCAGACCGACGTCCGCGTCCTGTTCGACGCCGACTACCTCTATTTTGGAATCTTCTGTCACGACACAGCGCCGTCCGGGATTGTAGCCACACAACTCGCTCGCGACGCGGACCTCGAGGTGGACGATCGAATCGTGATTGTCCTCGACACGTTCTTCGACCAACGGAACGGATTCTTCTTTTCGGTGAATCCGGTCGGCGCCAGGGTGGATGGTCAGATCTCGAACAACGCGGAAGATCTCAGCCGTGAGTGGGACGGCATCTGGGACGCGCGCGCGCGAATTACGTCAGAGGGTTGGGTGACCGAAATCCGCATTCCGTTCAAGACACTGCGGTTCAAGTCGGACCCGACGGTCTGGGGCCTGAACGTCGAGCGCCAGATCAAACGCTTTCAGGAGATCGATCGGTGGGCCAGTCCCCAACAGGACCTCTGGGTTTCGAACCTGGCAGCCGCCGGCCAGCTCACCGGCCTCACGGGTGTACGGCAGGGACGGGGGCTGGATATCCGTCCGTACCTCGGGACCACTCGAGACGACGGCGAGACGAAGGTCAAGGTTGGGTTGGATGTGGCCAAGAGCCTCACGCCGAGCCTCACCGCCTCCGTGTCCATCAATACGGACTTCGCCGAAACGGAGAATGACACCCGTCAGATCAACCTCACGCGCTTCGATTTGTTCTTCCCTGAAAAGCGAACGTTCTTTCTGGAAGGCGCCGGCGTCTTTGACGTCGCTGGTCTCGGCGGCGGTAGTGACCTCATTCCATTTTTCAGTCGCACCGTCGGCCTCTTTGATGACCAGGAGGTGCCGATCCTCGCTGGCGTCAAGGTCTCGGGACGACAGTCGGGATTCAACATCGGCCTGCTCGACGTGCAGACACGCGACACCACGCTTGAAGAGGGTCCGCTCGCGGCGCAGAACCTGTTCGCGATGCGAGTCAGCCGCAACCTCTTCGCGCAGTCATGGATCGGGATGATCGCCACGCGCGGCAATCCGTCGGGCGAAGGCGCCAACAGTCTGATCGGGGCAGATGCGCGCTTTGCCACCTCAACCTTCAGGGAGGACACCAATCTCAGCGCCGATCTGTTCTTCCTGCGAACGGACGATGATACGGGTGAGGTGGCGGTCGACCATGCCTACGGAGTCACGATCGACTACCCGAACGATCTGGTCAATGCCAAGTTGAGCTTCAAGCGCATTGGCGACGCCTTCAAGCCAGCGATGGGGTTTGCGCCGCGTACGGGGATCCGGAAGACAGATCTGTCTGTCGGCTTTGAACCACGGCCAGGGCGATTCGGCATTCGCCAGCTCGCCTTTGAACAGCGGGCTGAAATCATCACCGACCTTGACGGTGTCCTCCAGAACTGGGCAGTCCGTGTGGTGCCTCTGGGCATCCGGACCAACTCCGGCGAGGAAATCGAGTGGAGGGTCACACCCACGTTCGAGCGCCTCAACGAGCCGTTTGAGATCGCGGATGGCGTCATCATCCCGCCAGGAGATTATCGATGGACCGAGCACGGCGTTGAACTGCAAACGGCGAGCAAGCGCCGGTGGGTGCTCGACGCCGAGTACATGACGGCGAATTTTTATGGCGGTACGCTGCGACAGTTTGCTTTGGGGGTCGTCATCAAGCCGAACGTCCATCTTGGGCTCGTTGGGCAGATGGAACGCGGTACCGTCAGGCTTGCGCAGGACCGCTTCGTGACGCAGGTGGTGTCGGGAGGAATCGACTACGCGGCCGCGAACGTCACCTGGTCGAACCTGATCCAGTACGAAAGCGATTCAAGAGTTCTGGGCTTTCAAAGCCGCTTCCGGTGGATCCTGCGGCCCGGCAACGACCTCTTCCTGGTGGTCAACCGTGGTTGGTCGCGCGAGATGCCCGGCCGCTACGTGCCGAGCTTCGACCGGGGCTCAGTGAAGGTGCAGTACACATTCCGCAGGTGAGCGGACACGAGCAGGCTGAGCACACACAGGCGGCTAGAAGCTGAAGGTCAGTCCGAATTCTATTCGCCGTGGGTTGGTGACCGATGTCGCCGTCCGGACAAATGGCGAGGTCATGACCCCGGTGAACCCGCTCAAATTCGCGTGGTTGGTCAGGTTCGTGGCATTGGCCGTGAGCACCACTCGATGGGAGGCCACCTGCGTGGTATAGGCCGCGTTCAACGACCATGTGTATTGTGACGGCGTGCGAACGGTGTTGCGGCCGACACCGGCAGGCCGGTCGTTGAAGATCAAGTCACCGTTGTCGTCCAGGCCGGTAGTGATCGTGTAGGGCGTCCCGCTGTTGGCC
>CAZAZR010000210.1:0-5600 GCA_964489685.1 uncultured Solibacteraceae bacterium | reverse complement strand
AAGACAGCCCGCCCTACAAAGACAGCCCGAGCGACGAGAGCGCGGCGACGTGGGTGCGCAGCCCATGTCTTGGTCTGTGCGAGCAGGCACCGGCTGCGCTGATCCAGCGCGCGGCCGACCCGCGTGGCGACGAGGCCATGTCGCACGTGTCGCTCGATGATCTTCTGACGGCCATCGATAGCGGCAGCGCCACCGCGCCTCAGCGAGTGATGGTGCCGCAAATCGAAGGCACACGCGATCCGGCGTTGCGCCTGCTCCGACGCGTGGGTGTCGCCGACCCGTCAAGCCTGGACGACTACCGCGCTCATGGCGGCTACGTGGCGCTGCGCAAGGCGCTGTCGCTTGGGCCCGAGCGCGTGTTGCGGGAAGTGAACGATTCGAAACTGTTGGGCCGGGGTGGCGCCGCGTTTCCCACCGGACGCAAGTGGGAATGGGTGGCGCGTAATCCGGTGCGTCCGCATTACCTGGTGTGCAACGCCGATGAGTCTGAGCCTGGCACGTTCAAGGACCGCGTGATCATGGAGGAAGACCCGTTTGCGCTGGTCGAGGCCATGACCATCGCCGGGTATGCCACCGGGTGCGAGCAGGGCTACCTCTATATTCGCGGCGAGTATCCGAAGGCCACTCAGCGTTTGCAGAATGCCCTCGCGCAAGCCCGGGCCAGGGGATGGCTCGGCGACAACATCATGGGCGAAGGCGTACGGTTCGACATTGAACTGCGACGTGGCGCCGGCGCCTACATCTGCGGCGAAGAGACGTCGCTGTTCAACTCGCTGGAAGGGCTGCGCGGCGAGCCGCGCAATAAACCGCCTTTCCCGGTGAACGTCGGCTTGTTCGGAAAACCCACGGTCGTCAACAACGTGGAGACCTTTGCCAACGTGCTCGACATTCTCGCGCACGGGGGCCCCGCCTTTGCCGCGTCGGGCACGTCGGGATCATCGGGGACCAAGTTGTTCTGCGTCTCCGGCTGCGTCACGAAGCCGGGCCTCTACGAAGCGCCGTTCGGCATCTCGCTCCGCGACGTGATTGCGCTGGCCGGCGGTGTGGCGGAGGGCCGCGCCCTCAAGGCGGTGCTGCTGGGTGGGGCGGCGGGCGTGTTCGTGACGCCGGATGAACTGGACATGCCGCTGACGTTTGAGGGTACACGCGCGGCCGGTGCAACATTGGGATCCGGCGTGATCATGTTGTTTGATGATCGCGTGGACTTGGGCGACATCCTCATTCGCATCGCGGCGTTTTTCCGCGACGAGTCGTGTGGTCAATGTGTGCCGTGCCGCATCGGCACCATTCGCCAGGAAGAGGCGCTGCACCGGCTGATGGCCGCGCGCACCAATGGCGCGGGCGCCTCGGCCCGCGAGGTCGGACTCATCAACGACCTGGCGATGGTCATGCGTGATGCGTCCATCTGCGGCCTCGGCCAGACCGCCGCCAGCGCCGTGCAAAGCGCGCTGCAAAAGTTTTCCTTCGACTCGCCGGAGGCCCGTTAGGTCATGGAAGCCGTCCCCGTCTCCTTTGTGCGCGCAGTAGACCTCAAGATTGATGGCAAGGATGTGCGTGTGCCTGAAGGCACCACGCTCCTGCACGCCTGCAAGTCCGTGGGTATCGATACGCCAACACTCTGTTACCTCGAAAGCCTCACGCCCGTGAATGTATGTCGCGTGTGTGTGGTTGAGGTCGAGAACTCGCGGGTGCTCGTGCCCGCCTGCTCACGCCTTGCCGAACCCGGCATGGTGGTGCAGACCGATTCTGAGCGGGTGCGGCACAGCCGGAAGCTCGTGTTCGAGCTGCTGGGCTCGTCGGTCGATCTCTCCACGGCCGAACCGAAGTTTCGCGCCGACATGGCGCGCTACGCCGCAGAGCCGGACCGGTTTGATACAGGAGACGCGGAGGGGCACGGCGCGAAGGCCACGGTGAAACAGCCGGTCAAGATCGATAACGACCTGTACGTGCGCGACTATTCAAAGTGCGTGCTCTGCTACAAGTGCGTGGAGGCGTGCGGCACCGACGCGCAGAATACCTTCGCCATTGCGGTGGCCGGCCGCGGCTTCAACGCAACAATTGCCACCGAGTTCGAGACGCCGTTGCCTGATTCGGCGTGTGTCTACTGCGGCAACTGCATCGGCGTGTGCCCGACAGGGGCGCTCATGTTCAAGTCTGAGCACGACATGCGCGAGGCTGGCACCTGGGATGAATCGAAACAGGCCGTCACCGACACCATCTGTCCCTACTGCGGCGTCGGCTGCACACTCCAGTTGCACGTGCAGGACAATTCCATCGTCCGCGTCACCTCGCCACACGATCACGACGTCACCGAAGGCCACCTGTGCATCAAGGGCCGCTTCGGGTGGCAGTTCGTGCAGAACCGCTGATCACGCAGGGGGACGGGTCTCGATCTGTGGGACACTCCAAGGCAGGTCCTTCCTGATCTGCCTCGAGTGTTCCACAGATCGAGACCCGTCCCCTTCAAGGAGCTCACCGTGCCGTCCAGTGATATCGAGATTGCCCAGAAGGCCACCATGAAGCGTGTCACCGAGGTGGCCGCCGGCCTCGGCATTCCTGAAGAGAGCCTGGAGCCCTACGGGCACTACAAGGCGAAGGTCTCGCTCGATTTTGTCGACAGCCTGAAAGACCGGCCGAATGGCCGGCTGATCCTCGTGACGGCCATCAGTCCCACACCGGCGGGCGAAGGCAAGACCACGACCACCGTCGGCTTGGGCGACGCCCTGAACCGCATCGGCAAGAAAGCGATCATCTGCCTGCGCGAGCCGAGCCTGGGGCCCGTGTTCGGCATGAAGGGTGGTGCTGCCGGCGGTGGGTACGCCCAAATCGTGCCGATGGAGGACATCAACCTCCACTTCACGGGCGACTTCTCGGCCATTGCCCTTGCCAACAACCTGCTGGCCGCGATGCTCGACAACCACATCCACCACGGCAACGAGCTGGGCATCGACGTTCGGCGCATTCAATGGAAGCGCGTCGTGGACATGAACGACCGCGCGTTGCGCCAGATCGTGGCGTCGCTCGGCGGGCCGGGCAACGGTTATCCCCGCGAAGACGGCTTCGACATCGTCGTCGCCTCCGAGGTCATGGCGATCTTCTGTCTGGCGACGTCGCTCAAGGACCTCAAGACACGCCTCGGCAAGATCGTGGTCGGCTACACGCGAGACCAAAAGCCCGTGCTCGCGAGCGATTTGAAGGCGCATGGCGCCATGACCGTACTGCTGCGTGACGCCCTCAAGCCGAACCTGGTCCAGACGCTCGAGAACAACCCGGCGTTTGTGCATGGCGGGCCGTTCGCGAACATCGCGCACGGCTGCAACTCGGTCGTGGCCACCAGCACCGCCTTGAAACTGGCCGACTATGTGGTGACCGAAGCCGGATTCGGTGCCGACCTCGGCGCCGAGAAGTTCATCGACATCAAGTGCCGCAAGTCGGGTCTGCGTCCTGATGCCTGCGTGGTCGTGGCCACCATTCGGGCCCTGAAGTACCACGGGGGCGTGGACCGCGCGGCCCTCGGCCAGGAGAATCTCGGTGCGCTCGACCGCGGCCTGGCCAACCTCGAGCGCCACATCCACAACGTGCGCACCCACTACGGCTTATCGTGCGTGGTCGCCATCAACCGGTTTCCCGACGACACCGACGCAGAGATCGCGAAACTGCAGGACATCATGGCGCCCAGCGGCGTGCCGGTGGTGCTGGCCACGCATTGGGCGCATGGGGGAGCCGGGGCCGAGAATCTGGCCAGGGCCGTGGTCGCTGTGATCGACAGCGCCGAATCCGCGTTTCACTTTGTCTACGAAGACGACCTGTCGCTGTGGGACAAGATGAAGGCCATCGCGACGAAGATCTATGGCGCAGCGGATGTCTCGGCCGATGCCAAGGTACGGGCGCAGATCCGCAAGCTGCAGGACGATGGCTACGGCAGCTACCCGGTGTGCGTGGCCAAGACCCAGTACTCGTTTTCCACCGACCCCGGCCTTCGCGGCGCGCCGTCCGGGCACATAGTCAACGTGCGCGAAGTGCGCCTGGCCGCAGGCGCTGAGTTCATCGTGATGGTCTGCGGCGACATCATGACGATGCCAGGCCTGCCCAAAGTGCCCTCAGCCGAGCACATCGACCTCGACGATAGCGGCAAGGTTGTGGGGCTGTTTTAGGGTGTCATCTCGGCCGTGAACCCCAGGCCGAGCGACGTGTGCACTGGTAGGCTATGTTGGTTACCACAATATACTGGCAAAATTAATAGGACGGCTCTCGTCCAAGGGGTGGAGCTATGAAACTGAGTATCGGCGTGGTGACGGTGCTGCACGCGGTGGCAGATGGCAAGCGATTCGGCTTCGAGATCATGGACGCCACCGGGTTCACCAGTGGCACCGTATATCCGGCCCTCGATCGCCTCGAGGAGGAGCGCTGCCTGAAGTCGTCCTGGGAAGACGCGAAGGTGGCGCACCGTGAAGGTCGTCCGCCCCGGCGGTACTTTTCCCTCACGCCCACCGGCGCCGCCGTGCTGGGCGAAGCGATGCAGCGCTTCAAGAGCCTCCGTCCGGTGCCGCTGACGGTGACGACGGGGAAGGCGCGGCGGTGAGATCAGTCAGTCTGCGGCTGTCGCTCGCGTGCGTGGCGCTGACGGCTCCGATGGTGCCGGCGTCCCACCGCGCCGCCTGGCGGCGTCAGTGGGAGGCCGACCTGCGTCACCAATGGGCGTTCCTGACGGAGCACGGACGAGGATGGAAGGGCGTGGACCTGTGGTCCCGCGCGCTGGGCACGGTGCCGCACGCGTGCGTTCTCAGAGTACGGAGTTGGAACATGCCGACAGTGTTTGCGGATATTCGGTACGGCACGCGGACCCTGCTCAAGCACCTGGCTTCGCGCTGGTGGCGATTCTGTTGCTCGGACTGGGCATTGGCGCCACCACCACAATCTTCAGTTGGGTTGAAGGGTTCGTGCTGCGTCCTCTGCCAGGTGCGGCGCACGCCGACCGCGTGGTGGCGGTGCTCGGCACCACACGCACGCGCCGCGACATCAGCGTGTCGTACCCGAATGTTGCCGACATGCGCGATCAGAAGCCAGAGAGTATTGCGGCGATGTGTGCGGGCCGACTTGTGGCGCTCACAGTGCGCGACGAGGGCGAGGCTCAGCGCGCCTGGGGCGAACTGGTGAGTGGCGAGTTCTTTGACGTGCTCGGGGTCGCGGCCGCCCGCGGCCGCGTGCTCTCGAGAGACGATGACCGTGTGCCGGGTGGACATCCGGTGGTCGTGCTCAGCCACGCATTCTGGCAGCGCCAGTGTGCAGGCCGGGCCGATAGTGTCGGGCGCCCGTTGACCGTCAACGGCAAGGTGTTCAGCGTCATCGGCGTCACGCCGGAAGGCTTCCAGGGATCGTCGGCCGGGATGCGCATCGATCTGTGGCTGCCGATGATGATGCAGACCACGGTGTTATCGGGCGATCGGCTCAACGCCCGCGGCGATGCGTGGCTGCAGGTGCGGGCGCGTCTGGCGCCAGGCGCCACACTCGAGCAGGCAGAGGCCGGTCTAGCAGTGGTCGCGTCGCGCCTGGCGGCGTCGTACCCGGGCCCGAACACCGATCGCGGCGTGGCCGTGTAT
>CAZAZR010000209.1:0-5618 GCA_964489685.1 uncultured Solibacteraceae bacterium | reverse complement strand
CTTCATCACTCAACCTGTTGGTCTTTTTTTCAACATGGCGACCATGGATCTCCATCGCCGGCGAGGTGCCCTTGCCGACCTTTCAGACGATGGCCGCGACCGACCCCCTCGACCGCCGCGTGGTCGAGCAGATGTTGGTCGGCGTCGCCACGCGGCAGTACGCCCGCAGCCTGGAACCGCTGGCCGACGTCGAGAGTCACGGCACCAGCAAGAGCGCGGTGAGTCGCCGCGTCGTCGCCAAGACCCAGGCCCAACTCGAGGCGTGGCCGTCGGCGCCCTTGGACGGGCTCGCGCTCTTCGGGTTGTTGCTCGATGGCGTACATGTCGGCGAGCATGGCCTCATCGTCGCGCTCGGGATCGCCGCTGACGGGACGAAGCATGCACTGGGGATCTGGGAAGGCGCCACCGAGAACGCGGCCGTGTGTCAGAGCCTGCTCTCGAACTTGCAGAGTCGTGGGCTGCGGACCGACCGCAGCCTCCTGGTGATCCTCGACGGCTCGAAGGCGCTCCGGAAAGCGGTGCGGGAGATGTTTGGCGACCCGGCCCTGGTGCAGCGCTGTCACGTGCACAAGCTGAGGAATGTGCTCGATCACCTGCCGGACCGTCAGCGGCCGTGGGTCAAGGCGATCCTGCCACGCGCGTACGGCAGCGCGAACGTGGCCACGGCGACCTGACTGCTGCGCGACTTGGCGACGCGACTCGAGCGCGATCATCCGAGTGCGGCCGAGAGTGTCCGGGAAGGGCTGGAGGAAACGCTCACCGTACTGCGCCTCGGACTCTCCGACGCCTTGCGCCGATCGCTCAGTACGACCAACGCGGCCGAAAGCCTCATCAGTCGCACGCGGCACGTGAAGCGCAACGTCACACGATGGCGCGGGGGCCAGAGGGTCCTCCGCTGGGTCGCGGCCGGCGTCCTGGAGGCCGTCAAGGGCTTCCGCCGCGTGAACGGACACCAGGAGATGCCGACGCTCGTTGCGGCCCTGCGCGCCCGTGATCAGCAACTCGGACTTGTCACCGCCGAGGAGAACGTCGCATAGTATGAGCTGTCAACCGAGCCGCCGCTGAATTTCAACAGCCACCGGGACATCCCCATTCCGGATGGCACCATCATGGCACCGGGCACGCGCTTCGAGAAAATTTGGGAGATTCAAAACGTCGACGGAATCGGATGCTCAAGCGCGTCGGTACAAGCTCAGGACCGGGGCGGCTCATCAGTGACCCGGAGTCTCCCATCCCTGACACCAAGCCGGGAGAGTTGTGCTTGGTGCGGATCTGGCTCACCGCGCCCGCGCAACTCGCGTCGTATTACGCCGCCTGGAAGATGGTCAATGAAGCGGGCGAGGAGTCCCTACCGGGTCAGTCGCCCCTCTTCGTGTCCATTGACGTCGTGCAGGACCACGTTTGGGGGGACCGGAACTGATTCGATGTGGGGCCGATTTACCTTGACGGAGTAAACGCAGTCACACAAAATTACCCGCGAACGCAAGGTCTGACAACGACCCTCGCAATCTTGATGAGTTCCTGACCGTTTATGAGCGCTTCGTGGGCGAGGTATTATCGCCCGTTCATACGAGAGTTAAACATCTCTTAAAAAGCTGGCAGGAACCGAGTTTTTGGTCAAGCTATGCTGGCTCAGTTCGTCGCGCCAGTCCCTCACCAATTCAACGGGCGCACGCAAGAATCAAACGGCCTGAAAGTGTGGTCGACAAGATTCTCCGCAAGTCCCACAATTACAGTGGACTGACCGAAGCCAGCTTGGCCAAGATGACGGACACGGTTGGCGCCCGGATCGTAGTGCATTACCTTTCCAATTTGTCTCTCGTTGATAAAGCCATTCGTGGCTGCCAGGAGTTGGAAATCTCGACCGAGAATCCGCCGACCGCATACCTCGACATTGGCAGGGTTACTCGTCACGGACTGGACCACCTTGTTATCGGCAAGAAGGACAGTGGTTATACCTCCCTGCACTACATTGTGCGTTTTAGGGATGGAATCAACGGTGCGACCTGTCCTTGGTTCGAAATACAGGCCAGAACCATGGCTGAGGACCTGTGGGCTGAGATTGAACTTGCTTTCGCTGGCTTCGGTTTGGCTCGTATTCGAACCCAACGCCAGCGGCACAGAGCGGGATATTCAAGCGACCCTCTGGGGTGGCATTGCTGTAGCGGCACTGTTGGTATTGTCATGGCAGGCCCTGTCTCTGTTTCGCGAAATTTGGCGTCGACTAAAGGCTGATAGGTCGGCGTCCTAGAGCGTTTTCTTCTTGTACGTAGTACAGCGGTCATGGTACTTCTCCGACTGGGAGGAGCATATGGCCGCGTATTCAATGGACTTGCGCCGGCGCGTAGCGCGCGCGTGGGAGAGTGATCCGGATGCAAGGTGATCGGCCCCGTGTCTGATAAGGAGAGGTTATGTCAGGGACAACCCCTTAATACGGCCTATCGGCGACGCGCGGATTCGTGCGCACCACGGCGGAACAGCCTGCGGCTTCACAACCTCGAAGCCCAAGACGCGACGGTATGCGTCGCGCTGATCTACAGACCAATATATGTATACTGGTATACCTCAGCTTGATCCGAAACCGAAACTGGTCGAGTGGGTCAGCTCATCGCGGCGAGACCTGAAGGCCTTCCCTCGGGATGTGCAACGCGACATCGGCCAGGCACTGTTTGCCGCCCAGTGCGGCGAAGAGTACCCGTCGGTGAAGGCTCTGAAGGGGTTTGGCGGTCGCTCAGTGCTGGAGATCGTGGCGCCGTTCGACTCGGATGCCTACCGCGCCGTCTACACTGTGCGTTTCGCGGACATCGTGTACGTGCTGCATGCGTTCCAGAAGAAATCGACCAAGGGCATTGCGTCGCCGCAGCGGGAGATCGACCTAATCCATAGACGCTTGGCACTGGCCGAACGGCACCATAGAGAGAGGCAGAAGGCTGATGGCGACAAGGGCGACCGATAGTCAAGTTGAACGCAGCAGCGGCAACGTATTCGCGGATCTCGGCTTTCCCGATCCTGAACTCGAACGCTTCAAGTCCACGCTCATGCTGCAGATCTACCGCATCATCAGGCTGCGCAAACTGACGCAGGTTCAGGCCGGTCAAGTGCTCGGCATCAAGCAGCCGAACGTGTCTCGACTGATGCGAGGGAGTTCCGGGAGTTACTCCGTCGAGCGATTGATCGAGTTCTTGACGGCACTGGGCCAAGACGTCGAAATTGTCATTACGCCGACGCGAAAGAAGCACGGCACCATGTCCGTCGTCGTCGCGGCCTGACGTGACCCCTGGCGCTACCGCCATCAGCGCATTTCAGGATTCGCGAACTTCACGAGCAGCGCCTTGAACCGCGGCTGTTCGCGAATCGGATCCCACCGAGGGTCCAGCCGTAGCGTATGGACGGTGAGCAGCGACGGCCCCGCGAGCAGCCGCTCGATCTCATCGAGCGCCGCGGTCACCTCGCCGATCCCGGCGAGGATCATCGCGCGGTCTTCGGCGACTATCGGGCCGGCCATCGCGTCTTCCCGGTAGACCGATGACTGTTGCAACCAGCGCGCTTCGAGCTGTGCCTCCACGTTGCGGCCGAGGCCGGCCAGGGCCAGTCCACGCGCCGCGTGCACACGGTGATCAGCCACACTCGGCGGCACGGCCTCAAGCTGAACGAGCGCAGCGCGGAACGCCTCGCGCGCGGCGGAGCTGTCCCTTTTCATCTGGTGCGCCCATCCGGCATACAGCGACGCCGGCAGATAGGCACGCTGCTCCTCGAGCACGCGACTCAGCACACCGCCGGCCAGCGAGAGCAGCTCGTCCGCCCGTCGGTCCCATAGCAATAGCCGGGCGCGCTGCGCGATCACCGACCGATACACGCCCAGATCCGCGTCCGGCGACACTTTGTCGAGAACGGTGCGCAGGGCCTCCACGTCGCCTCGCCATCGCAGCAAGGTCATCGCCCGGTGCACCGCCACTTCGGCCACGTACGGAGGGAGGGTCAGCGACTGGTCGAACGCGCGTACGGCGTCGGCATATCGGCGTGTGATCGCGAATGTCTCGCCGCCCAGGTCCGAGAACACGCGCCAGTCCCGCGGATCGAGTCTGCTGGCCTTTTCGAACGCCGCGTTCACCTCGGCCCAGTGCCCGAGACGCCGATGCACGAACCCGATCTGCGACACGAGCCCTGCCTTGTTGGGTAGCCCCTGCAACGCGATGCCGAGCTCGTCGAGCGCCCGCTGGTAGTTTCGTCGGCCCCAGTACTGCGCCATGCCCATCGCCCAGTGCGCCTCGGCCAGATTCGGCGCCAGCCTCAGAGCCGTCTCGGCCTCCGCGACCTGGCGATCGGCGCGCTCTGGCGACGGATCCAGCTTGAACCAGAACATCGCGCCATGCGCGTGCGCCAGTCCCGCGTGCGCCAGCGCGAATTCCGGGTCCAATTCGATGGCTCGCTCGAACAACCGCTGCATCAATTCCAGTTCGGTTCTCGTCGACCAATTGCGGTGCTCCTGCGCCTGCAGATACAACCGGTACGCCTCAGGGTTTGCCGTCGGAACGTTGACGATTGAAGCGCGCTCTGACGCCGCGAGCACCGCGCCGACCGCCGCGACGACCTGTTGCGCGACCGCGCTCTGAATCGCAAACGCATCGTCCAGGGTCTGGTTGTAGGTATCGCCCCACACCTCGCGCCCGTTTTCGGCATTGATCAAATGAATGCTGACTTTGAGCCGCCCACCTATCACCTGCACGGTGCCGTCGACAATGCTCCCCACCGAGAGCTCACGTGCGATCTCGCGCGGCGGCTTCGTCGTGCCGGCATACGACATGACCGACGTGCGGCCCATGACGGTGAGCGACGCAACCTTCGCCAACTGCGTGAGTACTTCTTCGTGCAGCCCGCCGGCAAAGTACGCATTCGCGTCGCCCGTGCTGAGATTCCGAAACGGCAGCACTGCAATGGCGGTGCGCGCGTACGCCGCAGCCGGCGCAACCGACGCCCCGCCGGATCGCATCGATGTGACGACCATCGTCACGGCCACTCCTGCGACGACGACCGCAGCGGCGACGAGCGCCACGCGCATCCAGTTCCGCTTCCCTGAGTCTGGCGTCGTCACCTCCGCAGCGCCGAGCGCAAACTCGATGTCGCGCGCCGTCTGGAAGCGCTCGAGCGGACTCTTTTCGAGGCAGTGGCGGACGATGCGGTCGAGCGCGGGAGGGATGTTTCGACCCTGGCCACTGAGCTCCGGCGGATCGGCGTTGAGAATCGCGGCCATCGTGTCGGCGGCCGTGGCGCGCTGAAACGCGCGTTGGCCAGTGAGCATTTCATACAGCACGATGCCGAGCGCGAACAGGTCGCTGCGCGCGTCAACCGCCTGACCTCGCACCTGCTCGGGCGCCATGTAACCGACGGTGCCCATCACGGTGCCGACTTCGGTCATCGCGGGCGTCGTGATCGTCGGCGCGTCGGAGAGCGCCGGGCCTTCAGACTCTGGAGCGGTCTTCGCCAACCCGAAGTCGAGAATCTTCACCTGCCCGTCTCTCTGCAGGAAGATGTTGTCGGGCTTGATGTCGCGATGCACCAGCCCTTTGTCATGGGCGGCCGCGAGACCCCGGGCGATCTGGCCGGAATATTCAATGGCC
>CAZAZR010000208.1:0-5715 GCA_964489685.1 uncultured Solibacteraceae bacterium | reverse complement strand
CCCTGGACCCCGGGACCCCGACACGGCGCAGGGCGGCATCCAGCGCCGTGTCGGGGTCCCGGGGTCCAGGGGGCGTGGGGTCCAAGGGTCCCTGAGTTTCCCCAGTTCCCCACTTCCCAGTCCGGGAGTCTATGGCTTTTGCCTCGGCGCCACTCAACTCGCTGAAGAAGCGCCAGCGGTTGCGGTAGCGCGAGAGGTGGTTCAGGCAGGTGTTCGTGGTCACGGTCTTGAGCCATCCTGGTGCCGATGGACTGGTGCCGATCTGGTCGAACTGCTCGAACGCCTTCATGAACACCGTTTGCGCCACGTCTTCCGCCTCCATCGCGTTGCCCAACAGCCGCAAGGCCGTGGCATAAACCATGTCCTGGTATTCCAGAAGGAACGCCTCAAAAGCCCGGGCGTCGGTCATGCCTGGCCCAGCGGGCGGACGGTCATTACCTGACAAACACCGCAGGTGTGAAAAAGTTTCAGCACTGGTCGTATTTTCCGGGGCAGACGGTACACTACCTGCTCGCATCCCTGAGGAGACTGACGGCAAATGTCGAAGAAATGGTCGCAGTACGTGTGGTTTGGTGAGTTGCTGGCGGCGAGATAGACGCTCGTGGCCGGCCTCGACTACGCGATCATCGGCGTGTACCTCTGCCTGATCATCTGGCTGGGCGCGAGCTTCGCGAAGCGCCAGACGTCGGC
Organism: uncultured Solibacteraceae bacterium; assembly: GCA_964489685.1. Lineage (GTDB taxonomy): Bacteria > Acidobacteriota > Vicinamibacteria > Vicinamibacterales > SCN-69-37 > SYFT01. The sequence continues at coordinate 5,025 of CAZAZR010000208.1, read as the reverse complement.
CTCCGAGTACTTCCTGATCAGCCGATCCGTGCCGTGGTGGGCGGTCTGCTTCACGGTGGTGGCCACCGAGACCAGCACCCTCACGTTCATCGGCATTCCCGCGCAGACCTATGCGGCGGCGGGCAATCTCACCTTCCTGCAACTTGCGCTCGGCTACATCGCCGGGCGATTCATCGTGAGTGCGGTCTTCATTCCGAAGTACTTCGCGCGTGAACTCATGACGTCGTACGAGGTGCTGCACGAGCGGTTCGGCGCCCCGGTGCGCAACCTCGGGTCGGCGATGTTCCTGCTGACCCGGAGCGCGGCCGACGGCATCCGCCTGTTTGCCACGTCAGCCGTGGTCGCCACGCTGGTTGGTGTGCCCATCTGGGGCGCCATCCTGGTGCTGGGCATCGCGATGATCGTCTACACCTTCTATGGCGGCGCGGCGGCGGTCATCTGGACCGACGTGATTCAGATGTTTGTCTATCTGGCCGGCGCACTCATCGTGTTCTGGTTTGCCCTGGCCGGCGTGCCGGGCGGGCTCCGTGAGGTGCTCGACTTCGGGAGCGCCAACGGTCGATTCGTGATGTTCGACCTGCGGCTCGATTTTTTCAGGGCCTACACCTTCTGGGCCGGCATGGTCGGAGGCGTCGCGCTCACGCTGGCCACGCACGGCACGGATCAATTCCTTGTCCAGCGGCTGCTCACCGCACGATCGCAGCAACAGGCGCAGGTCGGACTCTCGCTCAGCGGCATTCTGGTCTTCCTGCAGTTCGGTCTATTTCTGTTCATCGGGGTCACACTGGCCACGTTTTACCAGCATGTGGCCGCGCCCACACTGGCACGACCCGACATGCTGATCCCCACGTTCGTCCGCGACTACGTGCCGGCGGGTTTCGCCGGCTTCGTGGTGGCGGCGATTGTGGCGGCGGCCCTGTCGCCGTCCATCAACTCGTTGGCGGCCACCACCGTCAACGATTTCTACCTGAAGTACTGGAAGCCGAAGGCGAGCGATGCCGACATGCTGCGCGTGGCGCACCGGGCTACGGTAGGCTGGGGCATGGTGCAAATCGGGATTGCGTTGTTGGCCACGCAGCTCAATCAGTCGGTGCTCGACGCCGGCCTCGCCGTGCTGGGACTCGGAGCCGGTCCCGTGCTGGGCGCCTTCCTCGTGGCCGTCATGCGCCGGCGCGTTGAGGCGTGGCCCGTGGCGTCCTCGATGCTCGTGGCCTGGGCCACGGTCTGGTCGGTGTGGGCGTTCACGAGTGTCGCGTGGCCCTGGTATGCCGTGATCGGTGCCTCAATCACGGTACTGCTGTCGCTGGTCTCGACGCTTGTGTGGCCGGCGCGCCGACCGCTCACTGCGGTCCTTGTGCTCGGGCTCCTTGGCGCGGGCGCCTGCGGCCGCGATGCGGAACCCGAGGCCGCGCTGACCGGCGCCATCCAGGTCTCTGTGGAGCCCGCCCGCATGAATGTGCTTCGCCGCATCGTGAGCGCACGCGGCGCCGTCACGCCAATGCCCGACGGAGACTTCACGGTGCATGCGACCGAGACCTCCACGGTTGTGGAACTGCCGCTGGCCGAGGGCAGCCCCGTCAGTGTGGGCGACATCATCGCGCGCTTCGAGGTCCCAAGCCGCGTGGCGGCGATCCACGCAGCGGAACTGGAAATCGCGCAGATCCTCGCACGCGTGGAGGCCGCAAAGGCGCGCGTGACGCAATTCACCTCACTCGTCGGACAGGGGTTGGCGCCGCGGGTGGAACTCGACAATGCCAGGGGCGATCAGGCTCGCGCCGAGATCGAGTTATCGGCGGCACGGCAGACACTGGCCACCGAACGCGTCGCCGAGGAGCGCGCCACGGTTCGCGCACGGTTTGCCGGCGTGGTGGCCAACCGCTGGCACTACGTGGGCGACACGGTGCTTGGCACCGGTACAGACCCGGTCATCCGCATCATCAATCCCACCCGAGTGCAGATCACCGCAGACGTGCTCGTGCAGGACCTCGGCCAAATCGTCAATGGTCAGAGTGCGACGATCACCCCGATGGGCGAAGGGCCGATGGCAGGCACCGTGACTCGCGTCACCACACCGTCCTCGCCCGATGCCGGCACGGCGGCTGTGGCACTGACGCTGGCTCCCGGCATTCCAAGTCCGCCGGCGGGCACGGCGGTCCTCGTGGAGATCCTGATTGCGTCGGTGCCCGAGGCGCTTGTGGTGCCCACCGCCGCGGTGCAACGCGTCAGCGGCGTGACCTTTGTGATGGTGGCCGGCACCGACAATCGCGTCATGCGTCGCGACGTGCGCGTGGGCCTCACGACACCGCAACTGACGCAGATCCTGGACGGCCTCACCGTTGGCGAGTTCATCATCACGTCGGCTCTGACGGAGATTAATGAGGGAGATCTCGTGTCGTTCAGCCGAGGCGTTCTGGCAATGGGGCAATGAGCGAAGTGGGGTCAATAACGTCCATAGGGGTCAACTAGACCCAAAATAAGCGCTGGGTTTCAAGCGCGCGGCCGCGGCCTTGAGACCCAGGCCGCGCTACGTTTCGACTACACGCATGTCGAAACCGCTCTAGGGAACTCGGGGAATTTTCTGGCGCGGCCTGGCTCTCAAGACCGCGGCGCCAGGCGCGCATGAAGCTCAGCGCGCTCTACGTTCGGCCATTGCCCCATTGCCTCATGGCCTCATTGCATTGGCTCATTGGCTCATTTTCATCGGCAGTCTCAACGCCGCCCGGCACCCCACGGCGCCCACACGATTCTCAAGCGTAATCGTGCCCCCGTGCGCTTCGGCAATCTGCCGGCTGAGCGCGAGGCCGATACCCGATCCATTGGGTTTGGTCGTGAAAAACGGCACGAACAGGTTCGAGGTATCGGGCAAGCCCTTGCCCTCATCATCGATGGCGATTTCGGCCCAGTCGCCCAGCGTGGACCACCGCACGGACACGGCGCCGTTGGTCTCGAGCGACGCATCCACGGCGTTGCGCACCAGGTTGATCAGCGCCTGTTCGAGTTGGTCTGAATCCGCCACCAGGCGAATCTCTGGCGATGGGGTGACGCGCACAGGCAGGCGTTTCTCGAGTTCGACAATCCGCATCATGAGATCCGTCACCGACAGCGGCCTGGGCTGGGGCTTCGGCAATCGGGCCAACTGCGCGTAGGCGCGCAGGAACCGGCCCAACGCCCCCGATCGTTCCTCGATGAGCGACAGCCCCTGCGACACCTCGTCGCTGCGCTCAAACCCCGAGATCCCGGCCGCGCGGTCCGCGGCGGAGCCCGCCGCTCTATCAACGATGCGGCGCAACGAGTGCGCAATGGACTTGATCGGCGTCAGCGAATTGTTGATCTCGTGCGACAGGACGCGGACGATGCGCTGCCAGGCGGCTTGTTCTTCTTCGCGCAGCGCCTGACTCAGGTCGGCGATGACGATCAGGTGGTGCGGGCGGCCGTCGCGGTAAAACGCGGCGCGCCGCACTTCGTACCGGCCCTTCCGGCCGCCAATCGCCCGATCGATCAGGCGTCGCGGCTCCCCGGTGAGGTACTCATCCATGCCCATGCCCGTGGCGGGTGTGCCCAGCAGGTCGACCTGCGTCTTGCCGAACAGGCGCTCGCCGGCTTTGTTGACGAGGAGGAGCTGGTGCAGCGGGTCGAAGGCGAACACGGCCACCGCGATCTCCTGCATCACGTGGGTCAGCAACGCCGTGGACTCGACGGCCTCGGTGCGTTGGCGTTGCAGGGTCGAACCGAGATCGTTGACCTCACGCATCACCATCGCCATGGAACTGCCGGAGCGCGCGCTCAAGCCGCGGATGGAATAGTCTCCTTCACGAAGCGCGCCCAGCAGATTCGCGATCACGTTCAGCGACCGCGTGGCCATCTGCCGGGCCGCCGACCCGGAAGCGATCCAGAACACCACAATCACGATCGTCAGCGTCCATCGGACCTCGGGTGGCAGGGGTTGCCGCCACAGGTACCAGAGCGACACGCTGACGGCCGGTAATGCGCCTCCGACCACCAGCAGCGCAATCGCCAGCTCCAGGTTGCGCGCCTGTGGCGCGCCTCGTTTGTATTGGGCGTCCATGACCGTCCTTAAAGTCCGAAGCACTGCAGCCGGCGGTACAGGGCGCTGCGACTGACACCAAGTTGTTCAGCGGCCTTGCGCACATCGCCGGCGTGTTTCGCCAGCACTTTCTGAATGAATACCTTCTCGGACTGCTCAAGCGTCATGTCATCGCCCGCGGCCGGCGCCGCGCCGGCTCCCGCCTGCACGCCCAGATCCTGTGCCGTAATCGCGCCCGACTGCGCCATCAGCACGGCGCGTTCAATCGCGTGCCCCAACTCGCGCACGTTGCCGGGCCACAGGTGCGTTTCAAGCGCCTGGCGCGCAGACCGATCAAACCCTTCAAACACGCGCTTGTACCGGTCCGAATACCGGGCGAGGTAATGCTCGGCCAACGGCACAATGTCTTCAGGACGCTCACGCAGCGGCGGCAGGTGAACCACCACCGTGTTCAGGCGGTACAACAAGTCCTCGCGAAACCGTCCGGCGGCAATCTCGGCCGGCAAGTCGGCATTGGTGGCCGAGATCACACGCACGTTCACGAAGATGACGCGCGACGACCCGACCTTCTGCACTTCGCCCGTCTGCAGCACGCGCAGCAGCTTGGGCTGCAGGCGCGACGGCATGTTCGCGATTTCGTCCAGGAACAACGTGCCTTCGTCCGCCAGTTCGAAACAGCCGATGCGGTCCGTCCGCGCATCAGTGAACGCGCCCTTGACGTGACCAAACAACTCGCTCTCGGCCACGCCCTCCGACAGGCCCCCGGCGTTCATGGTGACGAGCGGTTTGGACGACCGGTGCGAGAGCCGGTGCAGCAGGCTCGCCACCACTTCCTTGCCCGTGCCGTGTTCGCCGGTGATGAGCACACTCGCGTCGGACGCCGCCACGCGCTCGATCGTGTCGCGCACGGCGCGCATCGCCGGAGCCAGCGCGATAAACGTCGGCAGGTCGCGCTTGTGCAGGCGCTCATTCTCTTCCTG
>CAZAZR010000207.1:0-5778 GCA_964489685.1 uncultured Solibacteraceae bacterium | reverse complement strand
CCCTACGCCGCCCTCGACCTCACGTCAAGAACGGGGTTGGTCGAACGCTTACCCAAAATCGACAAGTACTTGCGGCCGCCCTGGGGCTCGCTCCCGCTACGCGCCGTCACACGCGTGCAGGTGCATGAACTGCTCGATACGCTCGTCGCCGTCGGCATGACTGTTGGCGTGAATCGAGTGCAGGCGCTGATCTCTCGGCTGTTCACGGTCGCGGTGGATCGGTCGCTGCTGGAATCGCATCCGGCCGCGCGCATGGAAAAGCGATTCAAAGAAAAACCGTCCGAACGGGTGCTGACGGATGATGAATTACGCGCCCTCTGGGCCGGACTGGACGCGCATCCGGGCCGAGCCGCTGACGCGCTGCGACTGCGCCTGCTGACTGGTCAGCGTGGCGAAGAAGTGGTCGGGATGCTCTGGAGTGAAGTGGACCTGGCCGCACGCGTTTGGCAGCTCTCACCAGATCGCACGAAGAACGGACGCGCTCATGCCGTGCCGTTGTCGGCGTCCGCCATGACACTCATCAGGCGAGCCAAGGCGGCGCGCGAGGGTGATGCCATCCGGGTGTTTCCTTATCTCACGCTCCGATCTGATGACCATCGCGCGCTGGCCGCCATTCATGGCGGGACATACGAGTGGAAGGATTTGCGGCGGACCGTAGCGACTCGTTTGGCCGGCCTGGGGTTTGACGAAACCTGCATCGGCCGCGTCCTGAACCATGCGCGCGTGACGGTCACCGGCCGACACTACAACCAGCACGCTTACCTCGATGAGAAGCGCGCCGCGCTCGACGATTGGGCGCGCGCCTTGGCCGGCATCGTGAGCAACAAAAGGCCACAGGGCGCGGCCGTCGTACGGTTCCGGCGGCAGTCGGCGCGATAATCGGCGACTGTTTCGGGTGAAATCGGGTCGCTACGGGGCCGAGTCGGTCCTACAGCACTGTGGCACGGCCGGCTGGCCCCGGTGCGTGAGCGGGCCTTCCGCTTGGGCCACCCGACGCTGTCCGCAATGGCCCAGTCCACATCGTGGCGCTCGATCTTGGCTCGCCCGCCGGGCTTTCAGGCAGCGAGTTTCCAGACTGATGAATTATCCGTCAGCCCCGATAGTCCTCGGCTGCAGGCTCGAGCGCGCGGATAGTGGATCTTTGCAGTTCCGTCATTTTGTGCGAGTTCCGCGAAGGTTTAATGTTCTCTCAGTGCAACTACCGGGTCCATTCTCGCCGCCCGGAGAGCAGGTAGATAACACGCCGCCAGCCCGGCGAGTAGGATCACGATGGGACCAGCAGAAATCACCGGAATACCAGCTGCCGGAAGAACAGTGCGAAGCCAGGGACGAAGGGCGAAGACAAGTATCAGCGTGACGGTAAGGCCGAGCAGTAGACCCTCAAGGATAGGTCGGAGCCCTTGAAACAGAATCCAGCGCATCATTCCGAAAGGTGTCTCGCCGAGACTCAACCGCACTCCAATTTCACGCGTACGGCCAGACACTAGGTAGCTCAGAATTCCATATAGGCCGGTCATCGAAAGGATCACGCACACCGCTCCGAGCACCGAGGCGATGCTGGCGCTCGCCCGTAGCGGGATGGTCGCCGCATCCCCCAGCACGCGGCCACTGCCCGACTTGATCACCGCGATGTCAGGCGCTATGGTCAGAACTGCCTTCCGCATCGTGCTCGCCACCGCCGTAGGGTCGTCAGAAGTGCGGGCCACAAACATTATCGAGCCGGAAACTTGTTGTGAGAAAGGGACATATATAACCCCAGCGTCCGAGGTAGACCCGCTGTTTGCTCCGAGGTCAGAAATGACGCCGACAACCTCGGTCAATGTAGATTCTGGGTTTGGCCTGTTAGGAGTCGGTGGCGGGAGGATCGAGATTTGACGGCCTACGGCTGGCACTGTGCCAAAAAGCGCGGCGGCCGCAGCTTCGCTAATCACTGCAACCGGAGAGGCCCCGTTCTTGTCGGAGTTGTCGTCTAACGCGCGCCCGGCAACCAGCCTCGTTGGTAGGATCTGCAACAGGCCTGAGGTACATGCGATAAGAACAAATGAGCGCCGAGCCTTCGCAGCACTCTGGCTGATATCCCCGGGAGCCACCTGGGCGCGTCGCGTGGAGACCCCGGATGGGAGTCCGGACGTCACGATGGCCGCGCTTGACGACGTATTGCTGGGGAAAGTCGCCACGGCAGCGTCGATCAGCTGTCTCGTTCTTGTCTCGTCATACCCGGAAAGGTCTGTGTCCACCTGCAGAAGCGCCAAGTCATTCATCCAACCGCCGCCGACGCGAGCAGAGGCCGCTGATACCTGCCAAATACTCATCGATGCCAAGCAGACCAAGAGAGTCGACACGGCCACTTGGATGGAGATCAAGTTTCGCCGAGAAGACCAACGCCCTACGGTACCGTATGTGCCATCGCCAACCAGGCCGCGTGCTAGGGCGGACCTAGTCAACGTAACCGCAGGGAGTACAGCAGCGACAAGTGTAGCTAGCGCGAGGGCGGCGAAAACGATCAGGTAGGTTGCGCGAGTCATCGTCGGGTCAATCTGAATTGTGAAACCCGCACCGAATTGAAGTGCGGCACTGAGGACGTACCGTTGCAGACCGACGAACACGAATGGCGCGACTAGGCACCCTGCGAGGAGAAGGAGACCTCCCTCAAGGGACAGTTCAGCCATGATTCGCCGAGGTGAGGCTCCTAATGCCATACGAACGGCGAGCTCCTGTCGACGCCCGGCCCCTCTTGCAGTTGCGAGATTCGCCAGATTCGAACACCCGATTAGCAGGACCGCCGTTACGGCCGACAGTAACAACCATCCAGTCTGAACTGCGACGTTGCTGACACTCTCGTGCGAGTGGACGTTCGCCGTCGGGACAACAGTCCAGTTCCTTGAGGTCAATTGTCGCACCGCAAATCGCGTGGACAGGTCACGGCCGATCGGGAACACTCGGTCAAGCCGCTGGCCGATCGCGCGAACCTGGTCAGCGGCGGCTTGAGCATTCGAAGCAGGGTTCAGTAGACCCTTTACCCAAAGCCACCTCCGGTCGCGATCCTTAGGGTCAAGGGACGCGCTAAGGGCGGCGGGACCAAGAGACTGCAGGGATTGAATGGGAACCCACAAGGCGGTCGGAAGTATGTTTGGCGCAGAGACGCCACGAAACGAACTGACGAGAACACCCACGACCTGAAATGGCTTCTTGTTAATCAGAACGGACTGTCCTACAGCAGCAACGACCGACGCAAAGTGCGCCCTGGCGAACCCATCGCTGAGAACCACAATTGGAGTAGCTCCGACCACATCATCGGACTGGTCTATCAGCCGACCTGCCGCAGGACTCACTCCGAGCGCATTGAAGTACCCACCGCTGACCACTTCGCCCATGGAAACAGTTGCCGACCCACCTGCAACCACGGATTGGCGAAAAGGCGCCCAGGCAATCAGGTCCGATAATCCTGACTGCTGCTGTTGTAGATCCTGATAGTCCGGCCAAGAAAAAGGTAAATAGCCGGTGATCGAGCTTTCCCGCGGATCCGAATGATAAATATTCGTCAGCCGCCCAATATTGGGCACATCTAAGGGCCGGAGCAGGATTGCGTAAATGACTGCGTGGAGGGCCGCAGTCGAGCCCAATCCGATTGCAAGACTGACTACCGAAAACACCGTGAATGAAGGAGCGGCCGCAAGGCGCTTGAACGTGCGCCGCGCCTCGGTGAGGCCCAAACTCAAATCCATCCAGTGGCCTCCTCTCGGCGCGAACTCACCGCTGCGTCAACAAATAATGCAGAATCATCTCGAGTTGACCCGAAGTCCATCCGTTGGCCCGAATACCATTTACAAAGTAGGTCGGAGTTGACGACACACCAGCCATTGTCGCACGCTTGACGTCGCCCTCGATCTCCCGCAAGGATGCGGAGCGCGTTTCTATGTACTGGTCCTGCAGGCCGAAAGCGCGGGCCATCTCCGACACCGAGGTCGGCGTCATGCCCTGCTGGTGATCAAACAGTTCGTCGATAACTTCTTTTCGCTGCTGTCGAGTGGTGGTCGCCCGAACGAGGACCGCAGCGTCACAGGCTGCCGGATGAAGAGAGGATTGGACGGATTGGTTGCACGCTGTGTCGAGCGGATAGTCGAATGTGTCAGTCTGAAGGTCGCCTCCACTTTGGGCTTGTGCCGCAGCGATCACTTTGTCGTAGTCCTGATGTCGTGCGGCGCAAGCCGGGCACTGGTAGTCGGTGAAAACCACGACGCGAATGGGAGTCAGGCGGGCGTCGCCAACGTTGTGAGTTGGTTGCTGACTCAGCCACCAGCCCAACTTAAGGTGAAGGACAGCGGACGGGCCAATCCAAGTGATCGCGACCACTGCAGCGCATGCCAACAGTCCTTGTCGCGATGCGACTAAACGCGCGGCATCAGCCCTCAGCGCGGTCTTGGGTGATAACTGTTGTGAGTTTCCTCGTGTCCAGGTTGCGATTGCAACGACGACGCCGGCTCCCACTGCACCCAGGACAGACGACGGAGGCATCTGGCCAGCGACGATGTAAAGAGTCGCCAGCGCGCCCGAGATAGTCGTCCATAACACTGATAGGATCCAAACGTACGCTCGCCCCTCGAGGAGATGCTGGTCCAGCGGGACCGACAGGAGGGCGACGGTCGCGATCCACATGACCGCTAGAGTCTGCCAGGCGGTCGCGCCTGGCATCTCAGTGCCAGGGACGGCCAGCGCCGCCGCGCTACCTAGGCAAGCGCCTAGGATCAGGAGCTTTCGCCACAGCGGCAGACCGTTCGGCTTTGACATTAATGACCTCCTAGATAGCTTTCCTGTTTCAAGGCTACCAGCTCTTCTTCACACTTGAACCTCGAGTCGCCAGCACGGCGACCCGAGGTTCGGCGCTTGTTTCATACCGCTATGCACTGGCCATTGCACTGGTACAGGCCGTACGTTCCGCACCCATAGTCGCTGGTTTGGCATCCCTGGGGCGGAACTTCGCACCTGGTGTCACACCAGTCCGAGAAGAAAACGTTGCACGTGCATTGGAAACTGTCGGCACGCAAGCTGACCGCCCAGCTCAAGGTGAGCGCAGATACGACGCCATTCGACAAATTCTGTCGTGCGTATCGTGCCCACCGCTCTCGCACGGGAAGCGCTGACCCATCAGCAGACACTGTACACGGCGCTCCAATGAGGCCCGCAATGGTTGGCTTGTCGAAGGCAGCCACAAGACGGTCCGTCGTCGCTGTTAGGGCGAGGCGATCCGCGGAGGATGGTTGCGTCCCGTTGAAGAGGTCGGACGTCAGCGAGGCGCTGAGCACATCCAGGGCTGCCTCTCGCTCGGCCGTGACTGCGAACTTGCTGGAATACGTAGCGCGGAAATCGACGATGAGCTTCCGCCATACGCCAGCACGTTCGGCCGCCGTCGAGCGCTTGAGGAGAGCCTGACGATATTCGAATGGGTACGCAGCGAACTGCCCACGGGCAGTTTGAAACGCCCCGTCGCTCAGGCCCGTCACCCAACGATCCGCGCCGGCCATCGGACTTCTCGCCGCGACCACGGGCGCGGCGACAAGGCCGTAGTAGGCCACCAACATGCAACACGCAACCAATACACGAACACATTGACGCCCAATGGCGCGTACAACCGACTCTTGTATCGACATGATCACGATCCTAGCGACCTTGAATTGCAAACAACCAGGCGCATGCGCAAGGCCACACGCACGCGCTCGGGGCCAAGGACGATGAGGACGATGAGGACGATGAGGACGATGAGGACGATGAGGACGATGA
>CAZAZR010000206.1:0-5793 GCA_964489685.1 uncultured Solibacteraceae bacterium | reverse complement strand
GAGTTCCGCGTGGTGCACGCATCCGAGTGGCTCGACCGGATGTTCGGCGCGGGCACCGCCAAGGCGGCCGAGGAGCAACGGCTGCAGGACCTCTTCGGGAGCAACCTCTTCGGTGAGGGCGGGGTGCTGCGCCTGGCGCTCTCCAACGGCGAGCGGCGCGAGGGCTGGCGCGCGCTGTTTACGGCGAAGCACGCCCATCATCTGGTCTCGCTGAGCGTGGCGCCGTTTCCGCGCGACCTCGTCACCGCGTGCGATCCGCGTGTCCAGTATGTCCTCGTGGTGCGCACGGCGGCGGAAGACTACGAGGATCCCCTCGGCGCGCCGAACGCGATGGGTGGCCTGATCGCGCGATCGCCAGCCATGCTCAAGGTGTTCGCGCTCGTGGATACGCTGCGCCACAGCGAGGCGCCCGTGCTGATCACAGGCGAGAGCGGCACCGGCAAAGAACTGATCGCCCGGGCAGTCCACGACCAGTCGCCGCGATCGCAGGGGCCGTTTGTGGCCGTCAGCGGCGGGGCCCTGCCATCCGAACTGCTCGAAAGCGAAATGTTCGGCCACACGCGCGGGTCGTTCACCGGCGCGGTCCGGGACCGCATCGGACGCTTTGAGGCGGCGTCAAAAGGCACGCTCTTCCTCGATGAGGTCGGCGATCTGCCGCTGTCGCTCCAGGTCAAACTGCTTCGGGTCTTGCAGGACGGCACGTTCGAGCGCGTCGGCGAGAACCAGACACGCACGAGCCACGCGCGCGTGATCGCCGCCACCAACATGGATCTCGCCAAGGCCGTGCGCGACGGCCGCTTTCGCAAAGACCTCTACTTCCGCATCCGCGTCGTCCCGATCGAGATCGCCCCACTCCGCCGACGCCGTGAGGACATCGACCCGATCGCGCGTGCGCTGCTCGGGCGCATCGGCGCCCGGTACGGTCGGTCGCTGCAGTTTTCGCCGGACACGCTGCGCGTCCTGCTGCTCCACGACTGGCCGGGGAACGCCCGCGAACTTGAGAACGCCATCGAGTTTGCCGTGGCTGTCTGTGACGGCCAGACCATCCTGCCAGACCACTTGCCGGATCTGGTCGCCTTCAACCTGGCCGCCGGCGATCAAGGTCCGGGCATCGAGCCCGTGGTTGAGGCCGACGGCCATCGGCCGACCGCCACCGCCGCGGCCGGGGACTCTCTTCGAAGCGTCCTCGACGCTCACCATTGGCGGCGGGACAGCACCGCGCGCGCCCTCGGCATCAGCCGCATCACCCTGTGGCGGCGAATGCGCGACGCAGGATTGCTCTAGCAAACAAATACGCCTGAATCAGTTTGTTTCAACACTATATGTTTCATACAGAAACATATGGTTTCACTTGAGCTTCGGTCCATTAAATTTCACTTCGAAAGCTGAAGGATTCTCACTCCCCGCTTCTGGCACGGCCAGTGCTCTCTTGGAGTGTGTCGGCGCCTTTGTTATCCGTGCGCCGGCCTGAAAGGCCGATCGACGATGGCGAAAAGGACTCAATCCGGACTCTGGCTCATCGGGGCGTCCCTCCTCCTGTCAGCAGCAGTCGCGACACGAGCCAATGTGGGACTCGATTCGGCGCCGTCGCCTGAACCGCCACGATCGGCCGAGGCATACGTCGCACCTCAAGGCGCCCAAGCCGTCGGCCAGGACGTCTGCGCCACCTGCCACGCGGATGTCGCGGCGCAATACACACGGTCGGCCCATGGCTGGTTCCCGGAAGACACCACGCCGGACAAACTGGTCGGATGCGAGTCCTGCCACGGTCCCGGCAGTGTCCACGCTGAAAGCGGCGACGCCAAAGACATCCGCCGCTTCAAGACGCTGAATGCCCGCGATGCCAGCCAACCGTGCCTCTCGTGCCACCAGGCCGAGCATGCGCGCGAGTGGGCGACCAGCGAGCACGCGACGAACGACGTCGGATGCACGGACTGCCATCGCGTCCACCAGTCGCGCGAGGTCGCGCCGAAGATCGGTCGCGGCGACACCGCGGCGCCCCATGCCAACGCGCCGGCCGCGCGGAACTCGCTGATCAAGCCCGAACCGGAACTCTGCTTCACCTGCCACAAGAAACTCCGCGCGAAGTTCGCGTCGAGCTCCCATCACCCAGTCCGCGAAGGACGCATGACGTGCAGCTCCTGCCACGACACGCACGGCTCTCCTGGTGAGCACCTGTTGCGCACGGCAGAGCGGACCAACGATCTCTGCGCCACCTGCCACTCCGCCAAACAGGGCCCCTTCATGTTCGAGCATGCGCCCGTCGAGGAAAGCTGCATGACCTGCCACGACCCGCATGGCACGGTCGCCAACAACCTGCTCAAACAGGGAGAACCGTTCCTCTGCCTGCAGTGTCATGAGATGCACTTCCACAACGCCCGCATCTCGCCCACATCGCCGGTCAACCTGGCGGCGGGCGGTTCGACCAATCCAAACGGGGCGGCCGGTTTCCAGCGCGCCTTCGGCACGCGGTGCACCACCTGCCACGCCCGCATTCACGGCTCAGACACTCCGTCGCAGGGCGTCTCCGGCGGCGGCAAGGCCTTCATCCGGTAAGGCGAGGTGACTCAATGATTCGCTCACGATTCCTTGCAGCGTCCCTGGCGGTCATGACGCTTCCGCTCTGCGCGGCGGCGGCCGCCGCACAAACGCCACCGCCGACGACGGGCCCACCGCCCGCGACTGTCACCTCGCCACCCACCACCCGGCGCCTGGTGGAGGGCACGGTCTCGGTGGGCATCCTCACCAGTGACAGCACCGGCAACCCGCAGCGCGTGGGCCAGTACGACGACATCTTCGATACCACACGCGCCCGCACAGGCTTCGAGTTGTGGGGCCAGAACGGCCGGGTCAAGTTCGATCTGGCGGCGTCGCACGGGGGCGACCGGAGCGACCAGCGTTATTCGGCTGATGTGGCCATCGGCCGAATGGTCAAGGCACACGTGCAATATCAACGGTCACCAAAGCGGCTCGATCACGATCCGCTGACGTACGTCGATGCCGCGTCCAACATCGGCGGCACCTTCGTCGTCGAGCACACCGACACGGATCCGTTCGCGGAGTACGGCTTCGACTACGCCGAGCTCGTCTCGCGCCTCGAAGTCGTGTTGCCAAAAGCGCCCTTCCTGCGGTTCTACGTCAGCCACCGGCAGGAGACACGCAGCGGTAGTCGACAGTCGCTTGTGACCTCCCACTGCGCCACGTGCCATGTGGTGAGTTACTCGCGCGAGATGGATCAGAAGACATCGGACCTCATCGCGGGGATGCGGCTATCCACCGCCAGGGTGTCGGTGGACTACCAGTATCAGAACCGGCGTTTCGACGAGAACGGCGGAGGACTGACACACACGTACGACCGGGCTGTCCATCCGGTCACACTCGCCGAGGTGTTTCTCAACCGTGTGCAATTCGACCAGCGGGACGGACCTCTGCCCTTCGACACGATGCCGTCGATTGAAACGAGGCGGCACGCCCTGAGGGCCGCGGCCACGCTCCCGGGAGAGATACGGACGACCGGAAGCTTCACGTCCACCCGGACGCGCAACCTCGACACGAATCTCCAGACGCGCCAACTCGGCGGCGTCGGACGGTTCGTGGTGCCGCTCGGCGCGCGCGTCAGCCTCCGTGGCAGCGCGCGACGATACACGATCGAGTCGGACAGCGTGGCCATTGACGTGATCGAGCTCGTCTCTCCGGCCGGCCCCTCGGCGGGCCGCACGTACGCGCAGGCGTATCCGACGTTCGGCAATCCGGACTACGTGCGCGAATCCTCACTCTCGCGTACGCCAACAGACATGTCGTTGGAGCTGTCCTGGAAGCCGTTCAAGAACACGACGATGCGCGCCGGGTACGTCTGGGAGGAGATTCGGCGCGATCACTTCGCGGTCAACCGCACCACCACGCAATCGCTGCTCCTCAGCGGACGTGGCACGCTGGCCAAGGGCCTTCAGTGGCGGTCGCGCTTCGACTATGACTGGACACGCGACCCGTTCCTCAACGAACGAGCGGCCCTTCCGGCCGTCCTGCAGCCGACGCCCAGTCCCGGCAGCCTCCCGTTTACCGGGCTGCAGTACTACCAGATGTACGGCGCGCGCCAGGCCGACCTGACCTCGTTTCCGACACGTCACGGGTCATTCGATCAGACGGTGACGTGGACGCCGGCACAGGCGGTCTCGATTTCCGGTCACTACCGGTGGCACGGCGCCTCGAACGACGACCTGACCTTCTCCACGTGGGAGCGCACTTCGCATGCGCCTGGCGTGGAGTTCTGGATCGCACCCAGTGAGCACTGGAGCCTGATGGCTGGGTATACGTACCAGAAGGAGACGCTGGAAACGTACCTGTACACGCTCGCCTTCAGTGGTTGAGCAGGCGGAATCACCGGGGGCCAGTTTGGCTCCCTTGCCGACCAAAGTCGCTACACCACCACGACCAACACGGCGTTCGCTGCGCTACAGATCTTCCCGTCCTCGCGCTTCGAGTTGTTTGCCAACGTGCTCTACACGCGCGGGACAGCGGCGATTGATCAACTGAACTACGACCCGACACTGCTGCCGGGCCCGATCGCGGGCTTGGACTTCGTCCTCATGTCGAAGAGCTTCAGTGACTTCTCGGACCTGCGACAGCGGTATGCCACAGGCCTGGCGGGCGCCAACGTGCGAGTGACGTCCAACGTGGTGTTCAACGGAACGATTGAATATCGCGACTACCGGGATGAGCAGCCGTACTTGTTTGATACGACCGGCAAGCGCTGGACCGGGGTTGCTGGACTCACGTGGGTGTGGTGACGACGCGCACGGCCGGCGCGCCGGTGGTCAACCGCCCGATCACCGACGCGCGACCGAAGCCATCGTCGTGAAACGCGGCCAACACCGACGCCACGGCGTCTACCGCGCAGGCCACGAGCAGGCCGCCGCTGGTTTGGGGATCGGTCAGCAGCGTGCGGTCCATGTCGGACGCGCCGTCGAGCACAACGTCCTTCCCGTAGCCGGCCCAGTTGCGCGCCGATGCGCCGGTCACACAGCCGTGTTCTGCAAGCGCCTCGACGCCCGGCAGCAGCGGCACCTGCGACATCGAGACTTCGGCGCCGAGATTCGAACCACGGCAGATCTCCAGCAGGTGGCCCAGCAACCCGAAACCGGTGACGTCGGTGAGCGCATGAACACCCGGAGTCGCAGCGAGACGCGGACCAGGAGTATTCAACCGGGTCGTCGAGGCGATCATTTCCCGGTAGCCGTCAGCGTCGAGCAGGTCCTTCTTCAGCGCCGCCGAGTAGATGCCCACGCCGAGGGGCTTGCCCAGCACAAGCGCGTCACCGGCGCGCGCGTCGCTGTTCTTCTTGATTCGATCCGGGTGGATAAGGCCGAGCGCGACGAGCCCATAAATGGGTTCGACGGAATCGATGGTGTGCCCCCCCGCGATTGGAATGCCGGCGGCCGTGCACACCGACTCGCCCCCTTCGATGATGCGGCGAATCACGTCGACGGGCAACTTGTTAATCGGCATCGCCACCAGCGCCAGCGCCATGATCGGCGTGCCGCCCATGGCGTACACATCCGAGATGGCATTGGTCGCCGCGATACGCCCGAAGTCGTACGGGTCGTCGACGATCGGCATGAAGAAGTCGGTTGTCGCAATCAACGCCTGCTGGTCGTTGATCTTGTACACCGCCGCGTCGTCTGACGTCTCCAGCCCAACCAGCAGCGCCTCCGGCACCACTCCGCCGGCGTGTTTCAGAATTTCGGACAGGACGCCCGGGGCGATCTTGCAGCCGCAACCACCGCCATGCGAGAA
>CAZAZR010000205.1:0-5831 GCA_964489685.1 uncultured Solibacteraceae bacterium | reverse complement strand
CGGCGCACGCCACAGCGGATGCGCATCGACCACCGCGATGGGCCGGAGCACCGGAAACGTCCGCTCGGCTCTGGCCAGCACGGTCGCACCCAGGCCCTGGGCAAACAGATCCGCGGCGGTCAGATTGCCTCGAAGGTGATCAAACACATTGGACAGCCGGTATGGCTGGTCCCGGATGCCGTCGCCATCGAGATCGGGCTCGTCGAATTCCGACCAGTAGTTCCCGTCGAACACCGTGTCGGTGCGGCGGCCTACCAGCCGCAGCGGCGCGAGGTTGCCAATGAACGCGTTCGCCTCGAACCGGTTGCCAGCCGACGAGTCGTACACCACGACGGCCACGTCGGAATTCGACACGACGTTGTGCCGGAAGATGTGGCGGACCGCGCCGTCGATGAAGAACCCGCGTTCGTTGTCGGCCACGAGGTTGTCCTCCGCCAACACGTCTTCGCAGTCCTTCAGGAGCAGGCCTACCGAGGCAAAGCCGCGGTTATGCACGAAGCGATTGCGGACGAACGTCAGCCGGCGGGAGTACATCAACGCCGCACCGGCCGCGCCTCGCTCGAACAGGTTGTCCTCGAAGCGGTTGTCATTCGAGTTCATGTAGTGCAGGCCGTACCGCACGTCACTCACCTGATTGCCGGAGATCACCCCATGGTCCGACGATTGAATGTAGAACCCGTCGCGCGAGTACTGGATGTGATTGCCACGCAGCGTGAATCCCTGGGTGTTCCAGACGTGGATACCGGATCCCTGTTCTCCTGGTGCCTTGCCCTCGATTCCCGTCACCGACGAGCCCTCCACGGTCGCGTCGTCGGCTTCCCTCAGGTACACGCCGAAGAGGGCGCGAACAATACGGCAATCGCGCACCGTGACGTGCCGCGCCGTGATGTGGATTCCTGACGAGTCTCGCGCGAGACTCCCGCCCAGTTGCCCATCGACGTCGAAGCCTTCGATGACCGTGTGATCCGCGCGAATACGCACCACGCTGCCTGTGCCAGAACCCAGGAGGCGAGGACGGCCGATACCGACCATGTGGACGGCCTTGTCGATGAACAGGTCGCCTGCATAGGTGCCGGGCGGCACTTCAATACGGTCGCCCGGCCGCGCGGCGTCGATGCGTCGCTGCAGAGGCGACTGGTCGGCCAGGGCGGGCCGGCCCTCGATGCCAGCGGCCAATGTCGCCGGCGCCATGTCTCCCTGCGTCGGCTGGGCAAGCAGGCGGGCGCCGGGCACCAGCACCAGCACCGCGCTCAGCAGGAGAACGTGCTTCACACCGCGGCCTGTTCCAGTGGTGGGCACGCTTGTGACACCGCAAGCGGCCGCTGCGCACGCCACGCGATCACCAGCGCGGCAATGACCAACAGGCCGGCGGCGACCATCATGTACGTGCCGGCCTGCGGGTAGGAGTACACGTCGAAATTGGCGATCTTCTTGTACCCGAACATCGGGGGCGTAAACCCCTCGACTTTCACGGCCGCGGTGGGCAGCAGGTCGTGGCCGTAGCGGTACATCTTGTATCCGAAGGACCAGAGCGAGAACGCGCCGAAGTAGATCGAGATGACCGCCGCGTCGACGAATTCCTTCATGGTGCCGAAGAAGACGGCCCTGATGAGCAGCAGCGCAAGGCCGCCCAGCGCGAACGGCATCCACTTGAATTCTGTGAAGTCTTCGATCGCCAGATCGCGCATCCCGATGTAGTGATTGAGGAGGTTGATCTCCTTGAGATCCTGTCCGTTGTTGCCGCCCACGAGCGCGTGGTCGAAGATGTCGAGCCGCAACGCGTCCGGATACTGCGGCGCGAACATCGTCAGGTTCCACAGCGGGAAGAAATGAGCCGTGACGATGAGTGCGGCCGCGAGCAGAAAGCATGCTCGCGGCCACGCGCCGACGGGCAGATGCAGCCGGCGGGCGCTTCGTTCAAAGGAAAGAGGCATGGCGGGGTCCTGGGGTCCAGGGGTCCAGAGTCCTGGGGTCCAGGGGCCTTGGCCCCCAGGACTCCGGGACTCCGGAACTCCGAACACTATCTGGGTTTCACCACGAGGTAGCTCTGCATTTCCTGGTGCAGGGCCGAGCAGAAGTTCGTGCAGTAATACGGGAACACGCCCTTCTTGGCGGTGAACGTCACGGTTTTCGTTTCACCCGGATCCACCACCAGGTTGATGTTGTAGTCGAGCAGGCCGAACCCGTGGAGTTCGTCGGTGGTCTGCTCGATGTTCGTGACGGCCACCGTGACGATGTCGCCCTCCTGCACCTCGAAGTTCGTCGGAGTGAAGGTGGAGCGCACGGCGATCATCTTGATCGTCACCTTGTTGCCCACACGCGTGACGCCGGCGTCCTTCACGTCCCAGATCGCCAGGGGGTGTTTGTTTTCTTCCTTCGGATACACCTCGATCGGCTTGATCTTGTCGGCCTTGATGATCTGGGCGTAGTGGGGCTCAGGCTCCGTGAACGCGTCGTACAGCACCTTCATCTTTTCCTCGCCGATGTCGATCAACTGCGACGACTCCGGCTGCGAGGGCCCGACATTCAGGTGCCGCCCGTGCGACAGCTTATTGAGTGAGACCAGGTAGTTCCCGTCCGGGCTGACCGTGTCGCCCTCGGCCGCTGACAGATGCCCCACCGCGTACGACACGGGCACCTTGTCGATGACCTTCCACTCGCCGAGCTTCCACGACGCGATCGCGCTGTCCACGAACAGCGACGTGTACGCCATGCCATTGGGTCCGAACTGCGTATGCAGCGGGCCCAGGCCCACTTCCACTTCTGCGTCCTTGATCGACTCGTACTTCAACACGGGGATGCCATCTTCGGCGCCGTCGAAGTCCTTGTTGCGAATGGCGGTCTGGACCTTCTCGAAATTGAACGCCGTGGTCACGCCCTGCAGCTTGCCCGATCCGATGATGTACTTCCCGTCTGGCGATACGTCCACGCCATGCGGTGACTTGCCGCAGGGCATCAGGTACACCAGGCCGGGGATCTTCGCCGGGTCGAGCACGCGGACGCCGCCGATCATGTCGCCCAGGCCCTGGGCGGCGGCCTTCTCGGCCGCGCGCCAATCAATGGCGGCGATGTAATCGCGGTCGCGCTGGCTGGCGGTCACCTCGAGCTTGCCGGTCGCGCGCTCCGCGTTGTACGCGGTCAGGAACATCCAGCCGTCTGAGGCGAGCTTGCCGGCATCGCCGATGTCGTAGTCGAAGGGCGGCATCAGGATCTGGAAGCCGAGGTCCATGTTGCCCGTCTTGGCATCCACCTTCAGGGCGCCGATCACGCCCTTGTAGTCGGTGGCGTACTTGTCGATGGGCGCGTACGTGCCCTTCGGGATCGGGATGGAGAACCGGCTGGCCACCATCACGTATTCGCTGTTGGGCGTGATGAACGACGAACCGTGATTGCCCGAGATGTTCGGGATGGGCCCGTAGATTTGCTTCGTCTTGAAGTCCCTCAGATCAATCCGGGCCACGCGGCCGTTCATCTCGTTGATGAAGAGCCAGCGGCCGTCGTAGTCGCCGGCGGTCTCGGACAGCGCGGGGTGATGGGCATCGCCCCACGTCAGCCCGCCCAGCATCTTTTTCGAGTCATCGTCGAACCCGTAGCCGGTCGCCGGATACGGGGTGAAGACGGGGATCGTCGAGATATGGCGCATGGACGGGATGCCATAGACGTACACGTTGCCCGAGTGGCCGCCGGACGCAAAGAAGTAGTAGTCATCCAGATCGCCTGGCGCCACGTAGGTCTTCTCGGCGGCAATGGCGGAGTCCGAGGTCGCCCCGCCGCCCCGACGGGCCGAGGGGGGCGCGCTCGGCGAACAGGCGCTGTAGCCGATCGCCAGGAGCACACCGGCGCCCAGCGTCAGCCACGTCTTCTTGCGTGCATTCCATAGTCTCTCCATACCTATCGCTCCTTCTGCTTCTCTGCTTGTTGTTTCTGGTACACCGCAAAGGCTTCACGTAACTTCTGAATGGCGATGGCCTTCTGTTCCGGCGTGAGGATGATCTGCCTCGACAGAACCACGGACATGGTGCCCGTCGGCTCGCGCAGGAAGTCGTCGATCGTCCGGCCGAAGCGCGACTGCACATCCTCGACCGCGTTCGACAAATCGGGACCAATCTGCGCCGGTGACTTCACGCCGTACACCTGGATCGAGTGGCACGTACTGCAGCCCGTCTCCACAAACCACGCACCAGGGCCGGTCCGCATCCGCTCTTCTTCGGCCAGTTGCTCGACCGTCGGGGTATCGGTCCTCGGGGCCCCCGCCAAATAGGCAGCCGGCACGTCGGCCGGGCGCCACGACAACACCAGCATCGCAAGCGCCTGCGCCTGCTCGGTGTTGAACCCGAAGTTTGGCATCGTCGAGTCCGTGGTCAGCGCTTTGGGGTTCTTGAAGTGCGCGACATGCCAGGCAAATGCTGTTTGCTGGCCTGATAGCCGCGAGTAGTCGTACTGCTCCGGTGCCTTCTCGCCGACACGTGTCAGGTCGGGACCGATGCGGCCGCCGCGATTGTTGATGGTGTGGCAGGCGCGACAGCCCTTCTCGTCCACGAGGCGCTTGGCCAGGTTGATGGCGTCGGCGCCTCTGGTCTCGCGGTCGTAGCGGTGGCAGATGTTGCAGTTCATCTGGAGCAACGCGCCCTTGTTTCCCGACAGGGAGTACTCCTGGCCGAGCGTCTTGCTCAGCAGCGGCTCTTCCCAGTGCGCCACCTCACCATGTGCCTCGGCTACATCAACCGCCCACCCCTGCCCGCCGTGGCACGACGTGCATCCGAACTTCTCCACTGGATGCGTCTTGAGCGGCTCCACCGGATGCGTGCGGAACGGCTCGTCGGCCTGCTCGAACCCCTTCCACGACGTGGCCTGGTGACACGTGGTGCACCGGTCGGCGCGCCCGAGGTCGGCGACCCAGATCTGCTGCACGCCCGTCAGGACACCGGCCGCTCGGTCGGCGCCGAATTTCTGCGCCACCTGGTCCCTGAAGGTGGCCTGGTAGTACCGCCAGTCATGCGCACGGTCGCTTGCGAAGAACAGAGCGCAGGACAGGATGAGCAGCACGCCGATGATGGCCAGCATCGGCCGGTCGATTCGCGGGTACGGGGAGTTGGTGCGCTGTTCCATGGTCAGATCCTCCCTGGCACGCTGGGCCACGTTTCCCAGGGCCAGAAGAACTCCCAGTACGGGCCGCGCAGTTCCATGCCGATATAGGTGAGGATGAGGATGCCGATCACGATGGCGATGAACACGATGTTCTGCGTCCGGCGCGCGCGCGGGAACCACACGCCGGTGGCCTCACGCGGGCTGCGGTCCAGCCACGGCCAGACGGTCAGCAGACCGATGAGCAGCCCGGGCAGCACCACGCCGCCGATGAACGCACCATTGATGGTGAAGCTGCCGAGATGGATGGTCGTGTCGGTGACAATTTCCTGCAGCCAGAGGAAGTACCAGGGCGCCTTGGCCGGATTGGGTGTAATGAGCGCGTTGGCGGGTTCTTCCAGCGGCGACGCAATGAACACCGCGAGAATGCTGATCACGGCAATCGTCCCCAGTGTCGCGATCATCGCGCGGCGCATCAGGTCGGGTACGGCGTTCACGCTGGTATCGGCGGCTTCAAGCGATCGCGCGGTCACGGTCGGCGCAGTGCCTCGCGCGACGCCCAGCAGCGTGTACGTCTTGGTGGGCACGACCGCCACCGACCGCGGCGTCTCTGAAAGCTCGTCACGATCGGCACGCGCCAAGCCGCCGTCCTTCCGGACGCGCCACATGTGGTACGCGAACAGCACGCCCACGGCGGCCGGCAGGAAGAAGATGTGCAGTACGTAGAAGCGGATGAGCGTGGCCTG
>CAZAZR010000204.1:0-5947 GCA_964489685.1 uncultured Solibacteraceae bacterium | reverse complement strand
TGGCGGCAGAGGCTGACGGGGCAAATTTCGGCGCGGGAGGCGTGGGAGGCGTGGGAGGCGTGGGCGCTGGAGTGGAAGGGGAAGGCTTCGGTGGTGGTGTCGGCGCCGCTGTGTCTGGTTCGGCCGATGGTGCGGCAGACTCATACCCGCGTTGGCGCACGGCCGACTTGATATCGGCGACCTCCAGCCGGGTTTCGTCGTAGCGCACGGTGGCGCTTTCCGCAGCAAAGTTCACCGTGACACTTTCGACACCCGGCACCTCGCCAATCCGCTTTTCGACTTCATCCGCACTCCATACCGAGAGCATGTCGTGCACGTTGATAACGCTCGTTTTCATTGCTACCCTCACTGAGTTCGGCGACAAATCGTGTTCTGTCCACGACTGAAGATCACGAGTGCCTGAGCGTGAAGGGCACGTCTCGTGACGTTGACCTTTACCGACTCTCCAGGCGATGGGCATCAACGATGCCGCAACACCCTCCCGCGTCGTCGACGACGGGCAGACTCGTGGCACGGTGTTCGTGCAATGTCCGGCGTGCCTGTTCAACCGGATCCTGTCCACCGCAGCACGCGGATGCGGGCCGCATGATCTCGGTGACAGGGACATCCGACGCCTGTCGGTCGTCAGCCGCTACGCCGCAACAGACGTCGCGTTCGGTGACCACGCCCACCAATTTACGGGTGTTCGAATCCTCGACGACTGGCGCGCAGCCGAAGCCCGATGTGCGCATGGCGCGTGCGGCGTGCGCAGCCGTGTCTTTCGGCGTACAGCACGACGAGGTCTCGATCGGTTCCATCACGTCACTACAGCAACTCATCTGTGCTCCCTATAGAAATATCGATTGTCTCGTGTTGCCTCATCAGGCATCAGCAGGAACCGCTCCTTCATGCGAGGGCCGAGGCGACTCGTCGAAGCCGCGTGTCGGCTTCATCAACGATCGGCGTGAGGGCAGGAGTCTTGACCAGCGTGAACATCGACCGCGGGTCCGCAATCGACACGATGACACCGCCTTGTGGTGCCTCTTGCACGACCACGTTGCACGGCAGGAGCAGCCCGATTTGCGGGTCAACGGTGAGCGCCTGGTGCGCGAGGGACGGATTGCAGGCGCCGAGGATCATGTATCGTCGAAAGTCGACGTCCAGCTTCTTCTTTAGAGTGTCCTTCACGTCGATCTGCGTCAGGACACCGAACCCCTCTCGCTTGAGGGCGACGGTCACCTTCTCGACCGCTTCCTCAAAGGTCGCGTGCGCAAGATGTCGTTCGAACCCGTACGGGACAGCTATCGCCACCCCATCATCCCTCCCCACCCACGCATCGCGCCGCCGCCGAAGACCAGGAACAGTGCGACGATGACGACAAGTGCGACGACGACAACGACGACCGTGGTGTCTGCTTTCATCAACGTCAGTCCTACGTGCCGATCATCGGCATCGTTCCGGGTGGACTCATCGAGGAGTTGCCGTTAGAGGCCGCCCTTATGTTTCATCATCATCGGGCACATGGCCATGGAGTCTTTGCCCTCCTGCATGTGTTCCATCATGTGGGTCATCATGCCTTCGTGCATCTTCATCATCCCGTCGCGCATCATCCCGCGTTGCGCAACCATTTCGGTGACCACGACCGCAGTCGCGGTCGTCTTCGCCGCGCCGGACGCGACGTTCATCTTGGCGACGAGGCCATCAAGCCGCTGATCGGCGGTCTTCATCTCAGCCATCATCTTGTCGTGCCCGGCCATCATGGCCTGACACTTGGCCGCCATCGCGGGCTGCGGTGTCATGGCGTGGGTCATTGTCTGGGGCATCTGGGTCTGCGGGGGCTGCGCCGTGGTCTGTGCCGCGAGGCCGGCGGAGGCCCCGATGACCAACGCTGCACAACTGACGGCCGCCGCTCTCACGAGTGTTTCAAGTGTCATTGGTGTCTCCTGCTGGATGTGCTTCAACCACACAAGGATGGCAGAAGTCTGCAGCGCCCTTTGTTCACTATGAGACACAGTGTCGCGAGTCAGCGAGTCTGCCCGATGAGTGACTGCTACCTCGAGCAATAAAGGAGCCGCCAGGCGCGAGCAATAGTTGACTGAGGGAGACCGCCCGAATGGACAAAGCACTCGAAACGCAGCTCGCCAATATTCAGAAACGCACCTGAAACTCGGGCCCAAAAGCGGCTCTCCGGCCGATTCACGACCAGGTCATGGCCGAGGTGTCCAGGTTCGGTCCGTTCGAGATCGCCCCGAAGAAGACCTACCTCAGTCTTCGCTGCAAGAAGCAGTTCGCCATGGTCGGCCCGGCGACCAATACCCGTGTTGAGGTCGGGATGAACATGAAGGGCGTCAAGGGCACAGCGCGCCTGGAAGCGCTGAAGCCGGGCGGGGATGTGCCAGTAACAGCGAACTTCTTGCGTGAATCCGGCGCGCGTACGACGAGTCGGCGTAAGACGCCCGCGTGGTGAGATCGCGCTATTGGCCGAAGGCGTAGAGGCGACCGTCTCCGTCACCGATGATGACGCGCCGGTCTGCGACGGCGGGGGAAGCTGTGAAGGGCGCGGCGGCATTGAACTCCCAGAGCTTCTTCCCCGAGGCGAGGTCGAGGACGTAGAGCTTGCCATCGCTGGAGCCGATGATGACGCGGGTGCCGGCGATGGCCGGCGACGACTCCACGCGCGCACGCGTTGTGAAAGACCAACGTTGTTTCCCGGTGGCCATGTCGATGGCGCGCACGTGTTTGTCGCGCCCGCCGAGCACCATCGTGCCCCCGCCGGCGGTGACGCTCAGGGCCGCCGACGAATAAAACGGGAACTGGCGGTCGGGATCGAGGAATCGCCATTTCACTCGTTTCGCCGCGATATCCACCGCCACGACTTCGTTGGCGAACGTCCCGTAATACGCCACGCCGGCGGCGATCGCCGGTGAGGCGGCCGTGTAGGCCTGTGTGCTCATCGACAGCACCTTCGTGCCGTCGCTGATACGCACGCCATGGAATACCTCGTCGCAGCCGCCGAAATACGCGACGCCGTTCCAGATGGCCGGCGTGGAGTGCACGGAGTTGTCCGTGCTCGCCTTCCAGAGGAACGCGCCCGTCGCGGCGTTCAGGCCGTAGAGGTGGCCGTCGTACGATCCAATCAACACGGTGCGACCGACGACGACCGGCGACGACTTGATTTCCGCGCCGGTCTTGTACGTCCAGCGCACTTTCCCTGTGGCCGCGTCCACCGCGTGAAACACCCCGGCCAGGTCGCCGATGTAAACCACACCATTGGCGACTGCGGGTGATGATTCGCCGATTCCCAGGTCGTCCGATGTGGCCCGGTACGACCACTTCTGTTTTCCGCTCGCGGCATCAATCGCCACCAGCGCGCCCGCCGACGTGCCCACGTAGGCCACGCCATCGACGACGGCAGCCGAAGATTCAATGGCCGAGCCCGCCTCATACGTCCACTGCAGGCGCAGGGCGGACGGCAGCGTGGACGTCGCCACGCCGGTCAAGGTGGAGGTGTTGCGAAATTGTGGCCACGAGGCCGTCGCCGGCTGAGACGAGCTGGCGAGCCAGTGGGGCGATGAGACCGCAGCGGCAAGAACAATCGCCGCCTGTGCGAGCCGACGACGCAGACGCCTTCGTGTCATTTATCGCTTCGCGCCGAGCTGAATCGCGAACAAATTATTGCGCGTCATGACGAACATCGCGCCGTTGGAGGTGACGACAGTGGAGTAGACCGAGCTGCCCATGTTCACTTCGTTCAGGACCTTTTTCTCACGACCGTGCTCGAAGACGGTGACGTCGCCGTCTTCGTCGCCCAGGTAGACCTTGCCGTCCACGATCATGGCCGAGCTCCACATGGCGGCGAACATATCGTGTACCCACACCGCCTGCCCGGTCTTGATGTCAATGCAGTGAAGGAAGCCGCTGAAGTCGGGGTAATACATCAGGCCGTCCTTGATAGCCGCCGTGGAGATCGACCGGCGGATCTTGTCGTATTGCCACAGGCGACCGCTCTGTGTGATGTCGCCGCGTTTGGTCGCATCAATCGCGTACAGATGGCCGATGCCTTCGCCGTGTTCGGGGTCCTGCCCGTTGGCGAGGTAGACCACGTCGCCCACAATCACCGGCGTGGCGATGATCTCGTTGCGGGTCTTCGGCCAGACCGAATCCTTGGGGTTCGTGTCGAACTCCCACAGTTTCTTGCCCGTGAGCGCCTCGTAGCCGCGCACCCAGCCGTCGCCCTGGCCGTGGACGACCTGGGCGACGCCGCCGATGGTGCCGACCGTGGGCGTGGACCACTGGCCGTGCAGGATCTTGTCGCCTGGCGACGCGTCCTCCCACACCAGTTTGCCGGTCGCGCGATCGAGCGCGATGATTGCCGGCGCGTTGGGTGACGGGATGTTCACATGGCTTTCGTCCTGCCCGTTGCCGGTGGAGACATACAGCAGGTTCTGGTAGAAGTTCGGCGATGAGTTGGCGAGGTTGTGCGGGAAGGCGCCGACCTCTTCCATCATGTCGTACTGCCAGATGACGTCCGGGTCGTGTTTGCCGGTGAGCGTTTCGGTCTTGAACTCGCCGTCGTTCTCGTTGTCGTGGAAGCCCTGGATGTCGGCGGCCACCACCACGCCACGGTTGGACACGAAATACGCGATCTCGCCAATGACGAGCGGCGATGACGCGATGCCCTGAAAGGGCCAGTCGTTCGCGCGTCCCGACGTCAGCTTCTCGTAGGTCGCCTGCCACATGAACTCGCCCGTCGCTTCGCGGAAGGCCATGAGCACGCCGCGATCACCGGCCTGCTTCGGGTCTCGCGTGGCTTCGTTGTTCGTGCCCACGAGCACCACGCCGCCGGCCACCACGGGGTTGCCGTAGCTCTGCGACCCGAGCGCCGCCACCCACTTGATGTTCTGGCCCGTCTTCACGTCCCAGGTCGAGGGCAGCCCTGTGGCGTCCGACACCATATTGCGATCGGGCGAGCCGCCCCACATGTGCCACTCAGTCACACCCTTGCCGGCACCAGACGAAGCGGTGGTCGCCACCAGTGCACACAACACGACGAGCGAAAGTTTCTTCATCACCAATTCCTACTGATTCCTGTAGACCTTGAAATTGTCAAAAAACACGTCGGAGATGCCGTCGCCATACAGGCCCGGCGCCCCGGATCGATGGGGAATGCGGTCCACCTTCTCGATCATCCACGCCGCCGGTTCTGGCTGGTCACGGGGCCAGACCTTGCCCTGTGCCAGGGTGGTGCCATCAGCCCGGTTCTCCACGCGCAGCTTCATCCGGTACCACGTGTCAACGGGCCACGTGACCTTCTCCACGCTGACCGTCATTTCGTCGGCCGCCTGCCACGGCTGCAGCTCAAGCTTCTGGTTGTTGCCAAACAGCATCAGCACGTAGCGCTGGTTGATGAGGCCCACGTCTCCGCGCTGCCTGCGCATCACGAGACCGCGCACATCGGCTTCAACGGTGTAGTCGGACCACTCCGGTCGTCCCATCATCAGCTTGGTGCGGCGACCCACGGTGTCGTCGCGTGGCCGCACCAGCACCCCGCTGCTTTCAAGCTCACGAGACTGGGCCTTCAAGTTTGAGGTCCACCATGCGGGCGTGGCCTTGAGGCCGTCAAAGTCGTACGACCAGGGCAATGGCGGAATCACGCGCACCCTGGCCTGCCCGGTGATGGGCCCGTCCGGTCCGGCCACCGCCGCCTTCACGTAACCCGCAGCCCCACCGCCCGGTGCCACGAACGTCCCGTCGGCTCCGATCGTTCCCGCGAGCTGGTCGGTGGTCCACTGCACTTCGCCCGCCCTGGCCTCGCGAATCCACACCCCGTTGGCATCAAAGAGCCGCACGGTGAAGGCGTGGGTGTCACCCGGATTGAGCAGCGCTTCGTAGGGGAACACCTGAACCGCAGCGACTGGAGCGGTCGACGCCGCTGGCTTGGCAGCCGCGGGTGCCGCACCGGCGGTGG
>CAZAZR010000203.1:0-5975 GCA_964489685.1 uncultured Solibacteraceae bacterium | reverse complement strand
TCAACGTGTTTGCAAGAATGAATCACGAACTGCGCGCAGACTTCGACCTCCGCACCCTGCAGCACGTCGCGCTCTGGAATGCCGAGGCGTCGCGCATTGAGATGCATGTCGAATGCACACAGGCTCAGCGGGTGACCATTCCGGCGGCCGATCTGGTGCTCGATCTGTCAGCCGGAGAGCGCATCTGGACCGAGAGCTCCTACAAATATCGCGAGCAGGACATCGACCACATGCTCACCCGAGCAGGATTTGACACGCGACGACGATGGGTGGATGGAGAGGCGGGATTTGCGCTTACCGTGGCGGAAGTGATCTGAGAAAGGCGGCGGCCACCGCACGCGGACTCTCATGGTCGATGTCCACTGCGCGATTCATGGCCCGCATGTCGTTCACAGAGATATGCCGCCCCAGACGATCGAGCGCCCGGACCATCCCGGGGTGCCGTTGCAGCGTTTCTGTTCGCGCCAGGGGCACGGCGTCGTACGGCGGGAAGAACTGCCGACTGTCCTCCAGCATCGTCAGCTCCAACGCGTCGATCAAGGCGCTGGTCGCGTCACCCGCGATCAGGTCCACCTGGCCATCAGCCAGCGCCTTGTAAATCAATGAGAGCTCCATGGCCGCCGGCGGTACGGTAAACGACAGGCTATACCGGGACAATAGCCCGGGGAATCCATCCTGACGCTGGAGAAACTCGTGACCGAAGCCGGGCCTGAACCGATCGGCGACGCGTGCGAGATCCTCGATCGACCGCAAGCCGAACGTCTCTGCATCCTTGGCCCGGACCAACATCGCGAATGTATTGTTGAAGCCCAGAGCCTCGGTCATCGTGATGCCAAGTGGTGCATACAGCGATCGCGTCTGCGCTAAGGCCGCCTCTGAGGATTGAGGCGCCGACGCCTTGAACACCGCCGTCACTGCCGTGCCGGTGTATTCCACATAGACGTCGATCCCTCCGGCACGCAACGCCTGATCGCAGATGAACGTCCCGCCGAGATTGAGTTTGCGAGAGACCGTGAGGCCTTCAGCCTCAATGGCCTGCGCCACAATTTCGCCCAGGATCAGCTGTTCGGTGAAGTTCTTGGAGCCGACAGTGACCGTGGCCGCGGGCGAGTGGCGCATCGAGACAATGGCGGTGATCAGCAGGAGGACGACAACGGAGCCCGCTCCCGCGAGGAGCACTCGCCGGCGTCTGTGTATGAACCCCCCTCGCTTGATTGCGCCTTCGATCCAGGCCAGCACCCCATCGAGGAGAAGGGCCATGCCGGCGGCAGGCACCGCACCGGCCAGAATGGTCGTGCTGTCCACCATGGCCAAGCCGCGAAAGATGTACTCGCCCAATCCGCCAGCACCGATCGCGGCCGCAATCGTCGTCGTGCCAACGCCGATCACCGTCGCCACCCGCACGCCAGACACAATGGATGGCAGCGCGAGCGGCAACTCCACCATGGTCAACAACTGCCGGGATGTCATGCCGAGCGCGGTGCCTGCTTCGATGACGGCCGGGTCCAGACTCCGCAATCCGCTGAGTGTGGCGCGAATCACCGGCAGTACGGCGTAGAGCGTCAGCGCCACAAGAGCCGTGCGGGGACCGATACCGCCGATGTACGGCAACGGCAGCAAAAATCCGAGCAAGGCCAGGCTCGGGATCGTCTGTGCCACATTGGCGCCAAACACCAGCCATCGCCCCAGCCTCGGTTTGCGCGCCGCCAGGATCCCGACGGGCACGCCGACCGCCGTGGCGACGGCTGTCGAGATGACCACAAGCATCAGGTGCTGCTGGATCAATAACCTGAGTTCGCCGACGTGATCACGCCAGAAGGCGAACAGCTCAGTCACATAAACACCTGCACCCGTTCGTCGGCCGACACCCGCGCTTCCACAGTGACGAGCATTATTCTCGGCGGCGGCCGCAAGCACAAGTGTCTAGTGTGACTGTGTGGACAGTGCCAATGACCACACAGGCTGCCTCGCGTGACCTTGGGCCATGGACGATAAGCCGTATGACGTGGCTGTGTCGGCGACAGAACGTCTCCTCATCCGACAGCGAGATTTGCCAAATCACTATTACGTGACTACAGTGTAATCACATGGTCGCAACCACCCGAATCGTTCGCATTGGGAACTCCCGAGGCATCCGCGTGCCGAAACTGCTGCTCGATCAGGCCGATCTTCCCGACGAAGTGGAGTTACGCGCAGAACCCGGTCGACTCGTCGTGAGCGCCGCGAGACGTGCGCGTGAAGGTTGGGCCGCGGCGGCGCAGGCTATGCGCGATCGAGGCGACGACGCGCTACTCGACGCGGGGACGGCGACGCGCTTTGATCGCACGGATTGGAAGTGGTGAAGTGGCACTGACGCGGGGCGATGTGCATCTGGTGCAGCTCGATCCAACGCGTGGCAGTGAGATCAAGAAGACCCGGCCGTGCGTCGTTGTGTCACCAGACGAACTCAACGCGCACCTGCGCACCGCCGTGGTGGCGCCGATGACGACGGGCGGGAAGGCGTATCCGTGGCGCATTCGATGCCGCTTTCAGCGCCGATCTGGGTTCGTCGCGCTCGATCAACTCCGAACGGTGGACCAGGAACGCCTCGTAAAACGACTCGGCGCTCTTGCTCCCGACACGATGTCGGAGGTACTCGGCGGGCTGCAAGAGATGTTCGCCGACTAACCAGCCGGGCGAACATGCGTGAGGACCGCGAAACACGCGACCAAGTCCCGGCTACGTCATGGGCGAGGATGTGCTGCGGGTCGCCGTGGCCGGCGGGATGTAGGATCTCCTCCATGACCACCGCCGAGATCCTCGCCACCCTCAAGAAGTCCGGCATACCGCAGACCGCTGCCATCTACAAACACTACGGCACCGGCGACAACGTGCTCGGTACGCTGACGTCGGAGATCGGCAGGCTCCAGAAGAAAATCAAGGTTGACCACGCGCTTGCCCTGGACTTGTGGAAAACGGGCAACGCCGAAGCTCGGATGCTCGCGCTCCAGATCGCGGATCCGCAGAGGGTGACCACAGCGCTCGCTGACACACTACTGGCCGCGTCGGCGAGACGCCGCTCGGCCGCGCTGCGCCCCGTGTCTGATAAGGAGACGTTATGTCGCCGAAACAGCCACTTCATACGGCTTATCGTCGATGGCCGCCACGATCAACACCGCGGCGATTGCCTTCATAGGAACCTCATCCCGAGGCTACCGGACCTGCGGGTGCGTCGACTGTCCCGATTGCACCTCGTTGCCGGCGAAGGAGCCGTGTCCGCTCCCAGACGGCTGTTCCCAACATTACAGACGCTCAGCGGCGGTCTGCCACACACTGCTCAGGTGAGCGTCTGACTGTTGATGACGCAGGGAGCATGACCATGATGAACAAGACTGAGCGCGACGGCAACGTCAACCGAGTAAAGGGCAAGGCCAAACAGGTGATCGGGGGCCTGACCGGCAACCAGAAACTGAAAGACGAAGGCACGGTAGACGAGGCCGTCGGCAAGACCGAGGTTGCGGTGGGCGGAGTTCAGAAGAAGGTGGGCGCGGCCATCGAACGCGCCGGAAAGGCCGTGAGGCGGTAAGGCGATGTCAACCCTCCTGAGCATTGTGCTGTTGATCCTCTTCCTTGGTGGCGGCGGTGCTTTTTATGGCCGGCGCGCTGGATGGGGCGGTTCCCACTACGGGGGCGGCCTGCTCGGTCTGGTACTGCTGGTGCTGTTGGTCGTCTGGCTCACAGGGGGCGGCGGAAGCCTTCGGTAGCCGCGCGAGACCTGACGCTCGGCGTCTGAGCGCAGGCTGAGCGAGAAGATCCCAAGACCGTGCGTGGCGGCGACCAGAACGCCCTGCGGCGCAGCCATTTCCAGGTCGACGATCACGACCTCCGGAAACCCGCGGCCGGCCAGGACCCATCGTCCGGTGCCCGCCTTCAACACGAGCGGACCGAAGTCCGTGCCGGCGTAGAGGTTTCCCCGCAGGTGGTCGTACGCGAGTGTGTTCACCGGGAGGTCACCCAGGTCAAAGTCGGATGACGTGAACGTCTCGCGATTCGGGCCGGATCGTAAACCGCCCGGAAGATATGTCCTGGCGTGGATGGCGTGAGCGCACTGAACCCCGAGTAGGAAATGAACGCCACATTCGGGTTGCTGGGATCGACCGTGATGCGCGTCACGAACCGGTTCGGCATCGATGGCAGGTCGATGCGGGTGAACGTCACCTCGACTGCCGGTCCGTTCGCGTTCTTCGAAACGAAGATCCGGCCGAAGTTCGTGGCGGCCCACACCGTGCCGCAGGTGCTGGCGGAGGGCCCTGTCTCAGCACGCCCCGGCTCTGGATAAACAGGCTGCGAATCGATCGTTTCACGGGAGACGTGCATCGCGGGGGTGTCCGGGTAGGTTACCGTGAGCCCCACCCATTGTCGTTGTCCGACGCAACGGGGAATGTCGGGTTGAATGTCGTCTTGACCACCTTCGTACGATCCAACCCGACCCGCTGACGATTGACCCGCTGAGACTGATGGGGCGGGAAGATGTCCATCAGCTGCCGGTGATGTCCGAAGGGAAGTTCGGAGGCAAACACCGCCGTGGGATCGTCTGCGCGCCGCCAGGATCCCGACTGGCACGCCGACCGCCGTGGCGACGGCTGTCGAGATGACCACAAGCGTCAGGTGCTGCTGGATCAATAACCTGAGTTCGTCAAAGTGATCACGCCAGAAGGCGAACAGCTCAGTCACAGAAACACCTGCACCCATTCATCGGCGGACGCCCGCGCTTCCACAATGACGAGCATTATTCTCGGCGGCGGATGCAAGCACAAGTGTCGAGTGTGACATCGGTCGTCCGGTGCACGACCTGCGACGTCGTGTAGACGACGTCCGGGGTGTGCCAGGAGATCTTGAAAGGCCAACTATTCGGGTTCCAGGTTAGGAGTCGCCTGCAACCCGTCCACCCTGGCGTGGTCGCCGGTGACTGTGACGGCCAGACCGTCGAATCACGCGCGCCTTACAGCGTGGCCAGTCGTTCCGCGCAGTAGGCGTTCAAGCTCTTGCCGGCCGCCCTTGCCTTGAGGGCCAGCGCCTGGTGTACCGCCGACGGCACTCGAAGCAGGAACCGTCCGCTGAAAGTTCCGGAGCCCTCAGGAACTGGCAGGGCGATGCCCGCTTCGTCCCTCAGCCGGATCCACTCGTCCACGATTCGCTTCAGCTGTTTGAGAACACTCACCTCGGTCGGACCATGGCAGCAGCGGCCGATCAGAGGCGGTGCGCTGCCGACAAAGCACCGGTCCTCCGGGCTCCATTCGACGATCCGCAGGTAGTCGCGCGCGACCGACTTTTTTTCCCGTTTCATTTCCGTCCTCTTTCCGCGGCGCGCGCCGTGGCTATGCGCTGCGCCACTTCTTGTTCCTGGTATCGCTTGGCGTCGTCACCCAGCCGCCCGGACAGGGTGACCCGAACGCCCGCCCGATGCAGGAAATTCCGGTGAGACCCCTTGCCGCCACGACCCACGAAGCCCGCTCGAATCAACTCGGCTACAAGTTCCCGGAGCTTGCGCGGCACCCGTGAATGATATCATGATACTACTCATGGCTGCGACGGCCACAGTCCGACGCCCCGGCATTGATGCACTTCTCCCGGTCGCCCTTCATCGCCTTCGCCGTAACCAGCCAGAAGGCGAACAGCTCAAACAGCAGGCGACCGTCAATGCCGGCAGGGTCGTCAGAACGCCGCGACGATGTGCTGAATCAGTGCCGTGGCCAGCGGGGGGCCGCTGGTTTGGCGCCGGTTGTCGTTCCCCAGTCGAGCCACCACCAGATCGAGACTCGGAATCATGTAGCTATGATTCAGGTTGTGGCCGCGTGACATGAACAGGTCGGACGGGACGCCTGACTCGCCGTTGTGCGTCCAGAACGTGAATCCGTAGTTGTTCGGCGTGTCACCCGAGTCGCGCACGAAGCGGCGTGTGGCCAGCCGCAGCCAGGCGTCTGACACCAACTGCC
>CAZAZR010000202.1:0-6020 GCA_964489685.1 uncultured Solibacteraceae bacterium | reverse complement strand
AGGTGGTCTACTTTTCGAGCGGTGGACTGGTCTAGTTTTCGAGCGGCGCAACCAGCCCACCAGTGGCGCGCGTCGCTGATCGCGCGCAGCACCCTGCAGATAGAGATGACGGGTGATCGTAAAGAGATAACCAACGACCGTAGTCACGTCCACTCGATCACGGGCCGTCCAAAGGCGCACAAAGGTCTCGGACGTGAGATCCTCGGCCGCCGCTCGGCTACCCGACAGCGACAACGCGAAGCGGTAGACCGCCGGGGCATGTCGCCGGTAGAGCGCCTCCACGTCATTCATCGTGAAGATATATCGCGGAACCGAAGGAAAGTTACACTTCGTCTGCTGGCGCATCATCGCTGAGGCATCTCGCCGTTGATTGCCGGGTTCTAATTTGTCGGTCACGAATTGCCGCTGTTGGCATCCAACGAGCAACGCAGTCCCCTGCAAGGGGATTGCGGCAGAATATAGAAGGCGGGGGTATCAGGATCTCACTGGGAGTGGCCGTGCCTGAGAGCCAGAGCTGGGTCAATGCGACTCGCGCGACGGCCCGGAATTGCTGCAGCTATGGTCGCAACGAATAGCACAACCAGAGCGCAGCCTGCTATCGTCACTGCGTCGATGGGATCAACTCCAGCCAGTGAATTCCTCGACAGATGGGCGATCGCTAAGCTTAGAGCGAGACCGGCTGACACTCCGATAGCCGAATGCCTTAGGGCGCGAACAATAACAGCGTTTCGAATTCCCCCAGGTTGAGCACCGATAGCGAGGCGCAAAGCGATCTCAGGCGTCTGCTGCTTTACAGAAAACGCTATCGCGCCAGCGATTCCAACGGTGACCATCGGGATTGTCATCAACGCCACAAGCGACAGCAGAAAGGCTCGTGCACGTTGGTCCGAAGCCGCCAAGTACACTGCTGTTTCCACCGCGAAGGGCGTCCTTGCGTGGTTGCCCCAGACACGACTGAGTAACGCGGAAACCCCAGCGCTTTCCAGCGTCGCTCCGGGCATCAGACGAAACAGCAAGACCGTTGGCGTCGCAGGAGGCGGCAGGTAGTGAAACACGGTGGGTGCCGGAGACAATCCGGCATTTTCAAGACTAAAGTCTGGCAGAACGGCCACGACTCGAAAGCGGTTTCGCAAGACTTGGCCGACGGGGGAACCGAAGGCGGAGAGTTGACGAGCTAAGGTCTCATTAACGGCAACAAGTTGCTGTGCGCTTGGCGAGCCGGCTTGAGCTGAGAGCTCTGCCGCAGTCGGTTCTGAGCCCGACCCTGGCCGGTGGCCCATTATGGAAGAATATCCCGGCGTAACGACGACGTAGCGCCCGACAATTGGTCGCTGGTCCGGATCGATGCCGGATGGAAACGTGTCTGTGACGAGACCTCTGGGCTTCATCGGCCACGAGTGGCTGCCGGCCACGGCTGCAACGCCAGGCAGTCCGGCGAGGTCGCGAAGCGTCTCGTCAACGAGAGTCCTTTGACGGTCCAGGCTAGCACGACTATTTCCGAACACCAGGTTGTCGCCGCGAGACAATTGAACAGCGTACAGGTTTTGCGGATCAAATCCCAAATCGGCGTTCACAGTGTTCGAATAGGTGCGAACCATGAGGCCGGTGAGGTACATCAAAGCTGTGACAATCGTAATTTGACCAACAAACAGGATCGTTTGGACGAACCGAGGCCGCAGTGTATTCAACGAGGCAAGGTTGTTGTGGAGCAGCCGGGCAGCGGGAAGCCGCCGGATGATTTCTAGTGGGATCCAGGTAAAGATTGCAAGACTCAAGCCGGCTATACCGACTGCCCACACCAGAGTTCGCCATCCGAGGTCCAGTCGTTGGCCGTTTGCAATTTCAGGTGGGAGTGACCGAACGACGAGAGCGGTGAGCGGACCGGCCACTAATAGACCTAATATGGTTGCGAACCCGATGAGGAGTAGAGCCTCCGTTGTTGACTGCCACACTAGGTCTTTTTTTGACGCGCCGAGGGCAATGCGAACACCGAATTCTTGAACTCGACTCAGGGACTGAACGAGCAGCAACCCGGAAACTTGCACGAGCGCTACTGCAAAGAGAAGGGCTGCCCCAACAAACAGGAAGCCGAGCGCGAGCGCGCCACCCGGTCGCACGTGCTCCCTCAGGGGCGTTAGAGTGACGCCGGGAAGTCCGGCGCGGGCTTGCTCTATGCTGACTCCCGTAGCGAGTCGCGCATAAGGCCGAAGCTGATCGTAGGATCTCTCGGCTTGAACCCACATGTTGGCGGCGGTCGGGAAAGAAAAGCCGCGGGGCATGACACCGGCAACTCTCCATCGGACGCCCCTTCGAGAGGGCGGCAAATCGAGGAGCCTCCCTATGATGCCTGGGTCGCGGTGAAATCGGGCCACCCAAATGTCATATCCAATCAACACCGCGGCCGGATCAGCCGCTCCTACGGCGGCAAATCGAGGCCCCAAGAACGGTTCGACACCCAACAAGTCAAATACAGCCGGCTCAATGCTCGCGGGGCGCAGGCCCCACTCGGCAACCGCATCAGATGTCGGGTCGAACATGAGGTCAACGCCTGCTTCTGCTCGATTGACCAAGAGACCGGACCGGTTCGCGCGATCGATAATTGCCTCTCGCTCAGATCGGGGAACCGAAGCCCGAGCAAAGGAATCCAATTGAACGTGCACGATCTCGTGCGCGTTCCTGTAGGGGAGTGGACGGAACAGGAGTCCATCAACTACTGAAAACAGGGAAACGTTTACGGCGATTGCAAGGCCGACCGTCGATACGACGACCGCGGGCACCACAGGCTTGAGCCTGAGCGAACGAAGGGTATGACGCACCTCCTCAACAATACGCCTGACCACTCTATTTTCTTCTATACACGCTTACGGTCGACCGGATTGGCGCGTCGGCAGTTGCTGGGGTCACAGTCGCTATTGTCAACTCGCCGTCTCTATCAAGGGACCAAAGGTGGTCAAAATTGCGAACCCCTGACCGGGATGTTACCTGGGTTGACGCCTTCAGAGTTTCGCCCTGCCAAGTGGTGGTGATGACCGCCTGAATGCTGGGTACCGGAGACTCCTGGACCGCATTCCGCCCGAATTCGTACCGGACCGACTCGCTCTCTGTACGGCCCTCTACCGAGAAGCGCACCCTCATTCCGGATGCATCCTGGGTAACCAAGACCACCTCCCGAAGGGCTCCAGGCTTCGGGGTCTTCACGTGCTTAACCCAGGTGCCAGAGAAATCAGGCCGCACAACGGGCTGGGCGGCCCCTGTAGCCGGCAGTATCCCGACAACCAGGACATAAACGAGCGATTTTAGAAGTTTTGCCATTCCAGTTCCCCATTTCTCCGAGCGACCGCCGCTCTGAGCATTTTCTGCGAATTGCCTGCACACTACCACACAACATAGCTGTCGATAGCCCGTATGAAGTGGCTGTTGCGGTGACATAACCTCTCCTTATCAGACACGGTGTCACCACGCCTGGCGGGCAGTCGTAGATGCCCGCCCACTCGAATGGGTACTCCGGATCGAGAAACGCGGGATCGAGATCCATCGCACGTGTCAGGTTGAACCCGCCCTGGTCCAGGATGTGGTCCACCGGAATGGCGGCATCACGGGTGCGATGGATCTTTGCAGCGGTGTTCATGCCACGTAACCGCGCTTCGAGTCGATCCAGGTCGTCGGCCGATACGAGGTCGACCTTGTTGAGCAGGATCACGTCGGCACACGCGATCTGCGCCTTCACCTCATCCTGATCGTCAATATGGTCAAGCACGTGTCTGGCATCGACGAGGGTCACGATCGCGTCCAACGCCAGATGCCGTTTCATCTCCTCGTCAACGAAGAACGTTTGCGCGACGGGGCCGGGGTCCGCCATGCCGGTCGTTTCAATGAGGATGTAGTCGAAGCGGTCACGCCGCTTCATCAGCGTGCCAAGAATGCCGGATGAGATCGCCGCGAACGGTGCAGCAGATACAGCCGTTGTTCATCTCAAAGATCTCTTCTTCGGCACCAATGACCAGGGCCTGATCAACCCCGACTTCCCCGAATTCGTTCTCGATG
The DNA here is from genome assembly GCA_964489685.1 of uncultured Solibacteraceae bacterium. Lineage (GTDB taxonomy): Bacteria > Acidobacteriota > Vicinamibacteria > Vicinamibacterales > SCN-69-37 > SYFT01. The sequence continues at coordinate 1,976 of CAZAZR010000202.1, read as the reverse complement.
ACGGCAATGCGCTTGCCGTGGTGTTCGGTGAGGATGCGATTGAGCAACGTGGTCTTGCCGGCACCAAGAAAGCCGGTGAGCACCGTGACGGGAACGCGATCAACGACAGCAGAACTGACCATGACTTCAACTCCAGAACGTATTGACAAGGATGCCGATCGACGACGTGTAGACGATGTACCAGACGGCGAGGGTGCCCACGCCGCGCCAGCCCACGATGGAGCGAAGCATGGCGCTCTCGGGCACTGACGCAACGGTGATGGCCATCGTGAGGCTGATCAACGTGCCCAGCGCGAGACCGCTGGTCGCGAGCGGCACGATGAGCGCGGCGACCATGCCGGGTTCAACGTGCAGAGGCAGCCCGACCATCGCGGCGGCCACGGGTGCCCAGGCGGTATGGCCCACCCCACTGAGGACAGTGGCCGGGTCCCATGACCAGACGTGCAGAGCCGCCGCCAGCGCCGCGCCCACCGCGACCGGCAGAGCCATCGTCGTCACCAGGCGTCGCGTGTCGAGAAGCGCGCGGCGCCAGACTGGCTGAGAGAGGTCGGACCAGTCAGCCTGCATCGCGGCCACGCAACTCTCGCACGGCCGCAAATGCAACCGCTCGGCGAAACGGCCGGTCAGCATGGCCGCGGTGACACCCGCCGCCAGATAGAGACCCGCGCCGGAGGCGCCAAACGCCAGCACCACCGCCACCAGCACCACCTCGTTGGTGGCCGGCGCCGCAAACAGGAACGCGGCCGCCGATCGTGTGGAGGCGCCGTTGTGCAGCAGCGTCGCGTAGAGCGCACCGACACTGCACGAACATACCGGAGTCACCACGCCGAGGGCCGCCCCTGACATCAAGCCGAGCAGATCGCTGCGGCCGAGGACGCGCCGCACCCACGCCACGCCGACGCGATGACGGATCCACGCGAGGACGAACCCCGTGACCGCGAGCAGCAGTCCCACCTCGGCGAGGTGAATGCCCCACTCCACGACGAACGCACGCAGATGACTCACGCCACCACCTCGGCCGTCACCGATCGAAATCGTTCGAACCGTTTGTGCCGCAGCAGCGCGGGCGTCTCGAGCAGCACGCCGGCCTCGGCTGAGGCGCGCGCCCACTGGAGCAACACCGCGTAGTACTCATCGCGATCAATCTCGGCGAACCACTCCTGTCCCTCCGGGCGCACGATGGCAACCACATTGGGGACATCGCAGGGTCCGAGACATCCACTGATGGACAGGTGAACGTGTTTCAACACGCCCCCTCGCTTCCATTCGGCCTTGAGCCACTCGAGTGGTATCCCCGGGCGTCCACGGTCCTCACGGCCGCAGCAACAACCCAGACAGACCAGCACCTGGCCGAGTGTTTGTCGTTTGGTGGCAATCTTGATCGGCATGACGTGCTGCCAGCGTAGCGAGACCCGCACTACAGGCACGGTGGCAGTCGGCACTGCGGACGGGTGCGCTTCGACGCCACACACCATCGCAGACGACACCGCGCTGACACCGGCGATGCCCATATAACAAGCGCATGCTCGACATCACTATTGGCCCATCGGCGCCGGACCGCGAAGCCATTGACCGCTTGAGAAAACGCCTGGAGTTTGCCCTCATGCCTGGCGAGGACGACCGACTCTTCATCGCCGAAGTGCGGTGTCAGGACGACGGCTGTGACGATGTCGAGACCGTCGTGGCGCTGCTCTCGTCGTGCGGAACACGGCGTCAGGCCACGTTCAAGAAGTCCGCCGCAGGGGTGGAGTGGTACGAAGTCGTGCACTTGGCGGCACAGTGGTTTCCCGTGCCCGGCGGCGCCACCAGACGTCAGCGGTGATCGTGGTGCTCGATCTGCCGCACCACGAATCGTTGCTCGTCGCCCTCGCCAACCACCTGCAGCGCCTTACGTCGCTTCAGTCGGCCGATGACCCTCGTCATCGTCGATAGCCCGTATGAAGTGGCTGTTGCGGTGACATAACCTCTCCTTATCA
>CAZAZR010000201.1:0-6090 GCA_964489685.1 uncultured Solibacteraceae bacterium | reverse complement strand
GTGGCGCGCCATACTGGAACATGCAGCAGACCTTCCGCGGGCATCTGGTGGTGCAGCGGGGCGGCCACGCCCTTCATACCGCGTTCGCGACCGAACTGCGCCGCCGGAGCGACGCGTGGCGTCTTGTCGACTCGCGCGACCCGGTCTCGGCAGTTGCCGCCGCCGTTCCCGTGCGTCAGTCCGCGCGCTAGCGGCCAGGCGCCGACCCCCACCGCTTCAGTCGCTGTCTGTCGCTTCGCTGGCCCGACGCACCACGGCCATCAGCCGTTCGTTCTCGAACCGGTTGAAGCTCATGAACAGGCTTTCCTTCAGGTAGATCCGCAATTCGTCCGGCGTGAGCTGGTTGATCAGGTGCTGGAACTCGCGTTCGACTTCCTCGAAGCCGTAGTCGAGATCGGCGCGCCGAACGAGATCGCGCGAAATGGCCTCGATCACGGCGAGCACGTCGCCGTCGGTGTCCACAGGGGTGCCGGCGCTGGTGGTGATCGTGCGCATCTCAGCCTCCGAAACTGGCCAAGGCCGTCGCCTGGTCGGCGTAGACCTGAAGGAAGTTGTGGGCCCCGGTCATGGTCAGCATGGTCTCCACCCGTTTCTGCACGCCCGAGAGCTTCAACTGGCCTCCCGCGGTGCTGGCCTGCCGGTACAGGTCCATGAGGCAGCCAATCGTGGCGCTGTCCACATAGCTCACGGTGGAGAGATCCACCAGGATTTGCTTTTCCCCGGCGGCGACCAACCCTGCGACCGTGGTCGCGAAGTCGGAGAGGATGGGATAGGTCAGCCGCGTTTCGGTGACGTGTGCCACCACCACGTTGCCGTGACGAGAAGTCGTAACATTCATTCGGTTCCTCCGCGCGAAGCCATGGAGCCCGGCGGCCTGTGAGATTGAAGACGGCGGATTTGACGGGCCAGTTCAAGCCGCCCTCGATTGATACGCGATTTGACGGTGCCTTCGGGAAGTCCCAGTTGGTCGGCAATCTCCTGGTACGAGAACTCCTGCAGGTCTCGCAGCGTCACCGCCTGACGCAACGTGGCCGGCAGTTCCGCCATCGCCTGGCGAATGAGGGACTTCAAATCGACCTGTTCGAGCTCCCCAAGCGGTGTGCGTTCGTGCGAGACCGGCGACAGTTCTGAGGCGTCCACGCCCCGCGCCATCGTGGCGCGCTCCTTGCGGACTGAGCGGTAGTGATCGATGCACAGATTCCGGCTGATGCTGATGAGCCAGGTCTGGAAGTTGGCGCGGCGGTCGAAGGTATGGAGCGCCTTGAAAATCTTGATGAACACATCCTGGGTCAGGTCTTCGGCTTCGTCGTGCCGGCCGACAAATTTGTACGCCAGATTGAAGATCTTGCGGCGATGCGTCCGTACAATTTCCTCCCATGCGGTCTGGTCCCCAGCCAGGCAGCGGGCGATCAAGGCGTCCATGGCCTCGTTTGGCGCGGGGAGGGAATCGGATGACATCAGACGGGCCGTGACCGCAAATCATATCGTGGAAACCGCCCCGCCCTGCGACGAACGACGGCAGAGTGCTGGGCTACAATCAGGGGCCCTGTGCCTGGATTCCACCGCCGCCACGGCGCACTGATGTGCGATGACGTGCCGCTCTCGGCGATGGCCGACGCCGCCGGTACGCCGCTGCACGTGTACAGCCGGGCGCAGTTGGGTGCGCGCGTGCGCGAACTGGACGCGGCATTTGCGGGCTACCCGCACGATCTCCACTACGCCATCAAGGCCAACGCCACCCTGGCGGTTGTGCGGGAGATCCGGAATCACGGCGCCCATGCCGACGCCAATTCCGGCGGCGAAATCGACGTCGCGCTTCGCGCCGGATTCCGTCCGGATCAGATCGTGTTCACGGGCGTCGGCAAGACCCACGACGAATTGGTGCGGGCCGTGACCCTGGGCCTCAAGGCGATCAATGCCGAATCGCCCGGCGAAATGGAGCGCATCGACGCGATCGCCCGGGCGCATGGCACACGCGCGCGTGTGGCCCTGCGGATTAACCCCGACGTGGACGCCGGCAGCCATCCGCACATTTCCACGGGCCTTCGGGCCAACAAGTTCGGCATGACCCCCGCACACGCACACGGCATGGCCACCGCCATGGCGGCCAGAGACCACCTGCACGTGGTCGGCCTTCACGTACACGTCGGCTCGCAGATCACGAGTGCAGAACCGCTGCGCCTGGGCGCCGCCGCGATCGCCGATCTGGCGCGGGCGCTCGCCTCGGAGGGCATGGCTCTCGAGCACCTCGACGTGGGTGGAGGCCTGGGCATTCCGTACGAATCAGGCCAGGTTGCGCTGTCGGTGGACGAGTACGCGGCCGCCGTGTTGCCGGTGGTCCGTCCCACGGGACTGCGCCTGATTCTCGAACCAGGACGCTGGATCACGGCCCCCGCAGGCGTCCTCCTCACGCGTGTCGTGGACATGAAGTCACAGGCCGACGGCCGCTGGTTCGTGATCGTCGATGCGGGGATGACCGACCTGTTACGCCCGGCCTTGTACGGCGCGTGGCACGGCATTGAGGCCGTGGAACCGCACGAAGGTGCCTCGATCGCGTGTGATGTCGTGGGCCCTGTGTGCGAGACCAGTGACACGCTTGGCCGGGGCCGGGAATTGCCGGCGGTCGCCGTCGGCGATGTGCTGGCCGTCCGGGATACGGGCGCCTATGGGGCGATAATGGCGTCGAACTATAATCGGCGGCCCATCGCGGCCGAGGCCATGGTGGACGGCGCCGGCTGGCGAGTGGTGCGACGCCGACAGACCGTTGATGACATGTTGCAGTGGGACGAGTGATGTTGATTGCGTTTGAAGGCCTCGATCAGAGCGGCAAGGAAACTCAGGCCCGGCACCTGCGCGCGCGCATCGAACAGGACCGCAAGGTGCATCCGCTGTCGTTCCCCGACTACGAAACGCCGATCGGCCGCGAGATTGCCAGGGCGTTGGCCGGCGAGCGCGAGTTTGGCCCCGACGTGATGCAACTGCTCTACGTCGCCAATCGCTGCGAGTTCCTGCCGAAGATCGAGATGTGGCTTGCCGCCGACGCCGTCGTCATGTGCGACCGCTACCGGGCGTCCAGCATTGCATACGGTGAGGCGCACGGGCTCGATCCCGCCTGGCTCAACGACATCCAGCGTTACCTGCCGCCGGCGACGATCACCGTCCTGCTCGACATCGCGCCCGAGACCGCCGTGCAGCGCAAGGCCACAGGCCGGGATCGCTACGAGCGGGACCTGTCCCTCCTGGCCCGTGTCCGCGAGAGCTACCGCCGCCAGGCCCAGCAGTTGGATTGGGTGCTGATCAATGGCGAGGCGTCAAAAGACGACGTGTGTGCGGCGGTCGAGGCTGCGGTGTTACCCCGGCTGACGCGGCGGTAAGCGTCACGGCACGCGCCACGGTCAGCGCGCCAATCCACTCCACACCTTCGCCGCGCAACACGCGGCTGCACGCATCCAGCGTCGCGCCCGTCGTCATCACGTCGTCGATCAGGACCACACGTCGGGGGCGCCCCGAGCGTGGACCGGCGCGTACCCGCGACAGCGCATAGGCGCCAATGACGTTGGCCCGCCGGTCGTCACCGCTCAGTCCCGCCTGAGGCACGCGTAGCGACCATCGCTTCAAGGGCCGCCAGACCGGCCAGCCGACCGCCATTGCCAGTTCATCCGCCTGATTGAACCCACGGCGTACCCGTCGCCACGGGTGCAGGGGCACGGGCACGACCGCATCGGCATCGGCCAGCAGGCCCCCGCCTGCCAGGCGCATCAAAAGGCCCAGGGGCGCCCCCAGCGAACGATAGCCGCGGTACTTGAGGGCGTGGACGATTTGTCGCAGAGGGCCCTCGTAGAGCCCGCAGGCCCGTGCCTGGTCGAATTGAGGCGGGTGGGCGAGGCAACGTGCGCAGCTGTCGGAAGGGGTGATGCGCCAGGACTTCAGCGGTTCCCCGCAGCGGTCACACCATGGGGCGCTGACCGTCCGGATGGCGTTCCAGCACAGGCCGCACACCGGTCCTCTTCGACCGACCCCCAGACCGCGTCCGCAGGCGGCGCACGCCGGATCAAACAACGCGGCAAGCGCCGCGTCGGCCCATCGATCGATCGCCACCGGGGCGACTGCGTCCAAGAAGCTTGCCAGCGTCCGGTTGGGGCTGGCAGGAGCGCTCCGCGGCCTACGGCCGCGACGTGTGCAGATTCTGCGCGGAGTGCGGCGGACTCAGGGTGCAGAAACTTCGATCGGTTCTGCTCCGCCCCACAGCCGCTCCAGCGCATAAAACGTCCGCCGCGTCGGCAGGAAGATATGGACGATGAAGCTGAAGTAGTCCATCAGAATCCACTCGCCGCGCCGGTACCCCTCGACAAGCGCCGGCTTCTGGCCGCCGGCCCTGAGGCTGGCCTCGATGCCGTCAGCAATCGCCTGGACCTGTCTTGTGTTCGTCCCGGTGCAGACGATGAAGAAGTCGGTGAAGGCTGTCGCGTTGCGCAAGTCGAGGACCGTGAGATCGACAGCCAGTTTTTCCTGCGCTGCCGCAATCGCCGCCTTGACGTCTGCTGGCAGTCGCGGCTTGGCCGCGCGCTTTTCTGGCGCGGGCGCAGCGGCCGCCCGAACCGGGCTCGACTTTGGCCTGGGTGGAGCCGCCGGCCGCCTGGCTGGCGCCTTGGCTTTGGCCTTGGCTTTGGCTTTGGCCTTGACCGGCTTCCTGACACTGGCCTTTTTGGCACGAACAGCAGAAGTGGTACGGGGGGTGGCGGTACGCGCGGGCCTGGCGGTCTTACTCATGCGACTCCTCGGTAGAGATCGTTTCTCTCGATGTATTCGGCGACCGTCGTCGGAACCAATCCCTCAAGCGACGATCCGGCTGACGCCACGGCCCGGACTTCGGTAGAAGACACCGGCGCCGTTGGCGCGTCCACTAAAAAGATACTCGGTTGCACCTGCTGGTCGTCCTCACCTGGGTTGCGCATTCGGACGGCCAGGGTTGGCAGCGCCAGACGCAAGGCGGGCGCCGGGTGCCCGGGGCGCGACACGACGACAAAGTGGCAGCGTGTGAGCAATCGGTCAGCGTCTTTCCACGACAGAATACCCGCGAACGCGTCTGCGCCTGTGACCACATACAAGGCGCCCAGTGACACGCCCTGAGTGGCAAGCCGATCGAGCGTGTCCACGGTGTACGACGGGGTCGTGGCCGCCATCTCGATGTCCGACACCCTGAGCCAGGCGTGAGCCTTCGCGGCCAGTGTCACCATGGCCAACCGGTGACTCGGTGTTGCGTGTGGGGCCGACCGGTGAGGGGGGACGCGTGCCGGAACCAGGTGCACGATGTCGAGGGCCATGGCCTCGCGCGCGACCCGCGCCACGTCGAGGTGGCCGCAGTGAATCGGGTCGAACGTGCCTCCGAGCCAGCCCTGTCGGACGAGGCTCACTGCGGCTGCGACTCCGTGTGCGCCGCGACAGCCGCCCACATGGCTTCGAGCAGTGCCGGCAGTCCCTCTCCTGTCACTGCGGAGATGGGATAGAGCGGGACCTTCTGTTTCTTGAGGTGTCTGGTCAGCTTCTTCAGCCGTTCAGGGTCGTCGAGCGCATCGATCTTGTTGGCGACGGCGATCTGCGGCTTGGAGGCCAGCGCCTCGGCCATGTCGTCGCCGCTGCCCTGAAACATCTTCAACTCGCGGCGGATGACATCGAAGTCGCTGACCGGGTCGCGTCCCGAGAACGACGACACGTCAATGACATGGACCAGCACCTTGGTGCGTTCCAGATGCGCGAGAAACTTCATTCCCAGCCCGTGGCCCTCGTGTGCGCCTTCGATGAGGCCTGGTACGTCGGCCACCACGAAGCTCCGGTCGTCGTTGAGACTCACCACACCGAGGTTCGGCGTCAGTGTCGTAAAGGGGTAGTCCGCGATCTTGGGTTTGGCCGCCGATATGCGGGCGATCAGTGTGGACTTGCCTGCATTCGGGTATCCCACAAGCCCGACGTCAGCGAGCAGTTTCAATCGCAGGCGCAGCGTACGCGCCTCGCCCGATTCGCCCGGTTCATGTTTGCGGGGAGCCCGGTTGGTGGCCGTCGCAAACGCGGAATTTCCGCGCCCGCCCCGCC
>CAZAZR010000200.1:3001-6219 GCA_964489685.1 uncultured Solibacteraceae bacterium | reverse complement strand
GCGGCCGCCAAAGTCCAGCTCGTGTGCCCCCAGTGCGGAGCGGCCACGCGCATCGGGCATCAGTTGTTGGAAGACGGCCGCAAAGTGCGGACCTGTCGCAAGTGCAAGGGAGTGGTGGACAAATGAGCCGCCTGAAAGAACGTTACGTCAAGGACGTCGTGCCGGCGTTGACCCAGGAGTTCGGGTACACGAACCTGTTGGCTGTGCCCAAGGTGACCAAGGTGGTGGTCAACATGGGCCTGGGCGAAGGCACGCAGAACGGCAAGATCGTCGAGACCGGCGCCGAGGAGTTGGGCAAGATCACTGGCCAGAAGGCGGCGATCACGCGCTCGAAGAAGTCGATCGCGCAGTTCAAGCTGCGCGAGAACATGCCCATCGGCGCGATGGTGACCCTGCGCGGTCAGCGGATGTACGAGTTCCTGGATCGCCTGATTGCGGTGGCACTGCCCCGCGTGCGCGACTTCCGGGGCATTTCGCCGAAGGGGTTTGACGGGCGAGGCAACTACACGCTTGGCCTGCGCGACCAGTTGATCTTTCCGGAGATTGACTACATGAAGGTGGACAAGAACCGCGGGATGAACATTTCGGTCGTCACGACGGCCAAGACCAACGAAGAAGCGCGACGGTTGCTGCAGCTGCTGGGCATGCCGTTCCGCCAGAACTAGTTCCGGACGGGAAAAGGACGATATCGATGGCCACGACTGCAAAACGCGTCAAGGATGCCCAGGGGCTCAAGTTCGAAGTGCGGCGGCGGAATCGCTGCCGGCGATGCGGGCGGCCGCGCGCCTACATGCGCAAGTTCGCTTTGTGCCGCCTCTGCTTCCGTGAACACGCGCTGCGTGGCGAAGTCGCCGGCGTGATCAAGAGCAGCTGGTAGGGCTGCTCTGGGTATTTGCAACAGACTGAAGGACGACTGACATGACCGATCCGATCGCAGACATGCTGACCAGGCTCCGGAATGCCGTCAACGCGCGCCACGCGCGTGTTGATGTGCCGACCTCACGCCTGAAGGCCGAGATCGCGCGCATTCTCGAGCGCGAAGGCTACATCCAGGGATACAAGATGATTGAACCGGTCGCCGAGAGCGACGGTCCGGTCATCCGGATCTTTCTGAAGTACGGCCCGCGGGGTGAGCAGGTGATCGCGGGCATCAGCCGCGTCAGCCGGCCTGGCCGTCGGGTCTACTTTGGCCGCGACGACGTGCCGAGGGTCATGGGCGGCCTGGGCACCAGCATCCTGACGACGTCGCACGGTGTGATGACCGGCCGTGACGCGGTGAAGGCCGGCGTCGGTGGCGAAGTGCTCTGCAATATTTGGTGAGAACGCATATGTCCCGAATTGGCAAGAAACCTATTCCAGTGCCCAAGGGCGTCACGGTCAACGTGAGTGCCGGGGCCGTTGAGGTCAAGGGGCCGAAAGGCTCGTTGAAGCAGCCCCTGCCGCCGGGGATCACGTTCGAGCTCAAGGGCGCCGAACTTGTGGCCACGCAGGAGCAGGAAGGCAAGGAGTGGGGCAAGTTCCACGGCCTCGCCCGCAGTCTGGTGGCGAACGCCGTTGTCGGTGTCACCGAGGGCTTTAAGCGCGAACTCGACATCGTCGGCGTCGGGTACCGCGCCGAGTTGAAGGGGTCGCAGGTGGTCTTCGCGCTGGGGTACTCGCACCCGGTGGTGTTTGAGGTGCCCAAGGGCATTGACCTGGTGGTGGACAAGCAGACGCACATCACGGTGACGGGCGTGGACTGCCAGCTGGTTGGACAAGTGGCGGCCAATATCCGCCGGCTGCGCAAGCCCGATCCGTACAAGCAGAAGGGCGTTCGCTACATGGGCGAAGTGCTGAAGAAGAAGGTCGGGAAGACAGGCGCATAAGTGCACTGTGGTGTGAGAAAGACGGGGGCGTAGTTGTCATGAAAATCAAAACAAAGAGCGACCGCCGCGAGCGAATCCGCGTCCGGCAACGCAAGAGGATTACGGGTACCGCTGAGCGGCCCCGTCTGGCCGTTTTCCGGTCCGTGTCGCATATCTATGCGCAGGTGATCGACGACCAGTCGAGCGCGACGGTGGCGGCGGCGTCGACCGCGGAACCAGGCCTCAAGGCGCAGTTCACGGGCGAGGTGCGCGGCGGCAACAAAGCGGGGGCCGAAGCCATCGGGCGGATTATCGCGGAGCGCCTGAAGGAAAAGGGCATTACGCGCGTGGTGTTTGATCGCGGCGGGCGTCTGTATCACGGCCGTGTGCGTGCCGTGGCGGAAGCGGCGCGCGCAGCGGGACTCGAGTTTTAGGCCGGAGATCAGATTATGGAATTTCGCGACAAAATTGACGCGTCCCAGATCGAACTGAAGGACACCGTCGTCAACATCGGCCGTGTGACGAAGGTCGTCAAGGGCGGTAAGAACATGAGCTTCAGCGCCCTGGTGGTGGTGGGTGATGGCGCCGGCGTGGTGGGGTTCGGGATTGGCAAGGCGAAGGAAGTGCCCTCGGCCATCAAGAAGGCCATTGAAGCCGCCAAGAAGGCCCTGATTCGCGTGCCGATGTCGGGCTCGTCCATCCCGCATGAGGTGCTGGGCAAGTTCGGCGCGGGCGCCGTGCTGCTCAAGCCCGCGCCAGACGGCACGGGCATCATTGCCGGTGGCGCGGTGCGCGCGGTCGTGGAATCGGCGGGCATTCATAACGTGCTGACCAAGTCGCTGGGCTCAGCCAATCACCACAACGTGGTGCGGGCGACGTTTGATGCGTTGTCGCGACTGAAGGACCCGAGCGCAATCGCCCGGCTCCGCGGCAAGGAACTCGAAGATCTGGTGGGAGCATAATCGATGGCACGCGCGAAGACCGCCCCCGTGAAAGTCGCCTACGTGACCGTCACGCAGTTGAAGAGCCCGATCGGGTTCAACAAGTCGCAGGCTGTGGTGCTGCGGTCGCTCGGACTGCGGCGCATCCGGCACTCGGTCACGGTGCAGGACACTCCGTCGATCCGTGGCATGTTGCGCACCGTACGGCATCTGGTTGAAGTTCAGGAGTAACGATGTCACTCAATAATCTGCGTCCTCCCAAGGGCGCCAAACACAGCAAACGTCGCGTTGGACGCGGTCATGGTTCCGGTTACGGCAAGACGGCCGGCCGGGGACACAAGGGCGCGCAGTCGCGGTCGGGCTTCAGCTTCAAGCGCGGGTTCGAGGGCGGCCAGATGCCGCTGCACCGCCGGGTGCCCAAGCGCGGATTCAC
>CAZAZR010000200.1:0-2991 GCA_964489685.1 uncultured Solibacteraceae bacterium | reverse complement strand
ATTGTCAACCTCGACACGCTGGTGGAGGTGTTTGATGCCGGTTCCGACGTGACGCCTGAGCTGCTGCGTGAGCGCGGCCTGGTGCGCGAGAAGCGCGCGCTGATCAAGGTGCTCGGTCGCGGCGACGTGACCAAGAAGCTGACCGTGCGTGCGCACAAGTTCAGCGAGACGGCGGCGCAGAAGATTGCGGCGGCCGGAGGCGTGGCGGAAGTGATCGCCGGATAATCTATGGATAGCGTCAAGAATATCTTCGCCGTCCCGGAACTGCGCAGGCGGGTGGCCTTCACCTTCGGCCTGCTCGCAGTCTACCGGCTCGGCAGCAAGATTCCGACTCCCGGTGTGAACACTGCGGCGCTGGCTGAGCTGGCTGATCGGGCGCAGGGCACGATGTTCGGCCTCTACGACATGTTCTCGGGGAACAACCTGTCGCAGATGACGATCTTCGCGCTCGGCATCATGCCCTACATCAGCGCGTCAATCATCCTGCAGCTGCTGACGGTGGTGTGGCCGTACCTGGAACGCCTCTCGAAAGAAGGCGATCTGGGCCGGCGCAAGATCACGCAGTACACCCGCTACGGCACGATCGGGCTGAGTATCGTGCAGGGTCTGGGCATTGCATTTTTCCTGGAAGGCAACACCAACATGACCGGCGGCTTGCCGCTCGTGTTCAATCCGGGGTGGGGTTTCCGCATGATGACCGTGCTGACGCTGACCACCGGGTCGGTGTTTGTCATGTGGCTGGGCGAACAGATTACCGAGCGCGGGATCGGCAACGGCATGTCATTGCTGATTTTCGCCGGCATCGTCGTCGGCTTGCCGAGCGCGGTGGCCGCGACCATCGTGCAGTTGCAGACGAACGAGATGGGGCTGTTCCGGTTGATTGCCCTGGTCGCCGTGATGGTGATGGTGGTGGCGGTCATCGTGTTTGTGGAGCGCGCGCACCGGAAGGTGACCGTACAGTATGCCCGGCGCATGGTCGGCCGGCGGATGTACGGCGGCGCCAGCACGCACATTCCGCTGAAGGTGAACACCGGCGGCGTCATGCCGGTCATCTTCGCCTCGTCGATTCTGGCGTTCCCGGCGACGATTGCGTCGATGCCCTTTCTGGCCAATAACGCTCTGGCGAGGGGAATCGTGGCGCAGTTGGGACAGGGCTATCCGCTCTACATCCTGCTGTATGTGGGGATGATTATTTTCTTCGCGTACTTCTACACGGCCATCATCTTTAATCCGGACGATGTGGCCGAGAACATGCGGAAGTACGGCGGGTTTGTGCCGGGCATCCGCCCAGGCAAGCGGACGGCCGAGTACATTGATGGCATCCTGGCCCGCATCACGCTGGCCGGCGCGATTTACCTGGCCATTGTGGCGTTGCTGCCCGAGTTCCTGTTGACCGGTTTCAAGGTGGAGCCGATTCCGTTTATCGGTGAACGGCTTGACGCCATCGTGCCGGGCTGGATCACGAACGGCATGAACGTGCAGTTCTATTTCGGCGGAACGTCACTGCTGATTATCGTTGGTGTTGCGATGGATACAGTGCAGCAGGTGGAATCCCAGCTGATCATGAGGCATTACGACGGCTTCATGAAGAAGACTCGGATTCGAGGGCGTCGAGGTTGAGCGCCGGGACCAACGGCGTGGTGCGGCTGGTGATGCTGGGACCGCCAGGGGCGGGCAAAGGCACGCAGGCGGAGCGGTTCGCCAAGGCGCGGGGCATTCCGCGAGTGTCCACGGGCGACATCCTGCGCGAGGCCGTGCAGGCGGGCACCGAGATGGGGCGCGCTGCGCGTGAGGTGATGGACGCCGGCCGGCTGGTGGGCGACGAGATCATGATCGGCATCGTGACCGAACGGCTCAGCCGCCCTGACACGCGGGCCGGATTCGTGCTCGAGGGGTTCCCGCGGACGGTGGCGCAGGCCGAAGCGCTCGACGCCATGCTCGATGACACGGCCCCGCTGGTGGTGGTTGACATTGAGGTGGCCGAGGACGTGCTGGTCAAGCGGCTGCAGATTCGCCGCATTTGCGGCGCGTGCGGCTGGACGGCGCCTCCGGGCACGAAGGTGTGCGCCAAGTGCGGAGGCGCGCTGGTGCAGCGCACCGACGACAACGAGGCGGTTGTCAGAGAGCGGCTGTCGGTGTACGCGCGGAGCACGCAGTCGATTCTGGATTTCTATCATCGGCGGAATACGTTCCGGTCGGTGGACGGGGATCAGACCGAAGGTGGTGTGGCGGCAGACTTGTCGGCGGCCGAGGCGTCAGTGCTGGGGGGCTCGCGGTAATGGTCGGAGGCGCCTGGTGATCGGCTGGCGGTCTGCGGCGGAGATTGCCCGGATGCGGGCCGCCAATCGGCTGGTGGCGCAGGTGCTTGAGGCGCTTGAGGCGGCGGTGACGCCGGGAGTGACGACCGCGGAACTGGATGTGCTGGCCGAGCGGATGGTACGGGCCGGCGGTGCCGTGCCGGCGTTCAAGGGGTATCGCGGGTTTCCCGCCACCTTGTGTACGTCGGTTAACGCGGTGGTGGTGCACGGCATTCCATCGTCGAAGCAGGTGCTGGCCGACGGCGACATCGTGTCGATTGATATCGGGGTCAAGCTCGATGGGTTTTACGGTGATTCGGCGGTGACGGTGCCGGTAGGTGTGGTGCCGGAGCGGACGAAGGCGTTGCTGAAGGTCACGCGCGAGTCGCTCGTGCGAGGCATCGCCGAAGTGAAGGTCGGCGGGCGGTTGTCGGACGTCAGTCACGCCGTGCAGAAGTGGGTGGAAGCGCACGGATTTTCGGTCGTGCGTGAGTTCGTGGGACACGGGATCGGCGAGCAGTTGCACGAAGAGCCGCCCATTCCAAACTTCGGGCTCCCTGGCCGCGGACCGAAACTGGCGGCGGGCATGGTGTTGGCGATCGAGCCGATGGTGGCGATGGGGCGGCCCGAGGTGAAAGTGCTGGGCGACGGCTGGACGGCCGTCACCAAGGACGGCAGCCTGGCGGCGCACTTC
>CAZAZR010000199.1:0-6318 GCA_964489685.1 uncultured Solibacteraceae bacterium | reverse complement strand
TGACACCACTCCCCGTCTGTGGCGCCGGCGGGGCGCACGACGACGGGTGACCATGGCACCGGGGGTTCGCGATGTTCTTCGATCTCGGGCAGTTCGCGTTCGAGCCGTTCGCGAAACCCGGCGTCGTGCGTCTCGTCGGTCATGACCACGTCCACGCGCAGGCCCGTCCACCGACCCAGCAGATCGAAATCCGCCGGCCAGAGACCCCGCGGATCGGTGGGATGGTCGGCCACCGCCACCACCACGTGATCAACCGCCCACTGGGGACGACGGGCCAGCAACTGGGCACGGAGCAGGTGCTCGTCGAGTGCGCCCGCATCCACCACCGCGCGTTCGTACGCCAGAAACGACAACCCGAGGAAGGCCGTCTGGTGGATCAGGCTCTCGCTGCCGCGGTCGCTGCCCCGTTCGACCTTCAGCTCGTCGAAGAGCGCACGGCGGAATCGAGTGACAGATCGCTGGCGCCGCCTGAGTTCATCGTAGAAGTCGAGCATGACGGCCACAAGCGCCGGACGCAGGGCGAACGGCGCGCCGCCCATGCGCGGACGACGTGCGGTGCGATCGGCAGCCGCGGCCATGAGCACGTCGCGTTCGACACGCGCGAGCAGGCGCGGGGCGCCAGGCAGTGTCAGGTGCAGCCGCGTCATCCACTCGTCACGCGTCAGGATGTCGGGCCAGATGACGGTCGCCCGTCCGGCGCGCATCGTCTGCCGTTCGAGCGTCTGCCGCAGGAGCACGACCGAGGCGCGGGTGGGTACGATTACCACACGGCGTCGCGCCTCAAGCGGAGCGCCTTCGAGCGCCAACGCCGCCACGGCCCGACGAAAGCCCGCAAGGTCGGTCGCGCGAATGAGGCGCCGCGTACTCACCGTACCCTTCGGGGCTTGAGGGCGACCGCCAGGCTCACGGCGCCAGCCGTGCGTAGCAACTCGGCGCCCCTGATGGCCGCCGACGCGTTGCGCGAAAGTTCGAGATTGGGCGCGACAGAGAGCCGCTGCCCCAGCACCAGGCCGTGCTGCGCGAGCTGTACGGCACTCAGAAAGATGCCGTTGGCCTCGACGAGTTCCTCAGGCGGTTGCAGTGACGTGAGTACGCGGTTCAACTCGCTGAACGCGCGCGCGGCCGCATCGAGCTTGCCCGGGCTGGACGACTCGCCGCTCGTGATCGCCGAGAGGGTGAGCGCATGGTGCGTCCACGCGCGGTTCGCCATCCTGACACGCGCGTCGTACGCTCGGAGCCGGTCTTTCACGAGTGCCCACCGCTCAAACGCCAGTTGCTGGTCCACGGCCAGTCCAGACTCGCTCCACAACTTTCGCACGGTCGCGCCCACGTCGCGAGGCCGCCGGTGGCCTAGTCCTGCGTCGCGCGACTCAACGTCGAGAATAAGGCGCCGAATCACCGCCGGCCGACCTTGCCGTACCGCAGCATCCGCCCGGGTCATGGCTTCGCGAAGCAGGGTCCGATAAGCGGCATCGAGTGTGGTTTCTTCGTCGAGCAATCGCGCGACGTCGGTCCGAAGGTGCGCGTCCGCCGCAGGGAGTGATTCCGCGACGCGTTGGGCGGAGCGCAGCAGGGCCAGCTTCTCGACCCCGACATCCGTCGTGGCCGCCGCGACCAGGGCCATCGCGACCGTCTCGGCCGGCGTGGGCGCAGACATCAACGGCACGGACGGAGGCGGCATCACCGAGGCGACCAGGTCGATTGAGACGTGGGAGGCGCCGGTGGCGGCCTGGAGTTCCAGAATCACGTCATCAATGATCGAGACGATCTGGCGGAGTTCGGCCGCACGATAGCCGAAATGATCCATCGGCCACGCGAGCAGGCGCCGTCGCGCGACCAGAGCGATCCCGAGCCGGCGGTCCTTGTCATCGCTGGCTTCCAGGGCGGCGATGGCGCGGGTGATATCGGCGATGAGCGCCTGGTATTCGCGCTCGCCGCGCAGCGCTGCATATTCGGCCATCCGCAGGGCACTGGCGTATGCCGTTGTACGCTCCATGTCCACAGACCCGACCGGGACGGTGATGAGATCGTGCGTCTGGACACCGCCCTTCTGACCCTGCGCAACGACAAACACCAGGTCGGTCTCGACTTGTGCGAATTCGCCATAGCTGGACATCACACGGCCATCGCGCAGGAAGATCCGGAAAACGTCCAACGCGGGCGAACCGGAGATCACCGCCTGCGCGCTGGCGGGCGCAGTGCCGATCACGACGGCCAACACCGCGACCACGGTCGATCGAAACAGCGCACGCACACCGATATTGTGGCCCAGCTTCGTGGCTTCTGTGGAAAACCTGTGCACACATCGTGGAAGGCCTGTGGACGTCCAACACGCGAAAAGAAAAACCGCGAAGTTTGCTGAGAGAAAAGCGAAGAGCGACACACACAGGTGCAGATTCGTACAGCGCTTCGCTTGCGCGCATTCCCGTAGTCCGCGACAATCGTCGCGCGGCCGTGACTCAAGTAACTTCCACCTCCACACTCGTACGTTTTAAGGAAACGATCAACGGCCGGGCCTACGTGATTGAGGCGTCAGCAGTTGGCCGCGACCGCTGGAGGGCCCAGATCGCACGATTGCCGGGCGGGCGCGCCGCGCTGATGCCCTTTTATGGTGCAACTCCGGACGAAGCGGCCGGTCAGCTGAGCGCCTGGCTGACAAGGGCTTCCCGGGCGCAATAGTGTCGCGGTAGAGTAACGGCCATGAACCGTTACGCCCTCGCCGCTGCGTCGTCAATCGCCTTGTTGCTGACCGGCTCGGCGCTGGTCGCTTCCCAGTCCACCCAGACCGTGACCCCGGCCGCCCAGACGCCGGCCGCGGCCCCAGCCGCTCCCCTGCCGAAGGTGTTCCTTTTCGCAACCGGAGGCACGATCTCCAACAAGGTTGGCGGACGCCTGACCGTTCAGGAGCTGATTGCGTCCATTCCAGGACTCGATCGCCGGGTCAGCGCTGACGGCGAGCAATTTTCCAACACCTCGAGTTCGGCACTCACACTTGAGCAGTGGGTTGACCTGGCCAAGCGCATCAACGCGCGTTATAAGAGCGACCCTGAACTGGCGGGCGTGGTTGTCACGAGCGGCACCGACACGCTTGAAGAGCTCGCGTATTTTCTGCATCTGACGGTGCGCGACGAGCGGCCGGTGGTCGTGGTCGGCTCCATGCGCAACCCGAGCACGCTCGGGTACGAGGGCGCCGCCAACCTCGAAGATGCGTTCCTGGCGGCCGCGCACCCGAAATCGCGTGGCATGGGGACGGTCGTGGTCCTCAACGACGAGATCAACTCGGCTCGCGAGGTCACGAAGACCGATGCGCTCAGCCTCGATACCTTCCAGTCGGGCCGCTATGGCGTCTTGGGGGTCGTGGATGCGTCCGGCGTGGCGTACTACCGAAAGACCGCGCGCAGGCATTCGGCGCAAAGTGAGTTCGATGTCACGAACCTCACGACGCTGCCCCGCGTGGATATCGCGTGGGTGTATCAGGGCGCCACGGGCGACGTGATCAAGGCGCTCGTCGACGTGGGCGCCAAGGGCATCGTCATCGCCGGCGCCGGTGCGGGTGCGTTGAGCGGCACGCAGGGCGAGGGCCTGACGTACGCGAACAGCAAGCAGGTATTTGTGGTGACGACCACGCGCGCCGGCGCGGGACGCATCAGCGTGGGCCGGCCGCGTCCAGGCACCGCGCCCGTCTACAGCATCAGCGGCGACGACCTGACGCCGATCAAGGCGCGCATCCTGCTGATGCTGGCGATTGCGACCACGAACGACGGCCGGGCCATTCAGCGGATGTTCGCGGAATACTAAGTGCGCGACCGCGCATCACGCGTGCGGGGATGGCTCCTCGCCAACGAGATGTCGTGACTGCTCCTCGCCAGCAACTGGGCGTTGATTCCACAAATAGCCCGAACGTCGTCTGAAATACGCGCATCTTCGCTTCCACGCACCCAGAATTGACGCGCGGCGTCGCATGCGTCATCCCAGACGTCCAGAGTGTCTGATGTGACGTTCGGTACCGTAAACACACGAGGCGGTACTTGGCCGTCCGCGGCTGGCGCATACAGCATAGAGACCAGGTCGAAGGCGGGCGCAAGTTGCGGGATGCCCTGTTCCGTGAAGAAGAGGATGTTGTATTGATGCCGATCGGTATTGCCGATGAGCGCACCGAACGCATCGAGCCAGCGTAATCGTCGCGCATCTTCATCGGTTAAACGGCCGGCCTCTCTGAGCGACGTCGCGGCGCGCGCCCAAGGGTCGGCGGGATCGTCGTGAATCGCCGCAAGACTCAACACGCCACGCCTTCCGCGTACTCCCACACGATCAAAACGCTCGCTCTCCAGAAACCAATGAGAAGACGCGTCGATAACATTCGTGCGTGCGGCCGAAATCCCTCTCGACCCGACAACGTCAAGCGCCACTCCCTCCAGGATGAGCAGATCACACCAACGGCGCGCGACGCCGTCAGTCGCACCTCCGCGCGCAGCAAACTTGACTAACATGTGCCGTCCGTCCACTCGCACACCAAACTTCGGCCGCTCGCCTCCCGCCGATGAACCAGGGGGATGTCCAGCGATTGTGGCGTTGGCCAGCGCTGGGTAATCATTGCGGGTGGCAACGACACCTTCTCGCGCTTGCCACCGAGCGAACGATTCCTCGCCCACGATGAGGTTCCCGGGAAGGTCCTCACCTCGACGTGACATCGCGATCAGGATGTGATGATCAGACCAATCGGTCAGTCGCGGCGGCAGCCGAAGATCGGCGTGAGTCGAGGCAAAGTGTCGCCCAAGGAATCCCGAAGGACGAGCGTCCACAACCTCAACTGGAAGGCCGTCTGAGACCCTGCCGGCAGGCATCCACACGGACTGGCGTGCCACGAGCGTCGTCAGTTCACCTGCCGAAACTGCCTCGCCGGTGTCAGTGATCCGGAACAGCGGGAAGCGCGAACTGTCGAGATTGGGCCAGTGTTGGCGCAACCCATACTGCGTGGCCCGGCCGCGACCGATCCGGACGACACCCGGTCCGGCATCCCGCACCATCCGCATGAGCGTCGCGGGCGAAACAGCCAGGCGCTCCCGAAGTTCAGCCGCGTGGAGAACTCCACGGCTCAGTTCGGTTGAGACGTTTTGCATGAAACGATTATACAACAGACTTAACAGCTAATAATAGTTTATATTGCTGGTTTATTTCGCTTATTCTGGTGAATCTTGAAATGATTGTGAAATGATTTTTATCTGGCGAGACCATGCGTTTGAGCCCGCGCGCAGTTGCTGACAAGGTTGGTTGCGGACCAACGAGTGCGACCGTGCTGATGCCGAAGGGGCGCGAAGTGTCCGACGCGCCACCGAGTCCGGTCGGGGCGTGACGTATAGTTAAAAAGACTATACACATGCCGCCCCCCATAAAAGACCACCTCCCTCTCAAACCCGTCGATCTCGAGATCCTGCTGGCCTTGGCCGACGGAGACCTGCACGGCTACGGTCTCGTCCAGGCCGTGGCCACACACACTGACGGCCTCGTGACGCTGGACCCAGGCAATCTGTACCGCGTCATCAAGCGGCTGCTCGAAACAGGTCTGGTCGCTGAAGCGGGCAAGAAGGCGAGCGCGGATGCGGCCGGCGAGCGACGCAAGTATTACGCGCTGACCCCGCTGGGCGGACAGGTCCTGTCGGCGGAACTTGAACGCCTGCGCCGACTGGTCAACGCCACGGCTACACGCGCGGTCGCTCGAAAGCTCGCGCAATGACTCGAACGTTCCGACTGCTCATCGCCCTCTTTCCCCGCCACTTCCGGGAGACGTACGGCGCCGACATGCAGGACGTATTTCGGGACCAGCTCACCGCGGCCCGCGCGTCCCGCACCTGGACGGCAGTACCGGTTTTGTGGGCCCGCACCGCCCTGCGCATGACCGGTGCGGCCATGCGCGAACACCGCTCCGGTCACCCCTTCCTTCGAGGCTCCGCCATGATGGACTTCTTCCACTACGACCTGCGCTTCACCGGCCGTGCCCTGGCCCGCACGCGCCGACCACACGAAGATCAGGTGAGAGCTCCAACATCAGACCGGCATCGCCGGGAAGCTTGAGTTGTTCCAGTGCCGACGTACCTGCCCATGCCAACACGAGTCCACCCGCCGATCCCGCGAGAAACAACAGCAGCGTTTCCGTCAGCAACTGCCGGACCAGCTGACCTCGGCCGGCACCCAGTGCGGTGCGAAGGCCCATCTCGTGGCGGCGTGCGGTGGCGCGCATGGCGAGCAGCGTGCCGCAGCGTGTTGCGGCGATGGTGACCAGTGTGCTTGGCGGCGGCGCGTTGCTGCTGGCGTGTGCCG
>CAZAZR010000198.1:0-6337 GCA_964489685.1 uncultured Solibacteraceae bacterium | reverse complement strand
CGACATGTCCAGCTTCATGCGCTCCATGCCATCGGCCGGCTTGATCGAGACGCCCCCCGTATCAAAGGTGATCCCCTTGCCGACAAACCCGAGCACGGGCGTCTCGGGCGCGCCCGGCGGGTCGTGGCGAATCACCACCACGCGCGGCGGCTCGGGGCTCCCCTGCGCGACCCCAAGCAGGAGGCCCATCTTCAGTTCGCGGATGCGATGCTCGTCCAGCACATCAACGGACAGGCCGACCCGCCGCGACATGTCGGCCACACGGTTCGCAAATTCGGTCGGCGTGAGGACATTGGCCGGCTCATTGGACAAGGCTCGGGCGAGATTCGCCGCGTGCCCGATGGTCCGGCCTCGAAACACGGCAGCCGAGAGCGCCGCTGGGTCGGCCCCGGGCGCCACGATCACCACCCGTTCCGGAAACGCCCCCGCTGAACGATCCGCGGTCTTTCGAGTGCCTCCATCGAACTCTGCGGCCGAAAAACCGTCGGCGCTGCTTTGTGCGGAAACGACTGCATCGAGCCCCGTGCGCACCACCAGGCCCGCGCTCCGGACCGAGCGCAGGCGCGCCGTGTAGCTGCACGCCGCCGCCACACGCAGCAGCCTCTCGGGGTCGGCGTCACTTCGCCGGCCGGCCCCGACCAGCACGATTCGCGCGGCCCGATACGATGCCCCCGGCATCACCCGGGCGATGAAGCACTCATACGGCCCGCTGCGGAATTCACCCCCCGCTCGAGCCCTTCCGATATCGCCATTGGTCGCCTCGTCCAGACCAGGCAAGTCTTCCAGCCGGTCCTCGCCGTCAAAGACGGGGACAAACAACATGTCCACCTCAACCGCATCCGGCCTGGTCACTACACCGACGAACTCTGGCGTTCCGTTCACGTGCCTCCCCGTGCCTCTCTGCTAGACTGGACCCATACTGTGAAAGGAAGATTGAGCATGATATCCCGACAGGCGGGCGCTCTGGTGCTGGTTTGTACATCAATCCTGATCTCGCCAGGACTGTTGGCGGATCAGGGCAAGGGCCGACCCAAATCGGCCCTGCGGGTAAACCCTACCCTGGTGTTCCCTCCCGCCCGCATCGTGGCGACAGCCGAGCTGACCGAAGGCGCCAACGACTACCAGGACTACTACTGCCCGAAGATCGAGTGGATCTGGGGCGACGGCACCCAGTCGGAATCCGGTGAAGATTGTGAGCCCTACGAGGCCGGCAAAAGCGAAATTCGGCGCCGGTATTCGGCCGACCACAACTTTCGAAGCGATCTGATGTCTGGCGGCGGTGGCAGCTACGACATCATCTTCCGGATGAAGCAAGGCTCCAAGATCGTCCTCAGCCTTCGGCAGACGATTAAAGTGCAAGGGCACTGAAAATGGGCCAATGAGGCAATGGGCCAGTGAGGCACTTGCCGTAGCGCGGCCTGGGTCTCAAGGCCGCGGCGCTTAAGTCTTCAGGTCCGGCAGGTCCTTGAACAGCTCAAGCGCTTCGGGGTTGGCGAGCGCCTCGCGGTTGGGGATCGCCCTGCCGTGAATCACATTTCTCACCGCGAGTTCCACCAATTTCCCGCTCTTGGTGCGCGGCAGATCGGTGACCTGTACGATCCTGGCGGGCACGTGGCGCGGCGAGGTGTTGGCCCGAATCTGCGACGCGATCCGCTTCTGTAGTGCCTCATCCAGGGTCAGTCCCGCACGCAGGCGCACAAACAGCACGATCCGCTCGTCACCGTCCCACACCTGCCCCACCGCGAGACTCTCGATCACCTCAGGCATTGCTTCAACCTGTCGATAAATTTCGGCGGTGCCAATACGCACGCCTCCCGGGTTGAGCGTCGCATCCGATCGGCCGTGGATGATGAATCCATGATGAACGGTGCGCTCGGCCCAGTCGCCATGGCACCACACCCCAGGAAAGCGGTCAAAATACGCCGCGTGGTACTTCGCCCCGTCGGCGTCATTCCAGAACCCGACAGGCATCGACGGAAAACTCGCCACGCACACGAGCTCGCCAGGCTCACTCCGCACGGGCTGCCCGTTTGCATTCCATACATCGACAGCCATGCCGAGCGCCGCCGACTGAATCTCTCCGCGCCACACCGGCGCATTCGGCTCTCCGCCGACAAAGCAGCTGACGATATCGGTGCCGCCGGAAATCGAGGCCAGATGCACGTCCGCCTTGATCGAGGCATAGACGAAGTCGAAGCTCTCGGCTGACAACGGCGACCCGGTTGACGTGATCGTTCGTACCGTAGTCAGCGCATGCGTGTCAATCGGGCGAAGTCCACTCTTGCGAACAGCATCGATGAACTTCGCGGACGTCCCGAACAACGTCATCCCGGTGGTATCCGCCAGGTCGAACAGCCGGCGGCTGTCAGGGAAGAATGGCGACCCGTCGTAGAGCACAAGCGTGGCGTCTGACGCGAGCGCGCTGATCAGCCAGTTCCACATCATCCAGCCGCACGTCGTGAAATAGAACACGCGGTCGCCCGGCTTGATGTCGGTCTGCAGCTGGTGTTCCTTCAGGTGCTGCAGCAGTGTTCCACCATGGCCGTGCACGATGCACTTGGGCACGCCCGTGGTGCCCGACGAATAGAGCACATACAGCGGGTGATTGAAGGCTACCGGTTCGAACGCGATGCCCGCAGCTTCGAACGGGGCGAGGAAGGCGTCCCACTGATCGGGAATCACGACGACGGTCGTCACGCTCGGGAGTCGCGCGGCAATTTCCTGCAGGCGCGCACGAATATCGTGGTGTTTGCCGCCGTAGTCGTATCCACCCACGGCACACAGGACCTTCGGCTCGATCTGGCCGAAACGATCGATCACCCCCTGCACGCCGAAGTCCGGCGAACACGACGACCACACCGCGCCGATCGCCGCCGCGGCCAGCGCAGCCACCATGGCCTCGGGCACGTTGGCCACCACGGAGGCCACTCTGTCGCCCTTCACCACGCCTGCCCGTAGCAACGCCTGCGCGCACCGGGACACGTCGTCGTACAACGCACGAGTGGTGATGCGCCGCTCGGTGCCGGGCTCGGTCACCGCGATCATGGCCAGGCTGTCGTCACGCCGGCGCAGCAGATTCTCGGCGAAGTTCAGGCGGGCGTCGGGAAAGAAGCGCGCGCCCGGCATCTTGTCGGCGTCAGCGATCCAGATGTCCCCCTTGGTGCCCACCACGCCGCAGTAGTCCCACACGGCCGACCAGAAGGCCCCGCGCTCCGCAATCGACCAGGCATGCACTGAGGCATAGTCGGGGAACGCTCGCCCCTCGCGGGTTTCAAGCCACTGCAGGAACGCCGTGAGATTCGATGTGCTGACTCGTTCCGCCGACGGAGTCCAGGAGGGCCCCATCGTCATCCTCGCGTCTTCAGCGCCGCAGCGCGTTCGAAGATGTCGCGCACCACCGAGGTGTGCGTCAGCGTTCCGGCAGATTCAGGAAGTTTCGCCGCGAGCGTCGTCAAGGCGTCGGCGATGAAGTCGGCGTTCGTGTTCACGATGCCTTCCCAGTCCGAGGCCGATGACGCGGCGCCGGCAGCCGACTTGAGCGCGGCCGACACCGCATGAGGCGCGTGGCTGACATGCGCCATCACGCGATCGTGCGTGACGGCGTCCGTCCACTCGGGTCGAGCGCCCAGTCCCACCACGAACGTGACGAGCATCGCTTCACGGGCGTCACCGGCACGGGGGGACGACACGAGCAACCACGGCCGGCCGTCAAACACGTCCGCACGCGCCGCACCCACACCCAGCCCCTTGGTATCCACCACCGGATGGCCACCGGCAAACGCGAGCCGCGATGCACCCGCCGCGTCCATGACCACGCGCTTGGTACTGGCCACATCCATGACGAGGGCGCCAACTCCCGCGTGCGACAGCTGTCCAATCACACTCGTCACCGCCGCGATCGGCGTGGCAATGATGATGAGGTCGCATGCCGCGAGTTCTACGGGCGCCGTGACCAGTGCGGCCACCAGTCCCTGAGTGACGGCTTCACGGCTGACGGGTGCGGGATCACACGCGGTAATCGTCACCGACGGCCAGCGGCGCCTGGCTGCCAACGCCACTGAACCCCCGATGGCTCCGAGACCGACGATGCCGACGCGTTCGAAGGGAGGCACATCCACGCGCCGCTAACGTCCCCACCCACGGCGAGCGACGGACTCCACGCAGATGCTCCGCCCGATGGCCGGGGCGATGATGCGCAACTCCCCCATCAACTGTTCGAACTGCTTGGGAAACAGAGACTGCGCGCCGTCGGAGACCGCATGGTCGGGGTCACAATGCACCTCCACCAGAAGACCGTCGGCGCCGGCCGCCACAGACGCCCTGGCCATTGCGGCCACTTTGTCTCGGCGTCCGGTTCCGTGGCTCGGATCGGAGATGACGGGCAGGTGGCTCAACTGCTGCACGACAGGAATGGCCGAGATGTCCAGCGTATTGCGCGTGTAACTCTCAAACGTGCGGATGCCTCGCTCGCACAGCATCACGTTCATGTTGCCGCCAGAAAGGATGTACTCTGCCGACATCAGCCACTCTTCAATCGTCGCTGACATGCCGCGCTTGAGCAGTACTGGTGTCCGCACTCGTCCGAGCTCGCGCAGCAGCGAGTAGTTCTGCATGTTGCGCGCGCCCACCTGGAGGATGTGGGCGTATTGTTCAACAACCGGGATCTGGGCAATCTCCATCACCTCAGTGATGAGCTTGAGGTCGTGCCGATCGGCCGACTCCCGCAGCATGCGGAGGCCCGTCTCACCCAGGCCCTGAAAACTGTACGGCGAACTGCGCGGCTTGAAGGCCCCGCCGCGGAACACCTTTGCGCCGGCGCGCTTGACGGCCACCGCCGTCGCTTCGACCTGTTCGGGTGACTCCGCCGAACACGGTCCGGCCATGACCACCACTTCGTCGCCGCCGATGCGGACATCGCCGATGGTGATCACCGTGTTCTCGCGCTGGAACGACCGGCTCGCCAGCTTGTACGGCTCGCTGATCCGCAGCACTTCATGCACGCCGTCGCGCACCCCGATGAGCGCCGGGTCCCCGTGTCCTGCTCCGACGGCACCAATCACCGTGCGATTGGCCCCCGCCGCGCGGTGCACGTCAAAGCCCATCTCATGCAGCTGCGCCACGACGGCTTCCACCTGAGCGTCGGTGGCCCCTTCCTTCATGACGACAACCATGTCCTTCACCTGTACTTTCGCTGTGACCACCGTCATGGCATTCTACCCTTGAGCCAGCGCACGAACCGTTCGGCGTCGGCCGGCGCCTCTCCGGGCGCCGCATCAGCAATGACCTGCACCAGCGCGCTGCCGACCACGGCGGCGTCGGCGTACTCGCAGGCTTCTCTGACGTGCTCGGGCCGGGCAATCCCGAAACCCAGCGCGACGGGCATGCCCGTGACGGCGCGAATCGCGTCCACGACGGGCCGCGCCGTGTGCGAAACCGTGGTGCGGGCACCGGTGACGCCAAGCCGAGAGATCGCATATAGGAAGCCGCTCCCCAGATCGGCGGCCCGGCGAAGCCTGGCGTCGTCTGTGGTCGGGCTGATGAGGAAAATCTGATCCAGCCCGGCTCGGTCGAGCGCGTGGTGCATCTCATCGGACTCCTCCACCGGCAGGTCCAGCATCAAGGCCCCGTCCACTCCCGCGTCAGCGGCCGCAGCCACGAACGCGTCGGTGCCCATCCGAAGCACTGGATTCACGTAGGTGAAGAGGACGATGGGTGGTTCGATGTCAGCCCTGATGCGCCGGACCAGTGCGAGTGCCGCCGTGAGCGACCCGCCGGCACCAAGGGCGCGTTCCGACGCACGTTGAATCACAGGACCATCAGCGATGGGGTCGGAGAAGGGCACGCCAATTTCGATGACGTCTGCGCCACCGCGCGCGATCGCGCGAACGATCTCGCACGAGGTGTCGAAGTCGGGGTCACCGGCCGTGATGTAGGCCACGAGCCCTGGCTCGCGGCGGCTTGGCCGTGGGTCGCGAAGACGGGCGAAGGTCCCTGCAAGGCGGCTCATGCCGGCATCCCCGTCACCGCTGCGGCCAGGCGCGCGCGCACGGTGTCCACATCCTTGTCGCCGCGACCCGACAGATTCACCAGCACCAGGTCACCGGACTTGAACTGATGCAGGTTCCGCTGGATCCAGGCCATCGCGTGTGATGATTCCAGCGCCGGCAGGATGCCTTCAAGGCGTGCGAGCCACCCAAACCCCTCCAGGGCCGCGTCATCGTCGATCCAGTCGTAGTGGGTCCGGCCGGTCGACGCGAGCCAGGCATGCTCGGGGCCAATCGAAGGATAGTCGAGGCCCGCGGAAACGCTGTGGGTTTCCATTATCTGCCCGTCGTCG
>CAZAZR010000197.1:520-6527 GCA_964489685.1 uncultured Solibacteraceae bacterium | reverse complement strand
ACGTGGGCCACGAAGAGGGCGGTCAACTCACCGAGAAGGTGAAGCGGCACCCGTACTCGGTGGTGCTGCTGGACGAAATCGAAAAGGCGCATCCCGACCTCTTTAATCTCCTGCTGCAGGTCTTCGAGGACGGGCACCTGACCGACGGGTTGGGCAATCGCATCAATTTCAAGAACACGATCATCATCATGACGTCCAACATCGGCGCGCGCTTCATCCAGAAGAAGGCGTCGATGGGGTTCCAGTCGCAGGACACCCGCGAGGTGCAGCGGACCGTGACCGACATGGTGCTCGGCGAAGTGAAGAAGACCTTCAATCCCGAGTTCATCAACCGCGTGGACGAGATCATCGTCTTCGAGCCCCTCTCTGACGACGACCTGAGACGGATTACGGTCCTGCTGGTTGAGGGGCTCAATCGGCATCTGGCGCAGCGGCAGTTGTCGATTTCATTGGCGCCTGAGGCCGTGGACTGGATTATCGACATTACCTGCGCGGATCGGACCTATGGCGCCCGGCCGTTGCGCCGGGCGATTCAGCGGTACATTGAAGATCCCCTGTCCGAGGAACTGATTCGGGGCCAGTTGCGGACCGGGCACGTCGAGGTCTACCTTGACCATGGGACGCTGTCGTGGCGGTCCGCCGGTGGGTCTGAGACCGGCCGCCCGCTGGCGGCGACCGTCTGAACGGAAAGCAAATACTCCCGCCCCCGATTGGGCGGCTTTTGGGCCAGGTGCTGTGTTGACCCTGATCAAGCGTGCGTGTGTGGTGTTCGTCCTGATGGCCGTGGTGGCCTTGACCGGCCTGGTGCCGGCATTCGCGCATGGCCCGGCGGCGCAAACGCCCCCGCCGTTGACCCAGCAAGCTCAGCAGGCCCAGCCGCCCGCGCAGCCGCAGGCGCCCCCGCTGCCGCCAACCGACATCGGCCCGGTGCTCCGGAGCATCGAACTCCGGTTTGTCCCGGATAACGTGTTCACCATGGTGCCGTCCGAAACCTATCTGTACTACGTACGGACGGTAGCCTCGCGGCCGGTGTCCATGGGGACCTGGGTACCCTACAACGCCGCGACGGAAGCCTCGCTGCTCGCCGACTTTGATCGCCTGTTTGCCACACCCTTCATTGATGACCTGCGGATTGAAGTGGTCGACACCGAGTATCCGAACGGTGTCATCGGCAAGCAGGTGGTGTTCCTGATCGAAGAGCGTCGCCGCATCAAGATCGTGGACTATCCGGGATCGAAGGAAGTGGCGATCGCGGACATCGAAAGCAAACTGAAGGAGCTGAGTCTCGATCTGAGGCTGGACTCTCCGGTGGACGACGCCGTGGTGCGGCGCGTCGCTGGGGTGGTCAGGACGCTGTACGCCGAGAAGGGCTATCAATTCGCCACGGTCACACCGACCACGAAGCCCGTCGCGGGAGGGCCGAAACTGGTGCACCTGTCGTTCAACATCGAGCAGGGGCCAAAAGTCAGGATTCGCGACGTCGTGTTCGACGGCAACAACGAAGTGAGTGATGGCGCGCTGCGCAAGCAGATGAAGATCAACAAGTCGCGCGGGTTCCTTGGCTTCATCAGCGGCGGCGGCACGTATCAGGATGCCAAGTTCGCCGACGATGCCCAGTCGCTGGAGCAGTACTACCGAGACGAAGGGTACGTGTTCGCGAAGGTGGGACAGCCGCAAATTGAGCCTCTGGAAGACTCCGCCGATGGCAAGACGCGCTGGGTGCGGTTGCGCATTCCTGTGGACGAGCGTTCCCGGTATCGCGTGAAGTCGGTGACCGTCTCGGGCAACGAAAACGTGCCGACGACGGCCATTCTCACTGTGTTCGACAAGCTCAAAGTGGGAAGTGTCTACTCGGAGAAACCCATTCGAAAGGGATACGAGAAGCTCCAGGAGTTTTATGGCAGCGCCGGATTCTGGGAATTCGGCATGCTCCCGGAGATGACGCCCAACGACCGGAACATGGACACCGGCGACCCGGTGCCCGGCTTCACGGGCCAGCCCGAAGTGGACGTGGTTCTGAAGGTGACCGAGGGCGTCCGGTACTTTCTCAACCGGTTGACCTTCCTCGGCAACACCACCACGCGCGACTCGGTGATTCGTCGCGAAATGCGGCTGGTGGAAGGTGGCGTCTTCAACATGGAGTCGCTGAAGTTCAGCGTGCGCCGGTTGAATCAGCTGGGCTACTTCAAACCGCTCGAGAGCGAAGACTCGGTCAAGATCGAAAAGACGCCGAACTCCGATGGCAAGGTGGACGTGCGGCTGAAGTTTGAAGAGCAGAACCGCAACCAGCTGAGCTTCGGCGCCGGCATCTCGCAGTTCGAAGGGTTCTTCGGGCAACTGGGCTTTCAGACGTCGAACCTGATGGGCCGCGGTGAGACGTTGTCCATCTCGGCGCAAAAAGGCTCGCAGGCGCGCAACTATCAGATCGCGTTCACCGAGCCGTTTCTCTTCGACCGTCCCATTACGGCCGGCATCGATTTGTATTCGCGGCAGGTGAACTATCTCTTCCAGTTCACTCAGGGGTCAACGGGCGCCAATATTCTGTTCGGGTTCCCCGTGAAGAGCTGGTCGCG
Source organism: uncultured Solibacteraceae bacterium (assembly GCA_964489685.1). Taxonomy (GTDB): domain Bacteria; phylum Acidobacteriota; class Vicinamibacteria; order Vicinamibacterales; family SCN-69-37; genus SYFT01. The sequence goes on along the minus strand of CAZAZR010000197.1, from coordinate 3,954 downwards.
GTTCTTCATTGGCTACAGCCTGGAGAACGTCTCGGTGTCCAACATCGCCGACATCTACAAAGATCCTGAAGTGCTGGCGGGGAATCCGCTGCTGAGTGAATCCCTGCTCATCAACTCGAACGGCAAGCGAGTGATCAGCAAGATTTCGCCCAGCATCATGTACAACACCATCAACGAGCCGATTTTTCCGAGCAGCGGCACCAAATACACGGCGGCGTTCGACATCGCGGGACTCGGCGGCGACACATCGTTCCTGCGCGGCCGCCTCGAGGGCACCTGGTACCTGCCGGTCACGCCTCGGACCTCGTTCGGGTTTCGTGTGCAGGGCGAATACGTCAAGCCCTACGGCGACACGACGACCTTGCCGATCTTCGAGAAGCTCGTGCTGGGCGGCGAGTACAGCATTCGCGGCTTCGACCTGCGTAGCGTCGGAACCCGTGACGATCGATCGGGTCTGGTGCTGGGCGGCAACAAGACGCTGCTCTTCAACGGCGAATACATGATCCGCGTCGGCGGACCCGTGCGGCTCGTCTTCTTCTACGACGCGGGGCAAGTGCGCGACATCGGCGAACGGTTCGTGTGGAAGGAGTCCGTGTTCGAGACCGTGCCGGCCACGCCGCCGCTGCTGGCCGACCCTGGGCAGTCGGTGGAGTTGACGCCGCCAGGTCAGGTGCCGGCCACGCCCTCGCTCCGCGAGATTGGTAAGAGCTATGCCTTCAAGACGTCCATGGGCAGCGAGATCCGCTTCTTCATGCCGGTGCTGAACGTGCCGTTCCGGCTGATCTTCGCGTACAACCCGCAGCGAGGCCGGGTGTTCAACAACAACCTGCGGCCGCAGCCGAAGTTCACGTTCCGGTTCGCCGTGGGAACGACGTTTTGAGGTCTTAGAAGTGGTTGACCGTGACCGTGAACTTCACGGTCGTGGCCACGCCGCCGACGTCGTAGACACGCAGGCACAACCGGCCGGGACCGCCAACCGTGCCAACGATTTGGGCAAACTGAAAGGCGGCGTCGTTCGAAATCACCGTCTGACACCCCAGACCGTTCCAGGTGCCCATCGCGAATCCGATGGGTTCGATCACCGGCACGAGGGCGGACATCGTGGCGGTCGCGGTGCCGGCCGCCAAGGCCTCAAACGGGAAGGTCACGGCGCCGTTGCGGCTGAGCGTGCCCGTAAAGGTCTCGGTGAACGCCACCGGGTCGGGCGTGGTGGGCGTCGGTGCGACGGGGCCGGGGTCGTCACAGGCCGTCGCGGTGGCCGCAAGCGTCAGAATGACGAGGCTTCGGGTCAGGAAAGTGCGGGTCAGGAATGGGCGTCTCAGCACAGCACGGCGCATGGCGTCTAGTGTACTCGGACTGGCCTCGGCGGCACGTTCTACGTTATCGTTTCTTTTGGAAAGGTGTAGGTATAGACCACTCATGAGTAGACAGACGATCACTATGGCCCTCTTGGCCGTTCTTGTGGCGGGCAACGCCCTGGCCCAGACAACTCCTCCCGTGCAGAATCCGCCGGTACAGAATCCGCCGGCCCAAGCCAAACCCCCGGCGCCTGCGGTCCCGCCCCCAGCGGCCCCAGTGCAGCCGCCGTTCCCGGTGGAATCCAAGATTGGCTTCGTTGACCTCCAGGCGGTCGTCGCGCAGTCGATCCTCGGCAAGTCCGGCTCGACGCAGTACGAGGCCCTCGGCAAGAAGCTGGAAACCGAGTTGCTCGGGCTTCAGACAAAGTTGAAGGATGCCCAGACCCGGCAGCAGACGCAGGCCGCCCTCCTCAGCGAAGTGGCCGCGGCTGGGTTGGCGAAGGACATTGATCGGCTCACCCGCGAGCTGACCTTTAAACAGCAGGAAGCCCAGTCCGAACTGCAGACGCTGCAGCAGGACCTGCTCGGCGACTTCGAGAAGAAGGTCATGCCGATTCTCGAAAGCCTGGCCAAAGAGCGCAACCTCCACATCGTGTTCAACGTGGAAAACAGCGGCGCGGTCTACGTGTTCCCAGGACTCAACCTCTCGCCGGAACTCGTCAAACGCGTCGACGCACAGTACGCGGCGAAGAAGTAGGGTTCTGACGATTTTTGGGGTCGGGGAATCGGGCTGTGCCCGATTTCCCGATCCGATTCTTGATTCCCGATTCCAGATTACCGATGTTTTCCTCCGTCCTCGACCGTCTGTCCTATCGCTATCCATCGGTGCTGGTCGACGGCGTGTTGTCGCACGAGCCGGGCGTGCGCATGGTGGCCGTCAAGAACGTCACCGTCAACGAAGAGTTTTTTCAGGGGCACTTTCCGGGCACACCGCTGATGCCCGGCGTGCTGCTGATTGAGTCGCTGGCCCAGGTCGCCACGCTGCTCCTGGCTGACACCTTGCCGGGACGCCGCGACCGCGTGGCTTTGCGAGGTGTAGACGACGTCAAGTTCCGCAAGCAGGTGGTGCCAGGCGACCGGCTCGAACTGGATGTGCGGCTGGGCGCACGCCGTGGGCCCTTGGTACGCGCGGAGGCCATCGCCACGAACAATGGGCAGGTCGTGGCCGAAGCCAGGCTCCTGCTGGTGGTGGAGCCTGAGGCGGCGTCGCGTGAGGCCGACATCCACCCGACCGCGGTGATCCATCCGGGTGCGGTCATCGGCGAAGGGACGATCGTTGGGCCGTACGCCATCATCGGACCCCGCGTGACCCTGGGCAATCGCTGCCGGATTGGCGCCTCGACCGTGATCGACGGGTGGACCGATATTGGCGACGATACCGAGATCTTCCCCCTGGCCTCGATCGGCCTCGCCCCGCAGGACCTCAAGTTCAAGGGCGAGCCTACCCGACTCACCATCGGCACCAACAACGTCTTCCGTGAGTTCGTCACGATCCACAGGGGCACGGCCGGTGGCGGCGGCGTCACGACCATTGGCGACCACAACCTGTTCATGGCGTACGCCCACGTTGCGCATGATTGCCACGTGGGCAACCACACCATCTTCGGCAACGGCGCCACGCTGGGTGGCCACGTGACGGTCGAGGACTTCGTGACGATCAGCGCCTTCTCGGGGGTGCATCAGTTCTGCCGCATCGGCAAGTTCGCGTTCATCGGCGGCTACACCGTGGTGACGCGAAACGCGCTGCCGTACGCCAAGACCGTGGGCAACCGCGCCCGCATCTATGGCCTGAACTCGATTGGCCTGGAGCGCCGGGGCTTCTCGCGCGAACTCATCGGCAAGCTGCGCCGCGCCTACCGCCACCTGATCCAGCACAACACCAGCCGCGCCATTGAGTTGATCGAAGGCGACCCCACCTTGGCCGCGCCCGAAGTGGCGTTCCTGGTGGAGTTCATCCGGCACGCCGGGTCGCGCGGCGTCATCCTCCGGCGGCCGTCCCGCAGAGCCGGCGACGAGACCGGCGGGGAGTAAGATCTCCTCCACATGCCGCTTGGCCTGATCGCCGGGCACGGAACG
>CAZAZR010000197.1:0-510 GCA_964489685.1 uncultured Solibacteraceae bacterium | reverse complement strand
GTTTCCTTTTCTCATTCTCAGAGCCGCCCGCCAACTGGGCCACGAGGTGGTGGTTGTGGCGGTGGAGGGCGAGGCTTTTCCCGCCCTCGAAGACCTGGGCCGCGAACTCGGCGGTGTGCAGTACTCGTGGGTGGCGCTCGGTCATCTGGGGACGTGCATCAAGACCCTGCAGCACGCCGGCGTCACTCGCGCGATCATGGCCGGCCAGGTGAAACACACCAAACTGTTTGGCGGGGTTCTCCCCGACTTGACGATGTTGTCGGTGCTGGCACGACTCAAGTCGAAGAATACAGACGCCGTGATTGCCGCCATCGCGGACGTCCTGCTCAAGCACGGCATCGCGTTGATGGATTCCACGGAGCTTCTGGCCGACCTGCTGGCACAGCCTGGTGTGCTGACTCGTGCGCAGCCGACTGAGGCGATGCAGACGGATTTCAATTTCGCCTATTCGGTGGCCGACGCCGTGGCGGGTCTCGACGTCGGTCAGACCATCGTCGTCAAGGATCGCGC
>CAZAZR010000196.1:1703-6562 GCA_964489685.1 uncultured Solibacteraceae bacterium | reverse complement strand
GCATTCCCGGCCCGGCGCTCGCCGATGCGCGCGTCGAGCTGCGCGAGCAGCGCCGGTCATAGAGCCGGCGGCCAGTATTCCCGCTCCTCCCGTTGAGGTGCCGGTCGCCATGCCGCCCGCCCGGCGTTCGAATGAGGCCGTGCTTGGGATTGCCGCCAGCGTCATCATCTCGCTGGCGACCGGCGGCTATTGGGTCTGGTCGCAGCGGTCGGCGACCTCGACGTCCGCGCCAACCGACACACCCGTACCCGCGGCCTCTCGGCTGATTGAGACAGGGCCCGCTGAGCGCGTGCCTTCCGCAGGGACTGAGGTGAGGCCGCCGCAGCCACCAGCGATCACACCCGAGCACATACCTGCCACCCCGACGCGTGTGCCACCGGGTGCAACGAGTGCCACGGCCGCAGCGGGCTCAGCCATGGTGACGCGCCCTCCTCGGGATGAGCGACGCGAGGCCCTGCTGCCACAGACCGCTTCGTCGGTCAGGTTGCCACCGCCGACGCCGCCGGCTGGCACTCCATCGGGCGGCGTGCCATCAGCCGGGTTGCCATCGGTTCCGCGTGTCGATCCGCCGGGGCCCGTGCCGCCGACCACACCGGCCGAGGTCACGAAACCTGCCGTGCCTGCACCGTATGAGGGACCGCTGTCCGGCACTCTGACGTACTCGGGCGCCCCGGTCGTTCAACATGGTGAGATCGTGTTTCGCGGGCTGCCGCCGCTGAAACTCCAACTCGACTACGACACCGAAATTTGGGAAGGTGAGTTGTCATCGGACGAACGGAATACGCAGCGCCTTGTTCTTCGCAACAAAAAACCTGGGACGCAGCGCCGCTGCGTGGTCCGTTGGTCAGTGCTCAAATAGGTGTCGGTATGAGACGCGCTCCCACCCGCTGTGTTGCCCTGTTGACGATGTTGGCCCTGAGCGGGTTGCTGAGTGTGGCCGCGCCACTTCAGCACTCGTTGATGCCGCCGGGAACGAAGATCACGATCCAGACCGCCGATGTGATCGACTCGGACGGGACCAACCTCAACGCTGAGTACCACGCATCGCTGGCCGACCCGCTGATGGTGGGCTCGGTCGTTGTGGCACCGAAGGGCGCCCCCGCGATGTTACGAGTGGTGCAGCTCGATCAAGCGGGAGCGGTCAAGGGACGGGTGTCACTGGGCATCCAACTCGTCGCGGTCACGATCGACGGCCGGCGTCGCGATGTGCATACAGGACAGGCGACGATTCAAAGCGACTCCCAGGGAGCCAAGACGGCAAAGCGCGGCCTGCTGGGTGGCATTCTGGGTGCCACGGTCGGCGCGATTGCCGGCGGCTCAGGAGGGGCGGCCAAAGGCGCCGCGATTGGCGCGGCCGCTGGTGCCGGCGCGGCGGCGATCAGCGGAGTTAAGGTGACCGTTCCAAAAGAAACGCGGCTGTCTTTTACGGTTGTCCACCCTCCGCTCACCGTGGAAGGTTGTGTGGTTCGCGCAGGGGACTGCACGCGTCAAAAAACCGCATCAGTGACGTGCGAACTTACGGTCATCAATCAACGGGCCGACCGCACGCTCACACTGGTCAGCGGCGCCATCGTCGACCCCGCTGGTGTTGAGCAGCAGGCGACCAAGATGCAACTCGGTCGCTCAAAATTCAGTGCCAACATCGCGCAGTCCGACGCCGTCTACCATTCGCCCATTCCTGTGAAGTTGCAGTGTGGCGGGATCACACCCGACGTCACCACTCTCTCCAGCGTCCGAGCCACGTTCTCGGTCACGGGTCCCGGCGGCGACGTGCGCTTCGACGCCGTGTTGCGGAACATTCCAATACCGCGGTGAAAGGCACCCTGATCGGAATCGCGGCTGTGTGCATCCCGGCGCTGAGCCTGTGGTCGGGCGACGTGAGGCAGCAACCCATCTTTACGTCGACGACGGTTGCGGTCCCGCTCTATGTCACGGTGCTGTCGGGTGACGACCGCTACCCGACTGACCTGGCCGCGCGTGACTTCACCGTACTTGAGGACGGTCGAGTCCGGCCCATCACACAGTTCGAGAGTGGTACACAACCGCTGGCCCTCAGTGTGCTGGTGGATGAGAGCCCGAGCGCGAGCGACGCCCGCGCGCGGACCGAAGCGGCCGCGCGCGAGGTGGTTCGAGGTCTCAGGTTAGGCGACGTCGCGTGCATCGGGGCGTTCAGTCAGAGTGTGAGCCTGCCGGCAGGGCTGACCGGCGATCCCACGGCACTGATGCACCGGGTGCACGCCCTGGCTCCAGGTGCAGCGGGCACCGCCCTGTGGGATGCGCTCGATGCAGGTATCGAGGCGGTCGACCACGAGGGCGGGCACCGGGTGGTGGTGGTCTTGACCGACGGCGTGGACACCAGAAGCTTCCGCAATGCGACCTTCGTACGCGACCGGATCACCAAATCGGGGGTGACGCTGTACGTGATTGGCGTGGAGGGCAAGGTGATCGGCCCCGTGTCTGATAAGGAGAGGTTATGTCACCGCAACAGCCACTTCATACGGGCTATCGACTATCGACGGGGAATCGGACCCGTTGGTGCTGGGCGTGAGCGTCATGTAACGGAAGAGACGCGATTGTCTCCGCAGGTCGGCAGTACCACGGAGGCTATCCGGCAGTGAGGCCTGCCCGCGTGGACGAAGGAGCGGATGTCCGAAGCCGCGAAACTGCAGCTCGGCTTCTTCTAGTGATCAGTGGTCAATGAACTGCCATGAGTGATCTCCGCGAGCTCTACCAGGAAGTGATCCTCGATCACAACCGTCGGCCGCGCAATTTCGGGTCGATCGACGCGCCGTCGCATCACGCCGACGGGCACAATCCGCTCTGCGGCGACAAACTCTCTCTCACGCTGACGGTCGAGAACGGCGTCGTGACCAACGCGATGTTCCAGGGGAGCGGCTGCGCGATTTCGAAAGCCTCGGCCTCACTCATGACCGACGCGATCAAAGGCAAGCCGGTCGCCGAAGCGGAAACGCTCTTCGAAGCGTTTCACACGATGGTGACGACGCCGATGGATCAGGAGCCGGATGAGTCCGCCGTCGGCAAGCTCGCGGTCTTCTCCGGCGTGCGCGAGTTCCCGGCCAGAGTGAAGTGCGCAAGCCTGGCGTGGCACACTCTCAAAGCCGCCCTCTCGGGCGGCGAAATCATTTCAACCGAGTAAAAAAATCCACGACCGCCGACATCGCGGCGGGCTCCTGGAACAGGCCGTGTGACGCGCGCGGAATGAACAGCGTCTGCGCCTTCGCGAGGCCCTTCGCCGCGTCCGTGACGTTGGGCGGCGGCGTGCGGCCGTCGAACGTACCGGCGATCAGCAGCGCCGGAACGTTTGCCACGAGCGGCGCCCGGAAGGCATCCGGCAGCCGCGGCAATCCCGGCGTGTCGCAAATATCCGGCAGTGGAAAGTTGATCGCGGCGCCAAGAATCGCCGCGCCGCTCTCGGCTCGAACAGTCGCAATGCGCGACACCGACGCGAAGGACGCACAGTCGGTCGCGATGTGCATGAGATTCATCGGCCGCGCGCTGCGAAACGGGATCGTCCAGCGCACGAGATCCGAGTAGTCACCCGCCATCATCGGGTCGAGGGCGGCAATCATCGCGGTAATGTCGCGCGTGGTCGACAGGGCTTCGGCCACCCGGCGTTGCAGGTCCCACGCGCCGACGGTCACGTTCTGGCCATTCGGCAACGTCTTCGTCCACGGCGCGCGTCTCAAGCGATCGGCCAGCGTGCTGACTTTCAGGCGGACGCCGGGGTGCGCCCGGTCGATCTCGGCGAGCACGCCGTCAACGCGGGAGGGCAACTTCAACGTGTCGTCAGGTCCTTCGACGCCAAGCAGGGCCATGCCGGCGATTGTCTCGGGATGTTGCCGCGCCGCCGCCATCGCGAGGTGCGTGCCGTAACTTCCGGCGAGCAGGAATATCTGTTTCGCTTCGAGCGCGGCGGCGAGCGCTCGCAGGTCGTCGGCGCTCTCTTTTGTCGTGAACGGCGCGGCATCGATTTCTGTGAGGCACGCGGCCAGCTGGCGGCGCATTGCGGCGCCGAGCTCGGCGGGATCAAGCGGCGAGTCCAGCTTGACCACCGGCCCGGCAGCCAGTGGCGGGCACGTCACGCGCGAGGGCTCGGACGTGCCGGTGCCGCGTTGATCGAATGCGATGACATCCGAAATGGCTGTCAGCGATTCGAGGACCCGGCGGGGCATTCCGTGAAACGCGCGCGTGGCCGCATCGCCGGGTCCGCCGGCCAGGAAAACAATCGGCGGTCCGGGCTTCGCCGCGTTGCTCTTGAAGCGAACATACCGCAGCGTCAGCGCTACGCTGTTGCTCGCGGTGTCAGATCGCACTGCCGGCACAGACACTGATCCATTCTCAGCGGCGATGAGTTCGCCGCCGCCAATGGCAAATGTTGTCGGAGGTTGCGTCTGTGTGTGAGCGAGCGGCGAGCCGACGGTTGAGGCGGCTGAGGCGAGAATGACCAGAACGATGCGTTTCATAGTTGACCTTTCGAAGAGGTGAGCAGGGCATCGCGGCGCGCGATGAGACGCGCGCGGAAGCGTCGCGCCTGCGCGACACACAGCAGCGCGCCGGCCAGCATGAGGCCGGCGACTCCCATCGCCGCCGCCGGCAATTGCGATCGGAATACGATGACGCCGGCGAGAAACAATCCCGACCCGACGACCGCCAGACACGACGCGGCGATCCGATGTTGTGCAAACAAAACGTGCCGCCGCGCCAGGACCCACGCCGCCAGCGCCGCCCACGCCGCGCCGATGACCACCAGGACCGCGAGCGCGAGTCGAGTGCGATCCGGCAACCCCGGCTCAGTGGCGAGGAGCGACGCCGTGAGCCCCGTCATCGCGATCGAGACC
>CAZAZR010000196.1:0-1693 GCA_964489685.1 uncultured Solibacteraceae bacterium | reverse complement strand
CCACCAGCAGCAGCGTGTATCCCGCACGTGATCGCATCGACAAACCGGCGGCCATGCGCTGTTGCATTTCGGTAATGGTGACGCTCATCGCGAACTCCCTCCGGTCATGCGCGCGTACAACATGCGCCGCGCGCGGTGCAGCCGCGATTTGATCGTGCCGACAGGCACGGCCATTACTTCTGACATTTCGGACATCGATAGCTCCTGCAGATAAAACAGCGCCAGGACGTCGCGCTCGACGACCGGCAGCGCGGCGAGCCGCTCATGCATATGCGCCAGATCGCCGGCCAGATCCTGGTCGGGTTCAAAAGCGCCGAGATTTTCGACGTCCACATCGGACATGACCGGCGCGGCGTACTGTTGCCGCAATCGATCCATCAGCGCGCGGCGCGCGATGCCGAAGATCCATGCGCGCAAGCGCGCAGGCTCTTTGAGGCGAGGAAGGCCGCGCATGACCCGCATCCAGACGTCCTGGACCGCGTCATCAGCCGCGTCGGCCGAGCCCGCGACCCGGCGGGCGTAGGTCCAGACCGGCTCGTGCCAGCGCGCGATGAGCGCGTCGAACGCGTCCCGTTCGCCCAGTTGGCACCTGATCGCAAGCAACTCGTCTTCAGCCGACATGGGTCTCTACTAGTGGAGTCGCGCGGGGAGCCAAAAGGTTCATATAAAATGAGAATCTCTCGATGACGATGTCCCGGGCCATTTACCTCGACTACCACGCGACCACGCCCGTGGACCCGCGCGTACTGCAAGCGATGCTGCCGTACTTCACCGAAGTTTTCGGCAACCCGGCATCGGCCAGTCATTCGTTTGGCTGGAAGGCCATGGAAGCCGTCGAGACCGCCCGCCGGCAGGTCGCCGCGCTCATCGGGGCGCAGGCGCGCGAGATCATCTTCACGAGCGGCGCCACCGAGTCGAACAACTTTGCCATCAAAGGCGTGACCGAGACCCCGCGCGAAGGCCGCAAGCGTATCGTCACGTCAGCCATCGAGCACAAGTCGATTCTCGAGACATTCGCCAAGCTCTCGTGTTGCGGCTGGGATGTCGAGATCGTCGGTGTTGATCGAGGCGGCCGTCTCAGGCTCGACGACCTCGCGAAAGCTGTCACGCCGGACACCGCGCTTGTGAGCGTGATGGCCGCCAATAACGAAATCGGCACGGTGCAGCCGCTCGCGGAGATCGGCGCGATCGCGCGCGCAGCCGGCGCATTGTTTCACGTCGATGGCGCGCAAGCCGCCGGCAAAGTCCCCATCGACGTGCAGGCGATGCACATCGATCTGCTGTCGCTCACCGGCCACAAGATGTACGGGCCCAAGGGCTGCGGCGCGCTCTTCGTGAAGAAGCGTACGGAGCTTGCGCCCATGATCCGCGGCGGCGGCCAGGAGCGCGGTCTTCGCGCCGGCACGCTCAACGTCCCCGGCATCGTCGGTCTCGGCTGCGCGTGCGACATCTGTAGAAAGGAGATGACCGAAGAGAACGCGCGGCTGCCGATAGTCCGTATGACGTGGGTGTTTCGGTGACATAACGTCGAGTTATCAGACACAGGGCCGATCACGTTGGGCGGATTTTCACGCCCCCAAGCCTTGGGCAGTGTAGCTGAGGGTGCTGGCGGTGGCAAACCACGTCGGCGGCGGTCAAGCTGGTCCCCTGAAGGCACACTTCCAGCGGCCCGCTGTCGCAGGATCGCTGGAAT
>CAZAZR010000195.1:0-6562 GCA_964489685.1 uncultured Solibacteraceae bacterium | reverse complement strand
TTAATGACACCTACGGGCATGAGTGCGGCGACCGGGTGCTGGCCGCTGTGGGCGGCGCCTTGCGGAACTGCGGGCTTGGCGAGCGGGAGATGGCGGGGCGCTACGGGGGTGACGAGTTCATGGTCGTGCTGACCAGCTCCGGACTCAGCCTCGCCGCGCAGACCGCCGAGCACATCCGCCTGGAAATCGAGCGTATCACCTGCACGCACGAAGGGATCCGGGTGCCAGTGACCGCCAGCATTGGTGTCGCGACCGTCAGGAAAGCACTTCACCGCGTTGCGGACTTGTACCGGGAGGCCGACCAGGCGCTGTACGACAGCAAACGGAACGGCAGAAACCGGGTGACAGTGGCACGGGACTGACGTCAGCGCCTGCGAACGAACGTTACAGGCAGCACACTAGTCGGTCGTCTTCCGGCCGCGCCGTGATAGCATCTCGCGTCAATTCGTGGGCATGTCGGCCCGTGGTCGGAGAGACCTATGCGTGTGAGAGCAAAGACCATCCTGCTGAGTCTGTTGGCCCTTCTGGTGCTGGTGGTGCTGGGCGGCATCACGGCCGTCGGCTGGCAGGTCGTCCTGGGCCCCGACGCCCGGCCCGTGTCGAGCACCCCCTTCGAGGTCACTGAGGCCAGGCTCGCGCGCGGCAAGTACCTCGCCGAGGGACCTACGCATTGTTTCTTCTGCCACACCGAGCACGAATTCTCCACGCCTGAATACCCGATGGTGGCCTCAAAGAAGGGTGCCGGCTGGGTCCTGCCGCTCCCCGAGCTGAACCACATCGCGGCCAGGAACATCACGCCCGACAAGGACACGGGCATCGGCACCTGGTCAGACGATGAAGTCGCGCGAGCCATTCGTGAAGGCGTGAGGAAGGACGGCTCGGCCCTCTTCCCGGTGATGCCGTACATGGACTTCGCGGCGCTCGACGACGAGGACGTCAAGTCGATCGTGGTATACCTCAGGACGATCCCGGCCGTGAGAAACACGGTGCCTGTGCGCCAGCTCCCCGGCCCCCTCGAGTACATCGTCAAGACCATGCCCACGCCACTGACGACGCCGCAGCCCTCGCATCCGGCGTCCACGCCGGTCGAGCGCGGCCAGTATCTGGTCACGATGGCGGGTTGTGGCGCGTGTCACACCCCCACTGATGGCGAGGGCACGCCGCTGCCCGGACTCGGCTTTGCCGGTGGCGGATTCTTCCAGCTTCCGAATCAACCCGGCAAGCTCGTCTTCACCGCGAACATCACCCCGGATCCGTCCGGCATTGCGCACTACGACGACGGGCTGTTTCGCGAGACCATGCGAACCGGACAAATCCCGGGCCGCATGCTCAATCACATCATGCCGTTCCTGGCCTACCGCAACATGACCGACGACGACATCAGCGACATCTACGCGTTCCTCAAGACGGTAGCGCCGATAAAACACCGTGTGAGCAATACGGATCCGCCCACGGCGTGCCCGCTCTGCAACCAGTCACACGGGCTCGGCGATCGCAATGTGAAACAGTAAAACAAGGAGGCCGGACCTTCAGGTCCGGCTCCTGCTATTTCGCGGGTGCGAAGGCCGCTCGAAACGCAACCATCGCCGCTGGGTGGAAGATGGTCGCGTGCCGCTCGCCCGGCAGGCGGGCATGGCGCACGCCGGCGGCAGGTCGACGTTGATGCGCCGCGTTTCATTCAGCGTCGCGGATGGCAACGTGAATGTCTCGGCGACCACGAGTGACGCGGCTGGCTGAACGGCCGGCGGCGATTGCGCGGCAAGCGCCGATGACATCAGCGTGACAGCGCCCGGGAGAATGTCTGCGCCCTTCATGGGCACGAGTATGGCGGGCGTCAGTCCGCGCGAAGCAGATTGATGTAGTCTCTTGACTCCAATGCGCCTCGCGGTAACCGCTTCATGACCGACGCGAACACGTCCACATTGACATGCCCGCACTGCGGCCATCAGGCGGTGGAGATCATGCCGGTCAACGCCTGCCAGTATTTCTACGACTGCAAAGGCTGTCGTCAGGTACTGCGACCAACGCCGGGCGATTGCTGTGTCTTCTGCTCATACGGCGACCGGCCGTGTCCGCCGCAACAGGCATGTTGCACCGCACCACGCGAGTCGATGTAACGTACCGATGGCCGGGCCATCACCCACACGCGACTGATGGTGGCCAGGGTGGGCAGCGAACCGGTGGGGCCACGTTCTGGCCGTGACGGCGATCGTGTCCGGCGGCGTGGGACGCCGATCACAGCGGGCGCAGATATACTCCACACACATGGCGATCGGCATCGGCACTCGTCTCGGAGTCTACGAGGTCGTGGCGTCCATCGGTGCCGGGGGCATGGGCCAGGTGTTCCGGGCGCGAGATACACGACTCGGCCGCGAAGTGGCCATTAAGGTGCTTCGCCCCGACTTGACGTCCACTCCCGAGCGTCGTCTCCGATTTGAGTTGGAGGCACGTGCCGTGTCGCGGCTCAATCACCCCGGCATCGTCACGCTCCACGGCATGGATTCGGTACCAGGCCCGGAGGGAACCACTGACGGCGTCGATTTCCTGGTCATGGAACTCGTCCCTGGTGAATCGCTGCATGGACGGCTGCGGGCCGGGCGCCTTCCCCTGGCGACCGTGATCGACCTCGGCATTCAGGCGAGCGACGCCCTCGCCGCCGCACATGCAGAAGGTGTCGTGCATCGTGACCTCAAGCCGGCGAATTTGATCGTCACACCGGCCGGCCGCCTCAAGATTCTCGACTTCGGGCTCGCGCGCTTCGAGCAGACGGCAGAGCCCGAGGCCCTTACGTTCGTCGAGGCTTCGCCCACCGAGACGGGCACCATCCTGGGCACCGTTGGCTACCTCTCGCCCGAGCAGGCGCGAGGTGAGCGCGCCCACCCGCGATCCGATCTGTTTTCTCTCGGAGTTGTCCTCTACGAGATGCTCGCCGGCGTCGCGCCATTCGAACGCGGTTCGGCGTTGCGGTCGCTCTCGGCCGTCGTCAACGACCCGCCGCCGCCCCTGTCGCAGACGCCGCCGGACACGCCGGCGGCACTCGGCGCGTTGATTGGCAGTTGCCTTGAGAAGCACCCGTCGCAACGCCCGCAGTCGGCCGCAGCCGTGGCCGATACGCTCCGTGAGATTCGCGCGGCGCTCACGGTGGCGCCTGACGACCGTGCGAGCCGTCGACGACTCTGGATCGGGGCGGCCGCCGCGAGCCTGCTATTCATTGCTGGCATCACCGGGTACTGGCTCAGCAATGCCGACGAACGCTGGGCGCGGGAGACGGCCTTTCCGACCCTCGAGCAATTGGTTCGAGACGAGAAACTCTTCGATGCCTTCCTGCTCTCCAACGAGATCGGCCGCCGGTTGCCGGCTCATCCGGCGCTGGCGCGCATGCTGCCGGAGTTCTCGACACCGGCGCGGATCGAGAGCGAGCCCTCGGGTGCCGAGGTCCAGTTGCAGGCGTACGGTTCACCGGCCGCTCGGTGGTACCCGCTCGGACCGACCCCCGTGGATTTCCAGATGCCCCTGCAGTCCGTTCGAATGCGGCTGAACATGGCGGGTTTCGATCCCATCGAAAGCGCGCCCTCGCCAGCTCGCGAGGATCCCAGCGGCCGAATAATCTTCCAGTTCCGTCTTGACCAGGCCGGCACGGCGCCGGCCGGCATGGTTCACGTGCGCGGTGGCACGGTGGTCCATCGAGGCGCGCCCGTGGCGGTCGAGGACTTCTGGATCGATCGACTCGAGGTCACGAACCTCGACTACCAGCGCTTCGTGGACGATGGGGGCTATCGTCGCCGGGACCTGTGGCGACATCCCATCGTGGTCGAAGGGCGTGAGATGTCGTGGGACGACGCCATGATGCAGTTTCGCGATGCGACGGGACGGCCAGGGCCCGCGACCTGGGAACTTGGGCGGTTTCCCGAGGGAAGAGGCGGGCTGCCTGTTGGTGGTGTGAGTTGGTTTGAAGCCGTGGCGTATGCCGAGTGGGCCGGCAAGACACTGCCCACGTATCATCAGTGGTTTCGAGCGGCGCAACCCGACGTCTTCACCGAGATCCTGAGCCACAGCCGCATCGGGGGTGACGGACCGGTGGAAGCGGGGAGCCTGCCCGGCCTTGGGCCGTGGGGCACCCTCGACATGGCCGGCAACGTCAGGGAGTGGGCGTGGAACAGCACCGGACAGTTCCGCTTCGCCCTCGGCGGCGCGTGGAGTGACCCGTCGTATCTGTTCATTGAGCCCGAGGCGTTCTCGCCGCTGAGGAAAACGCCCGATCACGGCTTCCGAACCATGCAACCCGACGGGCCGGTGGCGGCCGCGGCACTGGCGGCCTTGGAACTCTCCGGCGTTCGCGACTTCACGCGCGAGCCGCCAGTCTCCGACGAGGTGTTCGCGGCGCTCGCTGGTGTCTATTCCTACAACCGCACCGAGCCACTCGCCGTCACCGTAGAGTCGGTGGATGATCGCGCGCCGTACTGGCGTCTCGAGCGCGTGTCGATTGCAGCCGCCTACGGCGGCGAACGTCTACCCGTCTTGCTCTACCTGCCAAAGTCCGCGCAGCCGCCGTTGTCGGCGGTCCTCTATCTGCCGGAGTCCACTGCCGAGACGCTTCTGTCGAGTGAGAACATTGCCACGCGTTGGTTCGAGTTTCTCGTCCGCGGCGGCCGGGCGGTCGTCGTGCCCGTGTACAAGAACATGTACGAGCGGCGGATCGCCGGCGGAACATTTTCGGTCGAGTTGCGCCGAGACACAGTGATTGCCTGGTCGAAAGACCTTGGCCGGACGATCGATTACCTCAAGACGCGCCAGGACATCGACTCGGAGAAACTTGCGTTCTATGGGTTCAGTCTGGGCGCCGTCTACGGGCCGATTCTGGCGGCGCTCGAACCCCGGTTCCAGGCGGTCGTGCTGCTTGGCGGCGGAGTGAACCCGGGGGCCCTGCCGACGGAAATCGATCCGATCCGCTTCGCGCCGCGCCTGCGGACGCCGACGCTCATGGTGGCCGGCCGTGAGGATTTCGTTCGCCCGCTCGAGACAGCGCAGCGGCCTCTGTTCGCCCTGTTCGGCACACCACCAGACCGGAAGCGCCTGGCCGTACTCGAGGGTGGACACTTGCCGCCGCGCATGACCGACGTGATGCGTGAGGTGCTGGCCTGGCTGGATCGGTGGCTCGGACCGACTGGTTAGAGCCAACTTGGCGCCCCTAAAGGGATGCCCTGCGTCCGACTTGGTGTCGCACTGTGACGATTATTTCGATGGGTCATTCACGAAACGGAGCACACATGCGCCTACACGCGAAACTGACGGTATTTCTCCTGTGCCTGTGGGTCGCGGCGGCGTCGCCGGCGGCCGCTCAGGTCAAGGCCGCGGTCATGGTCTCAGGCCTCAACTCACCCTTGGAGTTCGTTCAGGACCCCTCACAACCCACTGTGCATGTCGTGGTTGAGCAGGGCGGAGTTGTGCGCGTCGTGCAGAATGGCACCCTGATCGCGCAGCCGTTTCTCGATCTGTCGGCAGCCATATCCACGGGGGGCGAGCGCGGCTTGCTTGGTCTCGCGTTCGCGCCCGACTACGCATCCAGCGGCCGCGTCTTCGTCAACTTCACGGACCCCGCGGGTCACACCGTGGTGGCGCGCTTCACGCGTGTGCCGACCGATCCCCTGCGGGCCGACCCGGCCTCACGCTTCGACCTGCGATGGGGTGGCCCAGGCGGCACCCGGTTCATCGCGCAGCCCTTTTCGAATCACAACGGCGGCCACCTTGCGTTTGGCCCCGACAACTATCTGTACATCGGCATGGGCGACGGCGGGTCGGGCGGTGACCCTGGCAATCGCGCGCAGAGCCCAACCACGCTCCTCGGCAAGATGCTCCGCATTGATGTCGATGTGCCCGACGCGCATCCGGAAGGCTACGTCGTCCCTGCCGACAATCCGTTTACCGACGGGAGCGCGCTGCCCGAGATTTGGTCCTTCGGCCTCCGCAATCCGTGGAAGTTCACCTTTGATACCACCGGATTTGGTGGCACGGGTACGGGCGCGATGGTGATCGGTGATGTGGGCCAGGGG
This sequence comes from uncultured Solibacteraceae bacterium, assembly GCA_964489685.1. GTDB lineage: Bacteria > Acidobacteriota > Vicinamibacteria > Vicinamibacterales > SCN-69-37 > SYFT01. The sequence continues at coordinate 512 of CAZAZR010000195.1, read as the reverse complement.
GCACGCGAAGAAATCAACTACGAGCCCGCAGGCGGTGGCGGACGCAACTACGGCTGGCGGCTTCGCGAGGGGTTCGCGCCGTACCTCCCGGCGACACCCCCGGCGTTTCTCCCCCTCACCGATCCGATTCTCGACTACCCCCGCACGGAAGGACGGTCGGTCACCGGCGGTTTTGTGTATCGCGGCGACGCCCTCGTCAGCGGGTTCCGCGGCCGGTATTTCTACGCCGACTTTGTGACAGGGCGCGTCTGGTCGGTGGGGCTGTCGCTCAACGGGGCGGGTGAGGCCAGCGTGACCGATCGGGTTGAGCACACGGCGGAACTTGGCGGCACCGGTGTCATCGGCAACATTGCTGCGTTTGGCAGGGACTCGACAGGCGAGCTGTATCTGGTCTCCTTCAACGGATCCATCATCCGGATCGTGAACGACCCGTCGGCGTCTGGCCCAATCGGCGGATCGGTTGGACCGTTTGGCCAGGTGGACACGCCGCTGCAGAACGCCGCCGGTGTCGT
>CAZAZR010000194.1:4587-6627 GCA_964489685.1 uncultured Solibacteraceae bacterium | reverse complement strand
CCGGTGCCGCCAATGCCACAGTAGCCGCTGGGATTCTTGTCCAGGTACTGCTGGTGATACTCCTCGGCGAGGTAGTACGGCGGCGCGTCGGCAATCTGCGTGGTGATCGCGCCAAAGCCGCGTTGCCCCAACCGGGCGGCGTACGCGTTCTTCGCCGCGTCCGCTGCCGCGCGCTGCGCGGGCGACGTCGTGAAGATCACCGATCGATACTGCGTGCCCACATCGTTCCCCTGACGGTTGCCCTGCGTCGGGTCGTGGTTCTCCCAGAAGACGCGGAGTAACGCGTCGTAGCTGACGACGGCAGGATCGAACACGACGCGGACAACCTCGGCGTGGCCGGTCGCACCGGAGCAGACCTGCTGGTACGTGGGATACGCACGCGTCCCACCCGCATATCCGACCGACGTCGTGTGCACGCCCGGGGTCGTCCAGAACTTGCGCTCGGCGCCCCAGAAACACCCGAGGCCAAAGATCGCTTCTTCGAACCCCGTGGGGATGCTCCCGCCGATGGGCGTCCTCAAGACTGTGTGAATCACGTCGGCTCCTTGGCTTCGAATTTGAGCGCCAACCCGTTCATGCAATATCGCTCGCCGGTCGGGCGCGGACCGTCGGGAAACACATGGCCGAGGTGTCCGCCGCAATTCGCGCAGGTCACCTCAGTTCTGGCCATGCCGTGTGTGCGGTCGGCAGTGGTGGCAACGCCGTGGTCCAGGGGCGCGTAGAAACTGGGCCAACCGGACCCGCTGTCGTACTTCGTCTCAGACGAAAACAAGGGATGCCCGCATCCGGCGCAAGAGAACATGCCGTCGCGCTTCTCGACATTGAGCGGACTCGTCCCCGCCCGTTCGGTGCCGTGGCACCGGAGCACCTGATACTGTTCGGGCGCCAATTCGGCGCGCCACTCCTCATCAGTCTTCTTCATCCCTCTAGAATGCCATCAGACGGGGGTGGAGGCAGTAGAATCTTGGCCGTGGCCCGACTCCTCACCGCTGCAGTGGCTGTCCTGGCGGTGGGCATCGGCGTGTATGTCGCCTGGTCAGGCCGAAGGGCGCCGGCCATCGAAGCCGGCATTCCCCTGGCGCTGGCCGACGACCGGGCGGCCCGTATCAGCAATTTGTCTTACGAGGTCTCCTTCGACATTCCAGCCGCGCGCACTGAGCCAATCGAAGGATCGATCACCGCGCGGTTCACACTCAGCCATGTCAAGGCGCCGCTCGCATTCGATTTCTCGCAACCCGCTGAGAAGTTTCTCGGCGCGACGGTCAACGGTGAGACCACCTCGGAGGTCTCTTCACGCAACGGTCACCTGGTCGTACCGGCGAGCCTGCTGCTGCCGGGGCAAGCCAATGAAGTCACCCTCACCTTCATCGCCGGCGACGAGGCGCTGAATCGGCAGGACGAGTTTCTCTACACGCTGTTTGTGCCGGCCCGGGCGTCACTCGCCATGCCGGTGTTCGATCAGCCGAACTTGAAAGCGCGCTGGGTGTTGTCCCTCGAGATTCCCGACGCGTGGACGGCAGTCGCCAACGGCGCCACCACGGGCCAGATTCGCGTGAACAACCGCACCCAGCTAATTTTCGCAAAGACCGAACCGCTGCCGACCTACCTGTTTGCATTCGCCGCGGGCAAGTTCTCCGTCGAGACAGCCGAACGGCAAGGCCGGCTCTTCCGGATGCTGCATCGCGAGACCGACGCCGGCAAAGTCGCCAGGAATCGCGATGCGATTTTTGATCTACACGACACCGCGCTGCGCTGGCTCGAAGACTACACGGCCATTCCCTACGCCTTCGGCAAGTTCGACTTCGTCGCCATTCCGTCGTTTCAGTTTGGTGGGATGGAACATGCCGGCGCGGTGTTCTACAACGCGTCTTCAATGTTTTTGGATGAGACAGCTACGCAGAACCAGCGGCTCGGACGCGCGAGCCTGATCGCGCATGAAACGGCGCACATGTGGTTTGGCGACCTGGTCACGATGCAGTGGTTCAACGACGTGTGGATGAAGGAGGTCTTCGCCAACTTCATGGCGGCGAAGATTGTGAA
>CAZAZR010000194.1:0-4577 GCA_964489685.1 uncultured Solibacteraceae bacterium | reverse complement strand
GGTGAACCACGACCTGCGTTTCCTCTATTCGCACTATCCATCGGCCTACGACGTGGACCGCACAGCAGGCGCAAATCCGATCCGCCAGTCGCTCGGCAATCTGAACGAGGCCGGGTCGCTCTATGGCGCGATCATCTATCAGAAGGCCCCGATCGTCATGCGGCAACTGGAGTTGCTGCTGGGCGCCGAGTCGTTCCGTGATGGCCTGCGCGAGTACCTGAAGGCGCACGCCATGGCCAACGCCACGTGGCCCGATCTGATCCGCGTACTCGACGCGCGCACGACGGCTGATCTGGCCGCGTGGAGCCGCGCCTGGGTCGAAGAACGTGGCCGGCCGCAGGTGACAATCGAGGCCACGCCGGATCCCGCTGGTGGCGTTGCCGTATCGCTCGAGGTCGGCGACGCGTTGACTGCGGGGCGCGGGTCCGGGCGCGGACTGGTGTGGCCACAGACGTTGCACGTCGTGTTCGGTCACGGCGCAAACGCCGAGACGGTGCATGTCACGCTTGGGGATTCCGGTCGCGCGTCGTTTTCACACGCGCCGTTTCCCAGTCAGGGTGACGGTGTGGCCGGCAACATCCGTTGGGTGCTGCCCACTGGGGGCGGCCTCGGGTACGGCGATTTCGTGTTGCCCTCCGCGATGCTGGAGGCGCTGGCAGCCGACCTTCCCGCAATCGTCGATCCGCTGACGCGCGGCGCTGCGCTTGTGACGTTGTGGGAGTCCATGCTCGAAGGACGCCTCCCGGCCGTGCGGTTGCGCGATACCCTGATGGCCGCCCTGCCGATCGAGAGCGATGAACTGAATGTGGCCAGGCAGATGGGGTACCTCCAATCGCTTTTCTGGCGGTTCTCTTCTGCCGACGAGCGGACGGCCCTGGCTCCTGCCCTTGAGGCGTTGCTGCGGGACGGACTCACCCGCGCAAACACCATCAGCCTGAAGAGCGCGTGGTTCAATGCCGCGCGCAGCACGGCCACCTCACCCGACACGATCGCGTGGCTCCGCCGCGTCTGGAGTCGCGAGGAACCGGTGCCGGGTCTTCCGCTCTCGGAAAACGACGAAACAGACCTGGCGCTCGACCTGGCGCTGCGCGCCGCCACTGACGCCGAGGGCATGCTCGACGCGCAGGACGCGCGTATTACCAATCCCGATCGTAAAGCGCGCTTCGCCTTTGTGCGGCCGGCCGTGTCAGCGAGTGCGGCCACACGCGAAGCGCTGTTCGATCGATTCACAGACGTCGCCAACCGACGTCGCGAGGCCTGGGTGCTTGAAGCGATGGGCTACCTGCACCACCCGGTGCGCGCCGGATCTGCGCGCCATCTGATCGTGCCAGCGCTCCAGATGGTGCGCGAGATTCGCGACACCGGCGACATCTTCTTCCCGAAGCGCTGGGCCGACGCCGCGCTGGGCGGCCATCGCTCGCCCGAAGCGGCCGCAGACGTGCGGGCGTACCTGGACAGCCTCCCCGCGAACTATCCCGAACGGCTGCGCTGGGTGCTGCTGGCGTCCGCGGATCCGCTGTTCCGGGCTGCCACTATCGGCCGCTGACAGACCGACGCAGGATCACAGAGAGACACCGAGACGCTGAGGCTTGCGCCTGGCAGGGCTTTTTCACCATGAAGGTCCATGAAGTTCCTGTCCTCTGCATGGATCTTCATGCGCTTCATGCTCTTCATGGTGGGTCCGACTTTCCAGACCCTCTGCGCCTCCTGTGATCCGTCCGTAGCACTCGCTTCCCGATATACTGCGGCCCGTGTCCGTTCGCACGTCGCTCGTCATTGCGTTCACGGCCCTGAACCTGACCATCGGGGGCCTCGTGGCCTGGCTGAAGCTGCCGATCTACCTCGACTCAACCGGCATCGTGCTCGCGAGTCTGCTGTTGGGCTGGCGGGCTGGCGTGAGCTGTGCGGTGCTCACGTGCTTCATCGGGTTCTTTGTCGTGAATCCGTACCTGCCCTTCTTTACCGGCACGGCTATCGCCATTGCGCTTGTCGTCGATCAGCTGCGGAGGCGCAACATGTACCGCTCCCCTGCGCTGACCGTCGTCAGCGCCTTGATCCTGGCCTGCGCGTCGGCGCTCGCGTCCGCACCTGTGGCGGCGTTTGTGTTTGGCGGCGTGACCACCAGCGGGTCTGATCTGATCACGGCCGTTTTCCGCGCGACGGGACAGAGCCTCATCAACAGCGTCATGCTCTCGCAATTGACCAGCGAACCCGTCGACAAGCTCATCGTCACGCTGGTGTCCATCTCGGTCGTCAGGGCTCTGCCGAAGTCATTTCTGACCCAGCACGGCCTTCGCGCGCACAAAGACCTCAGAGGTCCTATTTCATCTCAGGGCGACCTCTGAGGTCGTTTGGACCAGTGGCTGGAGGCATCAGCGGCATTCGCGCCATCGCTCTGCTGGCGGTCTACATCGGCATCAGCGTCGTCGCGTCCAGCTTGGGGATTCCGGCCTGGGTTTCCTGCATCGCGACGTTCGCGACGCTGTTCGCGTGGTTTCGCGTCTGGCCGCATCTCATCACTCTTGTCGTGATCTTCGGGATGTACGGCCTGGTACTCGGCATGCCACGGCCGGAACCCTGGGCGGAAGCCGTGCCGTTTGTGCTGAGTGACACCTCCCAGTTCTCGCTGCGTGTCCTGCTCTACCTGATCGTGCCGATGATCTTCTTCACGTCGGTCGTGGATCCGTATCAGCTGGCCCGCGACATTGCGCGATTGCGACTTCCTGGCGCCGGCCCGGTTTTGCAGCTCATCGGGTCGATTCGCCTTGCGGTGTTCAACCGGCTCGGGGAGATCGACAGCCACCTGGCCGTCCGAGGCATCAGCTCAGCGTCAGGCGTCGGGCGCCTGCGCACGGTTGGCCTTTGGACCGTGCCGCTGCTGGCCGCACTCATCACGGAAGGCGCGAATCGATCGGCGTACTGCCAGATGCTGGGTTTGCCATTTCCACCGAAGCTGATCGCCGCCCGATCGCCGGTCAACTCCGTGGACATCTTGCTGTTTGCCACAGCCGGAGGACTGCTTCTGCTGTGGCGACTTACGTTCTGACGTCCAACCCCAACACGATTGATTTCGGGCACGCCGACCTGCAGACGCGCGTCGAGACTTGGCTCGGCACCACAGTCGCGGTGTATCGGCCGTACCCGTTTGTCGAGCACAGCGGATTCAGTGAAACGGTCAGGGAAGAGATCGGACTTGTTCTCTTCAATCACGCCGAAGACGAACCGCCGCTGCAGGAATTCGACGCGTTCGTGCATGCGTGGGATCTGGCGGCGCATCTGGACCGCCGCGTCCTCGATCTCTCAGGGGGCTGGCGCAAGTACCTGGGCATGGCGCTGTTCATGAATCGCCCGATGCCGGCCCGCCTGCTGCTGGACGCCACGAGTCACTTGAGCGACGCGCGCGTGCGGACATTGCTTCAGCGCGCGGGAGCACACGGAACTGTGGTGTTCTGCGAGTACGACCCGCCACTGCTGTTGGCCCTTCAGCCAGACCCACAGTCGCCTGCGTTGCCGCTGCTGAGACGGCTCAACGATGACGGCCAGACGGTGAGCGAGGCCGCAGCGTCATGAGCCTGCTCGATCTAGACACGGTGAGTTTCAACTACGGTCCCGCGTCGGCGGTGTTGCGTCCTGCACCAGGCCCGGTGCTGAAGAATGTCTCGCTCGCCTTGCAGGCTGGCGAGAGCGCTCTTGTGCTCGGTGACAATGGATCCGGTAAAAGCACACTTGGCCGGCTGGTCGGCGGGTTGATGCGGCCGACGACAGGCACCGTCACCATTGGCGGCGAGTCGCTCGTCCGTGTGCCCACACGGGCACGGCCGTCACGGACGATCTACGTGTCGCAAGTCAGTTATCTGCAATTTTTCCGCGCCACGCTCGTCGATGAAATCGCGTTGGCCGCGAAACAGTCGGGCCATCCGGCGCCGGCCGATGAAACCATCGCACGCTTCAGCCTGCCTTCGCTCGGTGCGAATCCTCGGGACCTGACCTATCCAGAGATGTGGCGGCTGCAGCTGCTGCTGCTGGGCACGATCTTTCGGCCGTCAGTCCTGTTTATCGACGAAATCATCGCGCCGGGGTCGCCCGAGCAGAAGCGCGCGCTGGAGTACACCCTGGCGCAACGCCATGCGCAGGGCCGTGTCACGCTGCTGGCCTATCAGCGCATGATCGAGACGCGCGTCGATCGCGTATTTCGTGTGGATGCCGGGACGGTGGCCGAAGCTACCGAAGATTAAACGTCATCTGGATTTCCACCAGATAGGCCACCGGCTTACCCTGGAACCGGGCGGGCCTGAACAGCCACTGACGCGCGGTACGCATGGCCTCCTGATCAAGGCCATGCACGGCGTCGAGTGACTTCGTCACTCGCACGTCCTGCACTGCGCCGCTGGCCGATACCAGGGCTTCGAGTACCACGACGCCCTGCAGTTTCGCGCGCATGGCCTCGGTCGTGTACTTGGGATCCACGCCGCGCAAGAGCGTCGGCGGCTGGGCGCCGCTGCCGGGGCCCATGGGCCCGTCGCCGACACCTCCGCCCGTGCCGGGCCCCACGCCTGGACCCGTGCCCGGCCCAGACC
>CAZAZR010000193.1:0-6669 GCA_964489685.1 uncultured Solibacteraceae bacterium | reverse complement strand
GACGTGTCTCGGGTTTGGCGCCGGGTACAAGGGCGGCGGCGGGGCTGGCGGGGGAGGACGAGGGGGCGCGCCGGGAGCAGGAGCGCCGCCGCAGTTTGCCGGTCGCGGCGGTGGCGCAGGCGGCGTGCTCGTCGCCGGCGGCACCTACCATGCGCAGCTCGGCAAGCAGGTGGGCGACACGGTGACGCCGGTCGGCCCGATGCAGTCCTTCAGGGTTCTCGAGATTGAGTAGTTCGAAATGAGGCAATGGGGCAATGGAGCCCATTGCCTCATTGCCCCATTGCCTCATTTCGAACGAGGCTGCGAATCAGCGTCAGCAGCATATCGATCGCCACCGTATTGTGTCCGCCGAGCGGAATGATGATGTCGGCGTAGCGCTTTGACGGCACGGCGAACTCCAGGTGCATGGGCTTGACCGTGCCCAGATACTGATCGATCACCGACTCCACCGTCCGACCACGTTCGCTAATGTCGCGCTGCAGCCGCCGTATGAACCGCGTGTCATCGTCGGTATCCACGAAGACCTTGACGTCCATGAGTGCGCGCAGCGCGGGATCTGTGAAGATCAGGATGCCTTCGACAATCACCGCGGTGCGCGGCGTCACGGTGTCCGTCTCAGGCTGGCGGGCGTGTCGGGCGAAGTCGTAGGCCGGCACTTCCACGGCCTGACCGGCGCGCAGGGCCTGAACGTGCTGCACGAGCAGGTCGGTCTCCAGCGAATCCGGGTGGTCGTAGTTGAGCGCGGCCCGTTCCTCGAGCCGCAAGGTCGGATGATCGCGGTAGTAGCGGTCATGCTCGATGACCGAGACCTGCGCGGTGCCCAGAGCTTCGACGATGTTGCGAACGACGGTGGTCTTGCCGGAGCCCGAGCCGCCGGCCACGCCAATCACGAAGGGCAGCCGCGATCGGCTCATCGTTCGCCCGTCCCGCCGCCGCGCCCGGTTCTGGGCTGCGGAATGGCGAAGGCCACCAGTTCAGACGCCTGACCGGACGCCTGCTGGCTGGTCCAGAGCAGCACGAACTGGCGTCCATTCACCATGTAGGTCATCGGGGAGCTGCTGGCCGAGCCCGGCAGCGCCCCCTCCCAGACGCGGGCGCCGGTCGCCTTGTCGAGCGCACGCAGCATCGCTTCGCCGCGATACCCGTCAGCCGTGAAGAGCAGCGTCCTGGTCGCGAGCAGTACGGGGCGTGTCTGCGCACCGGTGGCCGCAATGGTGAGCCCTTTGAGCGCGGGATTGTTGGCGATGACTGCTGGAGTATTGCCGTTGGCCACCATCCACGCATGTTCACCGGTGCGCAGGTTGATGGCGGTAATGCGCGAGTACGGGGGCTTGATGATGGGGAGCCCGCGAACGTTGGGCAGACGACCGCCGCCACCCACGTAGTTCATGTCTGATCGCTGCGTGTCCGTGGTGAGCGCGTGGACGGTCGGGTTGGTCCAGGAGCCGACATAGAGGATGCCGGTCTCGGGATCAAACGCGCCGTGTTCCCAGTTGGTACCGCCGAGATTGCCGGGCAGGCTCAGCGTACCCTTCGTGCCATCTGGCGCGTCAGCCAGCGACGGCGGCGCGAAGAACGCGCCCATCCGCAGCTTGCCGTCGGCAATGAGTTTCAGGGCCTCGGCGCGCAACTCGGGTGTGAAGTCGATCAGGTCATCAGCCGTCACACCCTGGCGGTCGTACGCCCTGGGCTTGCTCGGAAAAGGCTGCGTCGCCGCCGCGCGTTCACCGGGCACGTCAGACGCCGGCACCGGGCGTTCGTCGATCGGCCAGATCGGTGTGCCGGTCACACGGTCCAGGACGTACGCAAACGATTGTTTCGTGAGCTGGATGACAATGTCGCGCGGCTTGCCATCGATGGTGACGTCGGCAAGCATCGGCGCCGTCGGATTGTCCCAGTCCCAGATGTCGTGATGCACGGTCTGGAAGTGCCAGAGCCTGCGCCCCGTGCGCACGTCCAGGCACGCGAGCGTCGAAGAAAAGAGGTTGGCACCGAGCCGATGGCCGCCGTAGTAGTCGCCGGTGGCCGCTTCGAGGGGCAAGTACAGGTAGCCGCGTTTCTCGTCGAGCGACAGCGGCGCCCAGGCGCCCGCATTGCCCGTATATTCGGCTGAGCCGGCCTCCCAGGTTTCGTAGCCGTCTTCGCCCTTCTGTGGAATTGTGTTGAAGCGCCAGCGCAAGGCGCCGGTCTTCGCGTCGATCGCCAGGATGCGGCCCGGGACATTGTTGTACGACGGCGGTCGCGTACCGACTTCGAGCGCCGGCCCAATCACGACCAGGTCCTCGAACACCAGCGGCGGAGACGAATTGCCGATCGCCGCCGTGCGCACGTCGACCTCAACGCCCAGGAGCGATTTGAGGTCAACCACGCCATCTCGACCGAAGGTAGCAACAGGGCGGCCCGTGCGTGCATCGAGTGCCACCAGACGAAAACCGGGGGTGACGGTGAAGATGCGCTCGTCGGTGCCGTTCGACCAGTACGACACGCCTCGGCCCGCATCGCGCCTGGGCGCGGCCGCCGCGCGGTCAGCCTCATCGAGGCGCCAGGTCCACCGGGTGGCCCCGGTCGCGGCATCGGCGGCGATGACCCACCGCGAGGACCCGGTCGTGAAATAGAGCGTGCCATTGATCATCAGCGGCGTGCTCTCGTTTTTGTACTCGGCAGGCGAGCTGAAGTTGTCCGACTTCCAGCGCCATGCCACCGCGAGGCTGGCCACATTGGCCGGAGTGATGGCGTCAAGCGGGGAGTAGCGCGTGCCAGCCAAATCCCGATGGTAGTGCCGCCACTCGCCCGCGGTGGCCGCGGCCGGCGGCGTGGGGGGCGCCTGCGCGGTGGCAAACACCGAAGCCGAAGTCAGCAAGAACAGAGGTATGGCGAGACGAGCCTGCATGAACAGCCGCCTCCGAGCGGCGAGGCCTATTCTACGTTGCGGCACTACACCAAAGCGGCTCCCTGGTTTGATACCCTTCCGGGCATGGACCTTGGATTGAAGGGAAAAGTGGCAATGGTCGCCGGCGCGAGCCGCGGCCTTGGGTTGGCCGTGGCGCGTGGACTGGCCGCCGAGGGCGTCAGCGTCTCGATGGCGTCGCGCAACCCCGAGGCGATTCAAGCGGCCGCGGCCGCCATCACAAGAGACACCGGGGCTCCCACGCTCGCTCATGTACTTGATGTGCGATCGGGTGAGTCGATTCAATCCTGGTTCGAAGCCACTACGGCCAAGTTCGGCGGCGTGGATCTGCTCTTCGTCAATGGCGGCGGGCCGCCGGCCGGAACGGCTCTGTCGTTTGACGATGCGGCGTGGCAGGGTGCGTTTGAGTTGCTGGTGCTGAGCGCGGTGCGCATGGTGCGTCTGGCTGCGCCTTCGATGAAACTGCGCGGCGGCGGCGCCATCGTCGTCTCCACGTCCTCGGCCGTGAAGGAACCCATTCCGAACCTGGCATTGTCGAACGTGGTGCGTTCATCTGTGGCCGCGTTATCGAAGACGCTCGCCAACGAGCTGGCGGCCGACGGCATCCGCGTGAATCACCTGTTGCCGGGTCGCATAGAAACCGACCGCATCCGCGAACTCGACACCATTCGAGCCACGGCCACCGGCACGTCAGCCGACGAGGTCAAGGCAGGGTTCGAGAAGACGATTCCGCTGGGGCGCTACGGCACGCCGGACGAGTTCGGCAGTGCGGCGGTCTTTCTGTTCTCGGACGCCGCCCGCTACATCACGGGTGCGTCTCTGCAGGTGGACGGGGGAGCGATCAGGGCGGCCGGGTGAACGATTCAGTAGAAATTGAGGGTTGAGGATTGAGGGATTGAGGATCGGGATTTTACGGATTGCTGATTCTGGATTGTGGATGGGGATTGACGGGATTGGGCGATTGCGGGAGGGAGATCCCTCGGGACTGTCAGGAATGTTGTGTGCGGGGCTTAGCATGAGGAGTCCCGATGTCCCGATCACTCAAGAAGTCTCGTCCCGTGTTGGAGCGCCAGCCTCCCGTCTCTGACGCGGTGCTCAATCAGTTCGCCCCCGAGGGCATCTTGTCGGCGGCCGAGGTGGAGGCCGCAACGCGGCGCTTCAAGCAAGCCCTCCTGGAGCGTGTGCTCGGCGCCGAGCTGAGTCATCACCTGGGACAGGAGGCGGAGACCGCCTCCGCCGACGCGCCCGCGAATCATCGCCACGGCACCAGCGCCAAGACCGTGTTGACCGATGACGGGGCCTTACCGCGAGCGATTCCCCGTGATCGGCATGGGACCGTTGCCCCGGTCTTGATCCCGAAGCATCAGCGGCGCTTCACGGGTTTCGACGACAAGATTCTCGCGCTGTATGCCCGCGGGCTGACGGTGCAAGACATCCAGGCCTTCCTGCACGAGATGTATGCCGTCGAGGTGTCGCCCGATTTGATCAGCACCGTGACCGATGCGGTGCAGCAGGAGGTGCTCGCCTGGCAGGCGCGCCCGCTGGAGCCGATGTATCCGGTCGTGTTCTTCGACGCGCTGCGCGTCAAGATGCGGGACGAAGCGGTGGGGCAGAACAAAGCGGTCTACCTGGCCTTGGCCGTCTTGCCGGATGGGTCGCGTGACATTCTGGGCATCTGGATCGAGCAGACCGAAGGCGCGAAATTCTGGATGAAGGTGTTTGCGGACCTGCAGACCCGCGGCTGTCGCGACATCCTCATTGCCGTCACGGATGGCTTGAAGGGGATGAGCGAGGCGCTTGAAGCGGTCTATCCCCGGACCACGCTGCAGACCTGTGTCGTGCATCTGCTGCGCCACAGCCTGACCTACGCCGGGTGGAAGGAGCGGAAGGCGTTTGCGGCCGCGTGGCGCCCGATCTACACGGCCGCCAGTGCGGAGGCCGCCGAAGCGGCGCTCACGGCGGCGGAAGCCGGCCCGTGGGGCCGCCGCTTCCCAACCGTCTTCGCGGCGTGGCGCCGCGCCTGGGTGCACGTCATTCCGTTCTTTGCCTTCCCGCCCGACATTCGGCGCACGCTCTACACGACAAACGCGCTCGAGAATGTGAATCGCCAAATCCGGAAGGTCACCAAAACGCGCGGCCAATTCCCGAACGACGAGGCCGCGCTCAAACTCATCTGGCTGGCGATCCGCAATCTCACCGCCCGCCACGCGATCCCCATCCACAATCGAGAATCTGCCATGTGTCCAATCCCGATCCTCAATCGCTCAATCCTCAATCCTCAATTTCCAGCCCTGGTGCGCGAATGACCTCCGCACTCGCCGCCGTCGCCCTTGGCGGCGCCGTGGGCGCGGTTTTGAGATATCTCGTCACCGGCTGGGTGCAACGCGTGGTGACGCCGGCGTTTCCGTACGGCACGCTCACAGTGAATATCGCAGGGAGCCTGGTTGTCGGGTTTGCCGCTGGGGTCTTTGCGGCCCGCGCCGAGACCCGTGACCACCTGCTGCAACTCTTCCTGATTGTGGGTGTGTGTGGCGGTTTTACAACGTTCTCTGCGTTTTCCGCCGACACCTATCACCTGATTCAGCGCGGCGACCTGGCATCGGCGGCCGTCAACGTGACCCTTCAGGTGGCCGGGTCGCTGGCGGCGGTCTTTGCCGGCTTCTGGCTCTCGCGTCAGCTGTAGGCCATTGTCGGCCACACGCATGTCACCAGAACCCGCCGCACCCTCCCGGTTCTCCCTCTTTGAGGGCGATCTCCTGAACCGTGGCTTCTCGGCCATCGGCGTGCGCTCACGCCGCCCGCTCCACATCTTCCTGCGTTTCCTCGTGGTCTTCGGCGTCACGTGGGTGCCCGTGGCCCTGTTGTCGATCACGACGGCTCGGCACCTGCCGCCTGATGCGGCCTCTGCCGAGAATTTCTTCTACGACTTCGCGGCATATGCGCAGTTCTTCATCGGCATTCCGCTCTACCTGATTGCCGAACGCGTGATTGGTGCGAGCATTCGTGGCGCCAGCCGCGACTTCCGACGACACGGGCGTGGTCAGCGACGCCGACCTGCCCCGGCTGCGTGATATCGAAGCCCGCGTCGGTGACCTCCGCAAGCAGACCTACATCTGGGTGCGCTGGGTGGCCAAGATCTGGCTGTGGTACTGGTACCTGCGGCTGGTGTCGAGATTCAAGCTGTCGCTCGTGGCTGGGCGCGCTGCCGCCGTCTTTCGTGAAAAGGCGACGCTCAGTGCCAAACGCATCGAGGAACGCTGGCTGAACACGCCGTATGCACAGGACAGCGAGGCCGCGGTACGCAGGGATGTGAGCCAGCTCAGGTTGCTTGGCATCTTCTACAAGAGCATCCAGGCGATGCGCGTCGTGCCCTTTGATTTGCGGTCGGTCGGGCAGCTCATTGGCTCGGCGGTCGGCCCACTGGTGCCGCTGATCCCGTATTTCTTTCAACTTGAAGGCCCATGGAAAGAGGTCTTCGATGTCCTGCTGAAATGGTTGCCGGGACGATGAAGCTGGTGCGGAAGAGAGGATTAGGCAGGAGTCACACCTGCCGGTACCGGCTCATCGCGTTTTGTGCATATCCGCGATGCTGCTGTCGGGCAGGGTCGCCTCCAGCAGTGTAAGCGTTCGACCAGCCGATAGCCCGTATGAAGTGGCTGTTGCGGTGACATAACCTCTCCTTATCAGACACGGGGCCGATCACCTTGCCTCCACGGTGCAGAGAGCCCTGCGAAGGTGGCCGGCATCACTCCAATCACGAT
>CAZAZR010000192.1:0-6670 GCA_964489685.1 uncultured Solibacteraceae bacterium | reverse complement strand
CATCAGCTACGTGCTGTTCTACACCCCGCTCAAGCGCCACACGTCGTTTGCCGCCGTTGTGGGTGCCGTCCCTGGTGCGCTGCCGCCGATGATTGGGTGGGCGGCTAGCCGCGGGTCTGTTTTTGATTTGGGCTCCGACCTGGGCGGCTGGTCGCTGTTCCTGATCATGTTCGTCTGGCAGCTGCCGCACGTCCTGGCGATTTCGTGGATGTACCGCGAGGATTACGGCAAGGCTGGCATTCCGGTGTTGCCGGTCGTGGATGTCGGCGGCGCCATGACCGGTCGGCAGGCGGCGCTCTGGTCCGCAACGCTGGTGCCGATCAGCGTGCTTCCGGCGATCGCCGGCATTGCCAGTCACGTCTACAGCATCGGTGCCCTGGTGCTGGGACTGGCCCAGTTGGCCATCACGGTGAAGTTTGCACTGAACCGCACCCGTGAACACGCGCGGCTCGTGTTCTATGCGTCGATCATTTACCTGCCACTGCTCTGGATCGTGATGACGGCCACGCGATGATTTCTGTCGAACAACTTCCCACGCTCAATGCCACGCTCAACACCATCTGCACGGTCCTGCTGGTCGTTGGCTACCGGCACATTCGGGCCGGCCGCATCGAGCAACATCGAAGGACGATGCTCGCCGCGTTTGCGACGTCGGTGATCTTCCTGATCTCGTATCTGATTTACCACTGGCACGTCGGTTCGAAACCGTACCCGGGTGTCGGTCACATGAGGACGATTTATTTCACGATCCTCATCCCGCACATCATCCTCGCGGCCGCCGTGGTCCCCCTCGCGCTGGTGACCCTCCGCCGCGGTCTGATCCGCGACGATGTGAAACACCGCAAGATCGCCAAGATCACGCTGCCCATCTGGCTTTTTGTCTCCGTGACCGGCGTCATCGTCTACGCGATGCTGTATCTCTGATCAGCCCCGCCACAGCGGCGGACCTGAAGGTCGCGCCCTACATGTGAAAACCGCGTTAGAAGCGTCTTTCGTAGGGCGTCGGCTTTAGCCGCGCCACAGCGGATTTAGTAGTACAGCAGGTACTTGGCTCGCAGGAGGCGCCAGCGGGCTTCGCCGGCGTTCCAGGCGGCGGCGATGGTGGCCGGGTCGTCGCCGTTCTTGATGCGCGTCAGACCCGCGACCGATCCGAAGAGGCGACTGGCGAGGTCGATATCAAACTTGCCGGGGAACAACCGGTGCAGCGCGGACGCGATCTCGATCCCTACACGCACGGGCCGCACGGCGTTGCGGTCGGTGATCACGATAAAGACACCCTGACACACTTCGTTCGCAAACTTCGATGACGTCGGCGTGAACAACACGGGGTAGAACCGCACGCCGGGGATCGCGCGAGCGTTGAGTGCTTCCGAGAGGCGCATGCCGTCAATCCAGGGCGCGCCCACGTGCTCAAACGGCGTGTCGGTGCCGCGGCCGACAGAGATGTTGGTGCTCTCGAACGACGCCAGGCCCGTGTAGAGCGTGGCCGCGTAGAGGTTGCGCATATTGGGCGACGGCCCAATCCATGTGAGCCCTGTTTCGTCGAACCAGGCATCACGACGCCACCCGCGCATCGCGACGACCGTCAGATCGGCGCCGATCTTCTTCTCGGCGTTGAAGAGGCGCGCGATTTCGCCGAGCGTCATCCCGGGACGCGTCGGCATGGCCGGCAGGTAGCCCACAAAACTTGCCAGCGCTTCGTCGAGGGTCGGTCCTTCAATCGACACGCCCCCAATCGGATTCGGGCGGTCCAGCACAAACACCTTGATCTTGCGTGACGCGGCTTCCTCCATCACATAGGCCATCGACGTCATGTAGGTGTAGAACCGCGCGCCCACATCCTGCAGGTCGATGACGATCGCGTCGAGTCCCTTGAGCATCTCCTCGGTGGGACGACGGGTCTCTCCGTAGAGCGAGTGAATCGGCAGGCCGGTTCTTTCGTCCTTGGTGGACGGTACGTTCGCATCCAACAATCCTCGGATGCCGTGCTCGGGACTGAAGAGCGCCGCGAGCGTAACGCCTGGCGCATCGGCCATCATGTCGATCGTGGCGGCGCCATCACGGGTGCGACCCGTGTGATTGGTCAGGAGTCCAACCCGCATCCCCTTGAGCGCAGCGAATCCCGAGGCGCGCAACACGTCAATGCCGTTGAGCACGGGCGTGTATGCGGGCGGCGCCACGGCCGGAGTCTGCGAATCAAAGGTCCGGCGGCTGGCGGCGACGGCCGACGTGTCCAGCGCCGTGAACGCTGACGCCGCGATGGTGGCGACGCGCGCGCGCAGCGGCGTGACGTCGCCTTTGCCCTCGGGGTGCAGACGATTGGACAGGAAGATCACAAACGCCTTGGTCGTGGGGTCCACCCACATCGATGTCCCCGTAAATCCCGTGTGGCCAAACGATCCCAGCGGCAACAACTCCCCGCGGTTGGACGAAAACGACGAATCCATGTCCCACCCGAGACCCCGCACATTGGCTTCCCCATCGGGCGTCGAGGGACTGGTCATCCGGGCCACCGTCAGCGGCGACATCACGCGCACGCCGTCCAGCTCGCCGCCGCGCAGCAACATGCGCGCAAACCGCACCATGTCGTTGGCCGTGCTGAAGAGGCCCGCATGCCCCGCGACACCACCCATCCGGCGCGCCGTGGGATCGTGCACCGTGCCGCGCAACATCAGCGCGTCCGGTCCAGCGCACGGCCAGCCATACGGCGTGCACACTTCGGTCGGCGCAATCCGCTCCCGCATCGCCGCCGCCGGCAGAAACCCGGTGTCGGTCATGCCAAGGGGCGTGAACAACCGGTCGGAGACAAACGCCTCGAACTTCTGCCCAGTCACTCGCGACACGATATCGGCCAGCAGGAAGAACCCGATATCGCTGTACACAAAATTGCGTCCGGGCGGCGCCATCAGCACTTCTTCGTTGGCTAGCACAATGGCTGCGTCGTGACCCACCCACGGATCGGCCAAATCCACGTCCGGCCTCAGCCCGGACATGTGGGTCAGCAGGTGGCGGATGGTCACACGGTTCTTGCCATACTTCGCAAATTCGGGAATGAACGACGCGACGGGATCACTCAGCCTGATGCGCCCATCCTCCACCAGCATCATCACGGCCGAGGTCGTCGCCACGACCTTGGTGAGCGACGCCATGTCGAACACCGTATCCATCGTCATCGGCTCCACTGTTGGCAGGAGGGCGCGATTGCCGTAGACCTTGCGGTAGTGAATCGCATCGCCCTGGCCCACGACGACGACGGCGCCCGGGAGTTTTTTGTCCTTGATGTCGGCGTTGACCACGTCGTCGATCTTCGCGAAACGAGCGGGGTCCACCTGCCCCTGGACGGCCACCACGACCTCAGAGGTCGTTTTCTTGTCCAAGAAAACGACCTCTGAGGTCATGGTGGCGGACCAGGCGGCAAGGGCGAGGACGAGGGAAAGCAGAAGCTTCTTCATAGCGGATATCCGGCGCAGTGTAGCCGAGCACGTGGAGGCAGGCAAACCGAGAGCCGACAAGCCGTATGATGTGGCTGCTGGGGTAAATGACTTGGCGCCTTTGGAGGCTTCCGATGGATCACGACAGCTGGTTCGACCGGGCACGGCATGCGTGTCTGGTCCTCACCACGGCGGCCATGTTTGCTGTGGCCTCACATTCGCCGGTGGCCGCACAGGCCCCGGACGCCGCAGGGGCCTTATCTGGCGGCTGGAAGCTCAACATGGAGCAGAGCGTGAATCCCAACGGGCCGAATGGCCCTGGTGCGGCGGCCCGGGGTGGCCGCAGCGGCGGCTTTGCGCCTCCCGGACAGGGCCCAGCGCCGGGCGGTGACCTCGGTCGTGAGGAGTTGGCCCGATTCAACGCCCACCTGAGAATGTTCCGGACGGCCCCGCCCCTGCTCGGAATCCAGGCCACGCCGAAGGACGTGCGACTGGTCTACGATCCCGACCCGGCCAAGGGACTGACCTACAAGTACACGACCGACAACAAGAAGTTGACGCAGCCGACCGACGCCGGACCGGTCGACATCAAGGTCAAGTGGAATGGCAAAGTCCTGCGCCGCGAGATCGAGACCAGCGAGTCCCTCAAAGTTGTTGAGGACTACACCGTCAGCGCCGACGGCAAACAACTGACGGTCACCGTCAAAACCTCGAACATCATGGTGCGCATGCCGGATGTCGAGATCAAGCGCGTCTACGACCGCGTGCAATAGCCAAATCCAAGGTTCTGGACCCGACGTCCAACGCCTTGGTGTACCTGCTTTCGCCTCACGGGCGAAACCATGAAAATCTGCCCGAAAACGGTACACTTTTGCAGATCTGCCTGTCCCTGAAATGGGCGAGAAATTGCAAACTCACAGGTCACCCTGAACGCGGCTGGTTTTCACCGGCTTTGGAGAGGGGCGGACTCATGCACCGCGAGTGCTTACCCGGCTGGCTGCTTGACCCTTGGTATCCCGCCAGCGTAGGATGCCCCACCGTTGCAGGGATCCCTGGTCGATGCGGTGGAGCGTTGCCCCACCGCTGAGGTGCCGTTCACGTCCCTGTGACCGAGTGGAGGAGAAGAGGATGATGCGAGTCTTTCGAGTAACCGTGATAGCCACCGTGCTGACGGTGTTGATGACCGGAGCGGCCAGCGCGCAGGCGACTGGATCGATCTTCGGAAAAGCGACTGACGCGTCCGGCGGCGTGCTGCCGGGTGTGACTGTGACTGTCAGTGGAGCTGCGCTGCAGCAACCGCTGGTTGGTGTGACGCAGGCGAGCGGTGCGTACCAGTTTCCGGTCGTGCCGATTGGCGCGTTCTCGGTGACGTTCGAGCTCGCTGGGTTCAAGAAAGCCGTCCGCAACAACATCGTCATCACGACCGGGTTCAACGCCCCGGTCGACATGAAGATGGACGTCGGCAACATGACGGAAGAAGTCACCGTTTCGGCGGCGGCCCCCGTCGTTGATACCAAGAAGACGACCAGCGGCGCGACGTTCACCTCGGAGATTCTGGAGAAGATTCCGACGGCGCGCGACCCGTGGCAGATCATCAACATGACCCCGGGCGTGCAGGCCGGCCTCAACGTCGGTGGCTCGTCGTCGGGCCAGCAGGTCGGGCTGACCTCGCGCGGCACGAGCGCGAACGTGCAGTGGAACCTGGAAGGCGGGTCGATCACCGACCTGTCGTCGAACTCATCGCCGAGTTATTTCAACTTTGACTCGTTCGACCAGATCTCGGTGACCAACGGCGGCGGCGATGTGTCGGTGCAGTCGTCGGGCCTGTCGATCAATCTGGTGACCAAGAGCGGCAGCAACGTGTTCAAGGGTTCCGCGGTTGGCACGTTCCAGAACGACAAGATGCAGAACAACAACGTGACCGAAGCGCAGTTTGCGCGGGGCACGTCAGGCTTCCTGTCGGGCGCGCCGATCAAGAAGATCTACAATATCTCGGGCGAATACGGCGGGCCGATCGTGAAGAACCGGCTCTGGTGGTGGGCGGCGGCCGACAAGCAGCTTATTGACGCGGGCGTCGTGAACTACTTCGATCGTGCGCGGGCCGAGTGCGTGGGCTACGCCGATGCGCAGCGCGCGGGTTCGCTGCTGACGGGCGCCAACGCCATCACGTTTGGCGACCTTGAGACGGTGCAGGACTGCTTGTCGAGTGACAAGACGATCAGGGGGGAGGGAGAGGAGGATCTACAACACGACGCCGCTGGTGTACACCGATGCCGTCACCGGCAGGACCGCGAACTACTACACGGTGCAGCAGGGCCTGACGCGGCCGACCGGGCAGACCGTCACGGCGACGAACCCGGACTACCAGACGTACCAGGGCGTGGACCTGACGCTCAACAAGCGGTACAGCGACAAGTGGCAGTTCAACGTGGCCGTCACGCTCCAGAAGCGCAACGATCAGGACGTCTATTTCACCAACCCGACGGGTGTGGACCTGACGCAGGGCCTGAACACACAGTCGCGGTACCTAATCAAGGTCAACGGCAGCTATGACCTGCCGTGGGGCGTCATGGCCTCGACCAACTTCAACATGAACGACGGCGCGCAGCGCACCAGTGGGACCTCGGACTGAACAAGACGTTCACGTTCCGTGGTGGCCAGAACCGCGTCAAAGTGACGCTTGATGGATTCAACATCCTCAACTCGGCGCCCGTCCTCTCGTTCTCAACCAACAACCTGAGCACGCTGGGCACGGCCGCGAACCCGATCATTCCGGCCGAGCGCATCGCCACGATTCTCCCGCCGCGCGTCTTCCGCGCAGGCGTGACGATCTGGTTCTAAGCGAACCGAAGATCGTAGCGCGTGGCTTCGGCCGCGCCAACTGACACACACACCGGCCCCGGGCACGTGCTGCCCGGGGCCGTTTTTTTATCCGCCACCTCACGCTCATTCTCCGGCTCGGCGAGCCGTGCAAATACCCCTACCGGGTATCAGTGTTTGCCGACAGTTCTGCAACGTCCTTGACCGCATTCGCGCAGCGACGTAGCATTCGTCACCGTCACCAATGGTCCGTTTTCGGTTGCGGGGCGTTTACGCTCCCGTTCTGAATCTGACTTTCTTGTGACGGATGGAGGAGAAAAGGGATGATGCGAGTCTTTCGAGTGATGGCGTGCGCCGTTGTCGTAACGGTGATGATGACCGGAGTGGCCCTGGCGCAGGGTTCGATCTTCGGCAAAGCG
>CAZAZR010000191.1:0-6701 GCA_964489685.1 uncultured Solibacteraceae bacterium | reverse complement strand
TCTCTACGCCGTCTACTCGGTGCTCGCTGCGGGGATCGTCGCGTTCGCGTTTATCGACCGCATCCTGGAAGAAGTGACCCGGCCGATGCTCGCCGTTTTGCCCAGCGGCACGTTGCTGGGCACCGAAGCGCTCGACCCGATCATGATCTACTTCAAGGCGGGGCTGCTGGTGGCGGTCGTCATCGCGTCGCCGCTGATCCTGCTCCAAGTGTGGTACTTCATCGCGCCCGGTTTGTATTCGAAGGAAAAGCGGATGGCGGTGCCATTCGTGTTCACCTCCACGGCACTCTTCCTGGGTGGCGCCTACTTCGGCCATGCCGTCGCGTTTCGCGTGACGTGGGAGTTTCTGGCCAAGTTCAATCCGGCGTTCCTGAACTGGACGCCCACGTGGACGTCTGCGTTTTCGCTCTACCTCCGAATGGTGCTTGGCCTGGGCCTGATCTTCCAGATGCCGGTCGTCATCTTCGTGCTGGCGCGCTTCGGCATTGTCTCGGCGAAGTTCCTGATCAAGAACTTCAAATACGCCGTCTTGATCATCTTCATCGTGGCGGCGGTGGCCAGTCCCGGACAGGACCCCGCCAGCCAGATGCTGTTCGCCGCGCCCATGCTGGTCCTCTATCTCATCAGCATCGGGGTGGCGTGGCTGTTCGGCAAGAAAAAGCCCGCTGAATCCACCGAGTCCTGACGCCCAAACCATCGTCCCTGCTCTCTCTCGGTGGTGCTACCATTGCCCTTATCTATGCGAAATTCAGGCGTGCCCGCAGCAGCAGTAGTCGTGGTGATCGCGGCGGTGGCCGGTGGCCTGCTCGGCAGCAGCGTCGGCGCGCGTGGAGCCGGCGCCGGCAGTGACCGCGTGACCGAACGGTACCGCATGTTCTCGGCCGCGCTCGCCGCGGTTGAACGCGACTTTGTCGTTGAGACGGCATCGGACGACCTGGTCTACGGCGCGATCGACGGGATGCTGCGCACCCTGGACCCGCACTCGAGTTTTCTGGAACCGCAGGCCTACGCCCGGATGCGCGAGCGTCAGGAGGGCGTGTACTACGGTCTGGGTCTCAGCATCGTCGTGGTGAATGACGACATCACGGTGACCAACCTCTTTGAAGGCACGCCGGCGTATCGGGCGGGCATCCGGCGCGGCGACGTCATCGCGATCATCAAGGGGAAGAGCGCCAAGGGCTGGACCAGCGAGCAGGCGGTCAAGGAGCTGCGTGGGGCGAAGGGCACCTCGGTGGAGATTTCGATTCGTCGCCTCGACCAGCTGATTCCGCTGACGGTGGAACGCGACGAAATCAACATCACCACGGTGCGCACGGCGTTTATGATTGCGCCCGGCACAGGGTATATCCGGCTGCAGGACTTCTCGGAGACCACGGATCGCGAACTCGGCGCCGCGCTCACCAAGTTGCGCGGCGAAGGGCTGCAGCGCCTGGTGCTGGACCTGCGCGACAATCCCGGCGGGCCGCTCGATCAGGCGATCGCGGTCTCCAACCGATTCCTCAAGCGCGGGCAGATGATCGTCTACACCCGTGGCCGCGTCCAGAACTCGGATGAGGACTACCTCGCGTTGGAACAGGGCGATACGACGACGCCGCTGGTCGTGCTGGTGAATCGCAGCAGCGCCAGTGCTTCGGAGATTGTGGCCGGCGCCATGCAGGATCACGACCGTGCGCTGGTCGTCGGCGAGGCCACGTTCGGCAAGGCACTCGTCCAGTCGGTCTTCCGGATCAGCAACGGCGCGGGCCTTGCGTTGACCACGGGTCGGTATTACACCCCCAGCGGTCGCATGATTCAGCGCCCCTGGGACGGCACGTTCGACGAATACCTCAATTACTCGCAGCGCGACCAGGCCGAGAAACGCGAGCACGCGGCTGACGAGTTGAAGTACACGGACTCCGGGCGCAAGGTGTACGGCGGCGGCGGCATTGAGCCGGATCATTTCAAGCCCGGACCCGTCGAAGGCTTCAACCCCACGCGCTTCTCGCGGATGCTGCTGGCGCGAGGGTTCTTCGTGGGTTTTGCCGAGTCGTTCACGGGCGAAGGCGATACGCGCCCGGCGGCGGCGCCCGCAGCGAAGCACAAGGTCGCGCGCGGATTTACGGTGACGCCCGCCATCCTGGCAGAATTCGCTGAGTACCTCACCGCGCAGCGTGTGAAGGTGGACGCCGCCGCGCTCGAGGCCGATGCCGCGTTTATCAGCGCGATGATTCACTACGATGTGGATCTGGATCTCTTCGGCGTCGAAGAAGCGCGCCGCAATCTCTCAAAAGTCGACCCCCAGGCGCAGTTCGCGCTGACGTTCTTCGACGAAGCCCACCGCTTGATCGCTGCAGGCGCCAGGACTGCAAAGGCCGGGAAGACCCCCTAACACATGCGTTTGTCGCGACTGCACATTCACGGATTCAAGAGCTTCGCCGATCGTGCCGAGTTGTCATTCGACGAGGGCGTCACCGCTATTGTCGGGCCGAACGGCTGCGGGAAAAGCAATGTCGTCGATGCCATCACCTGGGTGCTGGGCGAACAAAGCGCCAAGAGCCTGCGTGGCGAACGCATGGAAGACATCATGTTCAGCGGCAGCGACGGGCGCAAGCCGACCGCGTCCGCCGAAGTGCGCCTGCGCCTGGCCAATGTCGCGCAGGCCGCGATGTTGGCGTCCACCGAAGTTGGTGCGGTCGGCGTCGTTGACCCGGCCGTCGGGAAAAATGGCCAACTGCCGCTCGTGACGCGCGACGTCGAAATCGGCCGCCGGCTGTACCGATCGGGCGAGAGTGAGTACCTCATTGATGGTGAGGTGTGCCGCCTGCGCGACGTGCACGACCTGTTGATGGATTCGGGTCTCGGCATCAAGGCGTACGCGGTGATCGAGCAGGGCAAGATTGGGCAGATCCTGTCGGCGCGTCCTGCCGAACGCCGCGCCCTGATTGAAGAGGCGGCGGGCGTCACCAAATACAAATCGCGCCGGCGATCGGCCGAACTCAAGCTCGACGCGGCCAAGCAGAATCTGATGCGGGTGGACGACATTATTTTCGAGGTCGAGAAGCAGCGCAGCGCATTGAAGCGTCAGGCGGCCCGTGCCCGCCGGTACAAGCGCCTGCGTGAAGAACTGCGGCGCTGGGAACAGGTGCAATTTGCGCATCGCCAGGCGACGCTCGCCCGCGAAATCGACGCCGCCGAAGCGCGTGTGTCGGACGCGCGAATGCGGGAGACGTCGGCGGCCGCCCGCGTGGCGGAACTCGAATCCAGCCTGGAAGCCCTGAGGCTTGAGCTCACGGCAGCCGAACAGCGTGCCACCGAAACCCGTGAGCAGGCGCATCAGCGGGAACTGGAGATCGGCCGTCGTCAGCAGCAGGTGACTTTCGAGAAGGCGCAGGTGGAAGACCTCGGGCATCGCCTGACGCAGTTCGAGGCCGAAGTGCAGGACCTTGATGCGCGCCGCGGCCCGGCGCACGCGGCGTTCGAGGCGCAGAAGGCCGTCATCGACCGGGCGCGGACCTCGTTGCAGGAGGCTCAGGGCACCGTGTCTGCCTGCGAACAGGAGTACCAGCGCGCGCTCACCACCGTCCAGGGCGTCGAACACGATGCGGATCAGGCGCGCGCGGCCGTCATGGCGGCTGCGACGACGCTCACCGCACTCCGGCAGGCGCGCGACAACGCCACCGCCGCGCGGGACCGCGTTGCGCAGGATCGCAGCCGCTTCGAGGTGGAGTTGCGCGACCTGCAGCAGGAACTCGAGCGCGCCACCCGTGATCGTGCCGAAGGAGAAGGAGCGCTCAGCGAGGGGCGCAGCGCATCCGAGCGCGCCCTCCACGCACGCGCTGCAGCGGAAGCGGCGCTGGCCGACGCCCGCAGCGAACGCGATCGCTTGTCGCAGGCCCTGGGCACCGCCCATCGCGAACTCGCAGGTCTCGAGGCTCGCCTCCGTTCGATCAGCGAGGTGGACCGGCAGCGCACCACCTTTGGCGACGCGGCTCGCTTCCTGCTCGCCGAGGCGCCCGAGACCGTTGGACAACACGGCGCCTTTGCCGATCACCTGCGCGTCGAACCGTCGTTTGAGCGCGCGGTGGATGCGCTCTTCGGGGATCTGCTGCAGCACGTCGTGGTTGACCGGGCCGATCAGGTCAGCCAGGCCCTCGCCCAGCTGGAAGAGCGGCGGGCCGGCCGGTGTGGCTTCCTGGTCCTTGACGACGCCCGGGCGGCCGCGCCCAGGGTGTCGCCGGCGCTGCCGCCAGGCGCCCGCGCGTTGCGCGACGTCGTGCAGGCCACCGGGCCATACGCCAGCCTCATTGCGCGCGCCATTCCGGACGCGTTCGTCGTCGAATCGTTCGCAGAGGCCCAGTCGCTCGCGCTTGCCACTGACCTGCCGGTGGCCACCGTGGGGGGCGATGTGTTTCGGGGGTCGGGCCTGGTGGAAGGCGGTGCGCGTGGCGGCGCCCTCGGTATTCTTGAGATCCGCGCCGAGGCACAGGCGCTCCGGGCGCAGGTCTCAGCCGTTGAGGCAATCGTGCATCAGGGCGCCAACGACGTGACCGCGTCTGAACTCGACATCTACAACGGTGAGGCCGAGGTCGCGTCCACACAGGCGGCCCTGCACGATCTCGAGAAAGCGATTGTGTCTCACGAGGCGCGGCTGGCGCGCGCGGCGGATGAAGTGACGCGGGTGTCGCGGCGCATTGAACTTGTCACGACCGAGCGTCGGCGAAGCGAAGAGGACGAGCAGGCAGCCGAAAGCCGCCGCGAGGCGTCGGCGCTCGCCATCGTGGCGCACGAGTCCGGCCAGGCGCAGGCCGCGCAGTCCATCGGCGCAGTCATGGCGCGGCTGGACGCCGCCCGTGCAGACGCCGAGGTGCACATCCGCCGAGTGAGTCAGGCCACAGCCGAGCAGTCCACCATCACCGAGCGTGTGCAGTCGCTTGAGGCGGAAGGGCGTCGCCTCGAAGAGGCTGCCGCTGAACTTGAGGCGCGCCTCACGGCCAGACGCGACGAACTCGAACGTACCACGACGCGCCGAGAGCAACTGCGCGAGTCCATCGTCGAGATCGAACGGTCTCTCGATGCACACGTGTCGGCGCTTGAGGCGTTGCGCGCCGACATGAGACAGCTCGACGAGGAGGTCACGGGCTTCCGCGGCCGCTTTGGTGACAAGGAGCACGACATCCGGACCGGGCGGCACGCCCTTGAAGCGGTGCGCACGGAGGTGATGCAGTCGGAAGTGGCCCGTGCCACCGCGCACGCCGACCTGACGCACCTGGCAGCGGCCTGTCTGGAGGCGGTGAACCTTCCGCTGGCAGATGTGGTGGTCGAGGTCGCGCGTATGGAGCGCGACGGGGAATTGGCGGCGCCGGCCACACGGTTGGCTGCGGCCTCCGCCCCGGATGCTGACGAAGAGACGACTGAAGGTGCGGAGGGCGGAGAGGTCGCCGACGTATCAGACGTCCCAGCCGCTACGTTGCTGCCCGACGACGTTATTGCCGACCTTCGCCAGAAGATTGAGAAGCTCGGGCCGGTCAACATGATGGCGATCGAGCAGTTCGATGAGCTCGAAACCCGACACCTCTTCCTGACGACCCAGCGCAAGGACCTGCTGGATTCGATTGCCCAGACCAGTGAGGCGATCAAGAAGATCGATGTCACGACGCGTGAACGGTTTCAGGAGGCCTTCACCACCATCAACACCTACTTCGAGGGCACCTTCACCACGTTGTTCGGCGGAGGCCGCGCAGGCCTGGTCCTGATCGATCTGGAGAATCAGGTCGAGAGCGGAATCGACATCATCGCGCAGCCGCCGGGCAAACGCCTGCAGAACGTCCAGTTGCTCTCAGGCGGCGAGAAGGCCATGACCGCGATGGCCCTGATGTTCGCGGTGTTCAAGTATCGGCCCAGCCCGTTCTGCCTGCTCGACGAGATTGACGCGCCGCTTGATGACGCGAACATCGGGCGGTTCGTTGAAATGTTGCAGGGTATGCAGGAGCACACGCAGTTCATCCTGATCACCCACAACCGGAAAACGATGGAGATCGCGGACCGTCTGTACGGCGTGACCATGGAAGAGCCGGGCGTGTCGAAGCTCATCTCCGTCCAGTTGAATTGAACGAGTCCAAAGCCACCCGGTACCAGCGCCTGCGCCGCCGCGCGCAATGGATCAGTGCGGCCACCGGCGCCGCGCTGCTATTGTTCGTCGCGCTGACTCCTGGCGCCCAGCGGCTGGCGCGTTTTGCCTCGGACCAGGCCCTGGGCTGGCCGGCGGGCCTGCAGCCGGTGGTCGCCCTGAGCCTGTTTGTGGGCGCCCTGGTGCTGGCGGCCGAGGCGGTGGCCCTGCCGGCGTCGCTCTACGCCGCCACGCGTGGCGGGCGGCGCACCTCGCAGACCCGGATGGACATCGGCGGAATCATGGCCTCTCAGGCGCGCGACGCGGTGATTGGCGCGGTCATTGTGATCGGCGTGGTCGCGGTGCTTCGCTTCGCCATGTGGGCAGCCGCTGCCTGGTGGTGGGCCCTCGCCAGTGTCATGTTGGCCGGTGCCACGCTGGCCGCGATGCGTCTGATTGGTACTGGACTCGCGGCAACAGGCCAGACGCTGCCTCTCACACGACCCGCATTGTCGGCAGCGCTGGCGGATCTCGTCGCCCGTATCGGCGGTGGTTCGGTGGACGTTCGTGAGTGGAGTGCGCCCACGGCCACCGGTGCCAGGGCGGTGGTCACGGG
>CAZAZR010000190.1:0-6712 GCA_964489685.1 uncultured Solibacteraceae bacterium | reverse complement strand
CGCTTGGAGACAGGTCCGCCCATGACGATGCTCGACCGGATGCGCCGACATAAAGCCTGGCTGAAATGGAGCCTTGGCTTGGTGGTCGTCACTTTTGTTCTTCTCTACGTGCCCAGTTTCCTGGACCCGGTAGCAGGCGTGGGGACGAACCCGAACGACACCGTCGTCACCGTCGAAGGTCGGCAGCTGACCGTGGGCACGTTCCAGCGGCTGTATCAGCAGCAGTTGATGAGCGTACGGCAGAGCTACGGTGGCCAGTTGACCGAAGAAATGATTCGGCAATTGCAGATCCCGCAGAGGGTGGTCCAGCAGATGGTGGATGAAGAAGCCATCGTCGCCACGGCGGCGCGCCTGGGGCTGACGGTCACCGACTCGGAGCTGCTCGAGCGCATCATGCGCATGCCGGGGTTCCAGGAAAACGGCCAGTTCATCGGAGACGTGCGGTATCGCCAACTGCTGGCCTTCCAGCGCCCGCCCCTGCGCACGGCTGAGTTCGAAGAGCAGATGCGCAAGGGACTGCTGTCCGAGAAGCTGCAGGCCGCGGTGACGTCCTGGGTCCACGTGACGGATGCCGAGGCGGAAAGCGAATTCCGGCGGCAGAACGAGAAGGTGAAACTGGAGATGGCGGTGTTCACTGCCGGCCAGTTCAGCGCGGGCATTGCCCCGACCGACGCCCAGGTCGCCGCGCACTTTGCCGCCAATCAGGAGACGTACCGGACCCAGGAAAAGCGCCGCGTCCGTTATCTCCTCATCGACGCCGAGGCCCTGCGAACATCGCGTGTGGTCACCCCGGCAGAAGTCGAGACCCGATATCGCGACAACCTGGCGCAGTTCACGACGCCCGAGCAGGTGCGCGCCAGCCACATTCTGTTCAAGACCGGCGAGGGCAAAAACGAGGCGGTTCAGAAGGCCGCCGCGGAAGCCATGCTCGTGAAGGTCAAGGCCGGCGGCGACTTTGCCGCGCTGGCGAAGCAATATTCGGAAGACAGCTCGGCGCCCCAGGGTGGCGACCTGAACTTCTTCGCTCGCGAGAGCATGGTCAAAGCGTTCTCGGACGCGGCGTTTGCGATGCAGCCTGGACAAATCAGCGACCTTGTGACGTCGGAGCATGGCTTCCACATCATCAAGACCACCGAGCGCCGGGCGGCGGGCACGCAGGCGCTGGCCGAGGTGCGGGCCCAGCTCGAAGATCAGATGAAGTTTGAAAAGGCGCAGGCCGAGGCGCAGACCATCGCTGACGCGGCCGCAAAAGAGATTGATGACCCGGCCGACCTCGACCGCGTCGCGGCGGCGCGGAAGCTGACGGTTTCCGACTCGGGGCTGTTCTCGCGTGAGGAACCGCTGGCCGGCCTCGGCTTTGCGCCGGCCGTCGCCTCTGCGGCCTTCGCAATGGAACTGAATAAGGTCAGCGGCCAACTGCGGACGAGTCAGGGCATTGCGTTCATTACCATGACCGAGATCAAGCCGCCGGCGATTCCGTCGCTCGACGAGGTCAAGACAAAAGTACGCGAGGACGTGATCCGCGTCAGTGCGGTCGCACTGGCTGCGACGAAGGCGGCGACCATGGCCCAGGCCGCGTCGCGTGGGTCGTTTGCGGCAGCGGCCAAAGCGTCCGGTGTGGACGTCAAGACCACCGAGCTCATCACGCGCGGCACACCATACCCCGAGGTGGGCGTCAGCACGGCGGTGGACACCGCGGTGTTTGCCCTGGCGAAGGGCGCGACATCGGGAACCATCCAGACCGATTCGGCGGTGGTGGTCGCGCGGGTCACAGACCGCACGGACGTGACGCCTGAAGGCCTTGCCGCGGGCAGGCCGCAGACGTCGGACCAACTGCTGCAACAGCGTCGGCAGGACTTCTTCGCGGCCTACATGACCAAGGCCAAGCAGAAGATGAAGATCACCTTCAACGAGGCCGCGCTCAGGACGGTCTTCGGACAGTAGTCGGGGTCCCGGAGTCCCTCTCTACCTCACCACTTTCCCGCTTTGCCCATATTGCTGGGTGGCGTAGCCGACGACCAGGCCAAGCACGGCGCCGGGCAGGATGATCTCGACGTAGTAATACACCCCGTTGGTGGGCTGCAGCGCGACCAGGTACGCGAAAAATCCCGAGATGAGTACCCCGGCAATGATTCCCGCGGCCAGTGACCGGACGCGAGAGGCAAACCACCCAATCAACACGCCGGCCACCAGCCCCTTGAACGTTGACCAGATCACGATGCCCGTGATCTGGTCCTGCAGCTCCGGTGCCGAGACCAGAGCCGTCAGCCCGTCGAAGATCCCCAACACACCACCCAACACCATTCCCAGAACCGGCTTCTTCATTCGCAGTCTCCTCAAGAGCCTGTTAACCGTACTGCAGGTCGCCCATTTCCGCCCCTGGCGCGGTTAACGCCACGCCAGGACTACCACCACGCCACCGCCGCGCGCATCAGCAGATACGCGGCGATGAGCAGGATGATCGTGTGATGCTTTGCCCCGAAGCGCACAGCGCGATCGACGAGGGTTTCCGGCAGCGCGTGGACGGCCTCCCCGGCGCGATAGCGGGCCAGATCGGCGACCACAGCGGACGCGTCCGGATACCGGTGCGCGGGCGCGATGGCCAGGCACATGGAGATGATCGCGCGGAGCCGCCGCGGCACCCTGGGTGCCTGCCCCTTCAGCAGCGTGGCCATCGCCAGCGGATTGGCCGGGGGCGCCGTCCCGCGAAGGAGCCAGAACAGGAGCGCGCCCAGCGCGTACACGTCGCTCTCGGGTCCGAGCACGCCGCCAGCGGCCTGTTCGGGCGCCATGAAGCCGGGCGTGCCGGCCACCCGGACACCAGTAGCGTCGGCGTCGAGGGCGCGGGGCGCCAGAAGCTTCGCGACCCCCCAGTCCATCACCAACACTTCGCCGAATGCGCCGATCATGATGTTCGACGGTTTGAGGTCCAGGTGGATGACGCCGTGGGCATGCGCAAAGGCCACCGCATCGGCGACACGCTCAAACACCGAGAGCGCCGCGCTCTCGGTAGCGGGCGCCGGGCCTTCGGCCAGTGTGCGGCCCTGCACCAGTTTCAATAAAACACGCGACCGTCGCCAAGTTGCCCCAGGTCGTGCACCGGCACGATGCCCGGATGCTCGAGTTGTGCCAGCACCTGAGCCTCCTGCCGCAGACGCACGTCAAGGTCACTGCCGCGCACCGACGCGTGCGAGATCTTGACCGCCACCTCCCGTCCGAGTGGTTCGTCGCGGGCGGCAAATACCCGTCCCATGCCACCTGAACCCAGCGGCCGCACGCCTGTATACCGGCCTCCGTACAGATCCGGCCATGTCGCGACGTCGCGCAGGTGCCCGACAACGGCGTTGGACAGAAACATCACAGATCGGGCTTCACGTCGAGGCTCACGCCAAACAACTCGCGCGCCTCCGCGCGAAACTCTTCGTCGCTTCCCACGAGGTGGCGTAGTTGCAGCAGCGCCAGTTCACGAAATCGCCGGCGGGTGGCGTGAAGGTCGTTGGTCAGGGTGGTCACCGGCACACCCATGCCGGCCGCGACAGACGCGTACGTCCGCGCCGGGCCGTCGTCTGGGTCGGCCAGATCGTGGCGCTCGAAGGCCTCGAAGACCCGCGGCTTTCCCTCCTACGTGTAGCTGTCGCGCATGTCGTTCACGGTTCGTACAAACAGCGCGCGGACGGTCTCGTCGCGAAAGAAACGATCCGGGTCCTGCACATCAGTCGACACCAGCGCCAGTTCGCGCTCGGCACCTGGAAAATCCAGCGACCGAATCTCGACCGCCCCTCCCCGCTTGACCGCCGCGTCGGCCTTACGCTGGTTCTGCAGGTAGCGGTCAAGGCACGTGCGCAAGAATGTGCGAAAACGCGGCTTCGCCGGGTCGAACTTCTCGAGGTAGCCCTTTTCGAAGGCGACGGTGAAAAAGCCCTGGACGATGTCTTCAGCTTCTTCGGGTGACAGGCGCCACTGGCGCCTGAGGTAGTGGTAGCTGGGCCGCCAGTAGCCCTCCGCGAGGTCGCCGAAGGCCCCAACCCGGGCCGCGGGGTCCCCTGCCCGGATGCGCTCAAGCACCGTCAGGTGCGTCAGCGGGAAACCTTCCACCGGGAATCACCGTCCCGCAGTAAAAAACAGGTTTGGCATCAGCGTGAGCGTCTCGCCCCGGCGGAACAAGCGCAGCCGGTCGGCAACCGCGTCCACCAGGCGAGCCTCGGGCCGGCGGGTGGCCAGTTCCAGCGAGGCCCCAAGCCCCAGGGTCAACCCCAGCGGATTCGCGACCAGGTCGGCGAAGGAACGCTTCTGGGGATAGATGACGAGCGATACCGGCTTGGTGGCATCGAGCTTCGCGTGCTCCTTGGCTAATGCGATGGCGCGGTCCAGCCCGCCCAGCTCATCAACCAGGCCCAATCCGTGCGCCTGTTGTCCTGTCCACACGCGTCCTTTGGCAATCGCGTCGATCTTCTCCGGTGACGACCGGCGTCCTTCGGCGACTCGCGAGACAAACAACTCGTAGGTGGCCTGCATCTGCGCTTCGATTTTCGCGCGCTCATCAGGCGTAAATGCCCGGAAGGGCGAGTAGATTTCGGCAAACCGGCCGTCGCTGACACTGTCGGTGCCGACGCCGAGTTTGTCGAACGCGTCCTTGAGCACGAACTTGCCGGTCACGACGCCGATCGATCCGGTAATCGTCCCGGGCTGCGCCACGATGGCCGTGGCGGGCACCGCCATGTAGTAGCCACCAGACGCGGCCACATCCCCCATGGACACGATGATGGGTTTCACCTGCCTGGCCAGCATGAGTTCCCGCCAGATCACTTCCGACGCGATGGCCGACCCTCCGGGGCTGTCGATACGAATCACGATGGCCCGGATCGAGCTGTCGGCGCGCACCTTCCGAATCCACTCGACGAACGTGTCTGACCCCAGCACCGCGCCGCCTGGCCCGTCGAAACTGCTCCTGCCGCTGGCAATGGTCCCGACGCCGTACAGCAGGGCGATGCGCGGCCCCGATCCCAGGCTCGCGACGAAGCCCCGGGTGTAGTCATCGCCCTCGAGCCGGCGGGTGCCCTGCACGGGCGAGGCATCATCGATTTGGTCGTCGTAGGCCAGGTCGTCGATAAGACCTGCGGCCTTGGCTTCCTCGGGCAGGAACGGCCCGTCGTCGAGCGCGCGACGGATGTCCTCGACGCTCCGCTTTCGACCGGTCGCGATGGCGCTGACCAGCTGGTCGTACGCACTGCGATTGAGCGAACGTGTCATTTCGCGGTGCGCGGGCGTAAAGCCGCGCTCGGTAAACGTGTTCGAGGCAGACTTGAACTCGCCCATGTGGAGCAGGTCTGGATAGACCCCGAGTTTGTCGAACGCGCCGCGCAGAAACACTTCGTAGGTGGCGAGCCCGGAAACATCAAGGGTGCCAGCCGGCATCATCAGCACGCGCTCGGCGGCTGAGGCGAGATAGTAGTCGGCGGCCCCGCCGTATTCCATGAACACGACCAGGGATTTGCCCGAGGCCCGGAACGCTGCCATCGCGTCGCGCACTTCCTGCACCTGCGCCCAGAGCGCGCCATTGGTGTTGGGGATGACGACCATGCCGCGAATGCGGTCGTCGCCCCTGGCCTTGTCGATGACCGCCAGGACGGTCCGCAAGGTGGGCGGCGTTGCCATGAATGGCGACAGCACGCTGCTGGAATCGATTTCGGGGAAAGGCGCTTGTACGCGAAGAAACAGCGTCGAATTGGACGCCACGACGGGTGTGGCCTGCCCGCCGCCAAACAGCAGGGCCAGGATCAACAGGCCCGCGGCCGAGGCCATCATGGCGAGAAAGATCAGGAAAAGAACGACAGCAACACCGCGGCGAGCACTCAAGGCAGGGGATCTCCTGCTGGCAGTATATGGGAATGAGGAACTGGCGGAACTGGCGGAACTGGGGAAGTGATGGAACTGCGGCTTGGGTTATACTCCTTTCTTTCCGTCCCGCGTGGACGGTCCTGCCTGCAAGACCCCTTCGTGCGGAAGTGGCGGAATTGGCAGACGCGCTAGCCTCAGGAGCTAGTCCTAGCAATAGGGTGGAGGTTCGAGTCCTCTCTTCCGCACCAATTTCTGATGAGCCTCGGTTTTCCGAGGCTTTTTCTTCGTCTTGAGAGGAAAAGCTAACGGTCGGCTAACGAAAGGATTCCCCCGATGATGTCGCGTGAAAGCACTGTCTGTGCAATTTGCCAGAAGCTGGCGGACGTAGAACGCAGTGCCACGGATTTGCTCACCGTCACACATCGTCGTTATTCACAACTCACCGCACGGCCGTCACGCCAGGAAGCGACACCTTAAAGAATCGTTCCGCATCCAGCTTCCTGTCGTCCATTAAAGCGCCGCTGATAGTCCGTATTAAGTCCGTATTACGTGGGTCTTTCCCTGACATAACGGCACTGGGTTCAACCGGTCGATGCAACGATGGCCGCCCGTCTATCAGCTGGCGTCTGGTAGCCAAGTGTCTTGCGCGGACGGCGATTGAGCCGTCGCGCGATGCCACTCAGCTGCGTTTGACTCACCTGCAACAAGTCCGTGCCCTTCGGCAGGTACTGGCGCAGGAGCCCGTTGGTGTGCTCGTTGGAGCCGCGTTGCCACGGACTCTGCGGAGCGTCGGGCGGCGGCGCCGACATCGGGCCCGCCGGCACGGCCGGCAACATCCCGATGATGTCGCACCTGGTCAAGGGCGACTACTTCC
>CAZAZR010000189.1:0-6808 GCA_964489685.1 uncultured Solibacteraceae bacterium | reverse complement strand
GCGCCCACAGGCCACTACTTGAGGAAAGGGGACATTTCTATTGCGCGAAGAAGGGAGACATTTCTACTGCGCGTTGACAAAACTCTACCATCTGGATTGACACGCTACACTCCTGTGGCTACGCTGCCGCGTCCGGACGCATGCTGTTCAACTCCCTCACCTTCGCGCTGTTCTTTCCCATTGTCACGACCCTGTACTTTCTCGCGCCACATCGGTGGCGATGGCTGCTCCTGCTTGTGGCCAGCGCGATCTTCTACATGGCGTTCGTGCCGGTCTACATTCTGATCCTGGCCTTCACCATTGTGGTGGACTACGCCGCCGGTATTCTCATCGAAGGCAGCCACGGGCCTCGGCGTCGTGCATGGCTCGTGGCGAGCCTGTTGGCCAATGTCGGAGTTCTGGCCATCTTCAAGTACTACTCATTCATCGCAGACAACCTGCTGTGGCTCACGACCTCACTGAGTCTCGACATGAGCCTGCCGCCGTGGAACATCCTTCTGCCACTGGGCCTCTCGTTTCACACGTTTCAGGCGATGGCCTACACGATCGAGATCTACCGCGGCCGCGTACCGGCCGAGCGCCATCTGGGGTACTACGCGCTGTACGTGATGTTCTATCCTCAGCTCGTGGCCGGCCCTATCGAGCGACCACAGCACCTGTTGCCGCAGTTCCGCGTTGTGCACGAGTTCAACTACGGACGAGTGGCCGCCGGGCTCAAGCGGATGACGCTTGGGCTGTTCAAGAAGATGGTCGTGGCTGATCAGCTCGCACTGACCGTCGATGCGGTCTACCGCGACCCCACGCAGTTTCACGGCCTGGCCCTGATCGCGGCCTCCTGCTTCTTCGCCTTTCAGGTCTACTACGACTTCTCGGGATACTCCGACGTCGCGATTGGCGCCGCGCAGGTCATGGGTTTCGAGCTGACACGGAATTTTCGCGCCCCGTTCACGGCCAAATCGCTCTCGGATTTCTGGCGACGATGGCACGTGTCTCTGATGAGCTGGTTCCGCGACTACCTCTATACGCCGCTCCTGAATGGCCACCCGTCACGGCGATTGGTCGCCTTGCTCGTCGTGTTCACGATCAGCGGCCTGTGGCACGGCGCTCGCTGGAACCTGGTCGTCTGGGGCGTCATCTGCGGGCTGATGGTCGTCGTGGGCTCCATCACGCGGCCACTGCGCCAGCGTGTCGGACTTGCGCGCGGCGGTTGGGTGGCGATGTGCACCACGTTCCTTCTCTTTGTCGGCTCCCTCATCGTCTTTCGATCTCCCAGTCTGAGCGAGGCATGGTACGTGTTGACTCACCTGCATATCGGGCTTGCTGGGGACGTCAGTCGGCTTGGTACAGAACGGGTCGTCCCGGGCCTGTCGGCCTTGGGTCTGATGGCCGTCGTACTGTTGGTCGGCGTCCAACTCTGGGTGGATTCCGTCGATGAACGGGTTGATGTATTCACCCGGGTGGCCAGATGGCCACGAGCCGCGCGTGTCTCCCTGTATTTTTTTATCGTGTACTCTTGCGTCGCCGCGGCCTCTGTCCGTTCACCGCAGCAGTTCATTTACTTCCAGTTCTGAGTTTCCGTCATGCACCCCGATCTCGGACGATTGCTACGTTGGCTGGCCACTCTGGCAGCGCCGATGGTGGTATTGCTCGTGCTCTACGTGGTGCTGGACCCCTTCCAGGTCATCCACACGGGCATCGAGCCCAGAGTCCTGCACGGAGTTGCGCCGAACCGGGAGATGATGAACACGGAGATTCTGCTACGACGGCCTGACTCCCACTCGTACGACGCCTTCATTTTCGGGAATTCCCGGTCCCTGGCGTACCAATGCAAAGACTGGCTGCCTTGGATTGCCCCGGCGAGGCCCTACCACTACGATGCCTTAGGGGAAACGCTGCTGGGTGTGCGTGGAAAGCTGCGGCTGCTCGATCGCGAAGGAATCGAACTTCGCAAGGCGCTGCTCGTGGTCGACCCCGTGCTTTTGAGCGCGATCAATGACCCCGGCAACGTTGTGACTATCAAACATCCGGCCGTTTCGGAAGGCAGCCGGTTGCGGTTTCAAGGGATCTTCCTCAAGGCGTTTTTTTCCGATCTCTTTGCGCTCAAGTACCTCGACTACCGATTTTTCGGCACCTACAGGCCCTACATGGCCGGCGCCATCAGCCCAACCCCGGCCAGCGCGAATACCCGTGACCCGGAAACGAACGACGTGTTCAGCGTTGGACTTGAGGCAGAGATTGCCGCGCGGCCCGCGCAGTTTGCCGCCAACGTCGGTGCGGGCGCGGACCGGACCCCACGAGACGCGATGCCGGTCATCGGAGAGCCCCAGTTGAAGATGTTGGAGGACATTCGCGCGTCCTTCGGTCGCCTGCACACCGACTACCGCGTCGTGGTGAGCCCGGACTTCGCCCGAGCCAGGCTGAACCCGTCTGACGTCGCAGTACTCCACAAGTTGTTTGGCGCAGACCGTGTGCACGATTTTTCGCGTGATCCCGACCTCGGCCTTGATGTCCGCGACTGGTATGACACCTCTCACTACCGCCCGACCATCGCGCGCAAGGTCTTGCGTCGAGTGTACAGCTCCGAGTCGCGTGGAACGGGACCCGATCGATGACCAAGACATCACCGCGCGACATCGTGGTGCCAGCTCGCGGCATTCTCGTTGGTTTTCCGACAATCCTGGCGCTCGTGGGGCTCGGGGCACTCCTGCTGCTCTTCTCTCTGCGGGCGTTCCACGAGCGGAACCTGGCTGTAGACGACGCGTACATTCTGGCGCGGTATGCGTCACAATTCGCTGACGGCCACGGATTTCGCTGGAATGCCACATCACCTCCCTCCGAGGGCTTTACGTCGATCCTCTTCGTCGTTCTGCAGGCAGGCCTCTTGCGCATGGGATTCGAACCGCCAGCGGCTTCTGCTCTGTTGAGTATTGGCGCAGTTGCCGGTGTCGTCGCTCTCCTTGTTTCTGTCGCCGATCCGAGGCGCCCAGGCTTCGCGATCGCCGCGTTGCCTGCGGCGTTTCTCTTACTCGACACGGGCATCGGCGTCCACGCCAGTCGCGGGCTCGAAACATCGATGTTCTTCGTGGTCGCGGTGGGAATGGTGGCCCTGACCGGCATGGTGGTTGAACGACCCCATCCCAAAACGGGGTACGCGATGGCTCTGGTCAGCTTCCTGCTTGTGCTCACGCGGCCTGACGGAGCCTTGATCGTCGCGATCTGCTGGATGGCGGCAGCACTCGGCCTGCGGAGGCGGACCGATCGAAACGCGCTGTTGCTCCCAGGCGCCGCCCTGCTGACCGTCATCGGCGTGGCATTTGCGGCCTGGAAGTTTTGGTACTTCGGCGACACCCTCCCAACCGCGTACTACGTGAAAGCGGCCGGCGTTGGCTGGGCCGGAGGCCAGGACGTCAACGCCTTCGTGGCCGACTACCGTGCCTGGCTCGTCGGTGCGGGGGTCGCCTGTTTCACGACGAGTGCCATACGGTTCGGCGGTGGCCCTGGTCCTGGTCTCTGGCGGCGGCCGTATGTGGAGGCGGTGCTTGCCGTGGCCATCGGGGTACCCTGGCTCATCTACGCAGCGAGGATCGTGCATGAAACGGGCTTCGTGCACCGCTTCTCCTTCGTTCTCGTGCCGCTGTCCGCATTGGCGATCACAAGGGGCCTGCGTGCGGCCCTGGACGTAGCTGCGGGGCGGCTTTCCGGTCCGGGGGCAGTGACAGTAGTCGGGCTCCTCGCGACCGTCACGTTTGCGCTCGCCATGGCGGGACCGTTCTCGCGATCGGTCGAAGCCCTCACCAATGATCCGCCCTCGGACGCCCACGTTGTCGTCTTCTCGCGGCTCGGGCGCGCCATTGCCAGCGCCGGCCTGGGCGAACAGATTTCGTTCTTGAACGGTGCCGCTGGAGCCGCGCCCTACTTTGCCGGAGCAAGACACGTCGATGCATTCGGCCTGGCCACCACGGATTTCTCAAAACCCATGTCAGCCGAGCGCAGGCAACAACTGATCGCTGAGGGAGCCTTCGACATCATTGAGATGCCGTTCCTTCCGGCGAGCGCCGGCGCCAACAGCGTGGCTAACGAACCGCTGCGACATTCCGATTACTGGAGAGATGTGGAGGCGGTCGGCCTGACGTTCTTGCGTTTCAAGAAGATGCGGACTATGGAAGAGTGGTTTCAGATGGCGCATTGGGTCATGCGGTATCTGCGCGACCACATGACCCTCGCCGGTGCCGCACGGCTGCCTGGAGCCCGAATGATCGTCTATGTGTCTAGGGCGAGTCCGCACTACGAGCGTCTCATCGAGACGCTGTCGCGCGAGCTCGATATACGACCGAGCCAAGTCCGGTAGCGGTTCGCAAGGGCCGGCAATGGCCGCCGAGCACACGTAGTACGCCCTCCAGTTGACGCAGGGTCTCGTGATGGCACAATAGTCTCGAGTGCCTCCGAAACGCCGACTCGGAATAGGGATTCTCGTCGCCGTCTCGGCGCTCGCCGCCTCCGTGGCCTACCGTTCGAGCGCCTCGCAGCCGGTCAACGACTTCTCCATGCAGTTTTGCGCGGCCGACTCTCTGTTGCGCGGCATCGATCCCTACGGACCGCCGTGTGCGGGACAAGGCACCTTCACGGCGTATCCACTCACGGCGATTCTGGCCGTCGCACCATTCACCGTGTTTGGCTCATGGTGGGGTCCGGTCGTGCTCTGGTCGTTGCTGGCCGGACTGCTCGCCTGGGCGCTACTCGCGCAGGGGCACGTGTGGCGCCTGCTCACGCTCGCGTCGATGCCTTTTGTCGTGAGTTTCATGTTCCTGCAGTGGTCGCCACTCATGCTGTCGATCGCGTTCCTGCCAGCTCTGCTGCCGTTGACGTTGATCAGGCCTCACCTGGGCCTCCCGGTGCTGGCCACACATCTGACGCGGCGCCGCCTGATGGGGTGCTTCGTCTTCGTCGCCATCACCCTCGCCGTTGACTCCACGTGGCCTTTCCGCTGGCCTCGTTCTCCTGGCGGCGACGAAGCGGTGGCGTAGCAAGGACGCACAGTTCTTCCTGCTGATGGCCCTGATTCCCCAGCGGGGCCTCTATGATCTCCTCCCCTTGTGGTACCTGGTGGATACCCGACGGCAGCTTCTGGTTCTCAACGGACTCAGTTGGCTGATGATGGGGCTAACCGTGTGGGCTAACCTGCATGGGAGTAGCTGTTGAGGCGATCCGAGACAGCAGCGTCGCTCTGATTTATGTGCCCCTTCTGGCTAAGGTCCTGCGACGGCCCGTATCCTCACGAGCGTGACGACTGTCGTATCCGACTACAATGCGACCCATGCGATTGAGTCCACTGCGCCAGATCACGCTCCTGACGTTGGCGCTACTCGCGGCCGCTTTGGCCGTTGAAGGGACGTCGCACCTCCTGCTGCTCGCGCTCAATCCGAATACTGGTCCCCTTCCACGTATGAATCGCGAGTTGTCGGGATATACGCTGGTGAGAAGTACGCCGACTTTCGTCCACAACACCTACGCTCCGAACGGACAGCCAGCCGTCACCACCAATCGATTCGGTTTCATCAGCGACGAAGACATCACGATAGAAAAGCCGCCAAACACTCTTCGAGTGTTTCTGCTCGGCGGCTCAGGCATGATCGGCGCCGGCCAGGGGCGCGGCTGCTACTCGGCCATTCGTACATTCCCTGAGGGCATCTACGCCTACGACGTCGGCATCGCAGGTCGCCTGAAGGCCTATCTTCAGCAGAAGTTCCCAGGTAAACGCATTCAGGTGGTGAACGCGGCGGTCTACACGTCCCAACGTCACCAGTCAATGGTGCTGTACCCGGAACGGGTATCGAGATTCGATCCAGACATCGTAATCAACATGGAGGGCTTCAACGACCTGGGTACAATCGCTTCGGGATACACATGGGAACACACAGAGGCCATATGGCTCGACGAATTCGTCCGGGCGAAAGCGCGTAACCACGCGCCTATCAGGAGGCTCAAGTGGGCTCAATTGCTGGACTACGTGGAGGGGAGGCACCTCGCTCCGCGACTTCGCCCGCCCGGGTGTGTCCAGGACACGTACGACTATGCACCTGAGGCCTATGAGCGCGCCAGGCCTGCTTTTGAGCGCTCGTCTCAGGCATATCAGGCAGCGCTGCGACAGTATCTGGACATCCTCAGAGCCGACGACGTTCAATTCATCTTCGTCCTACAGCCTATTCTCGCAAGAGGCATCAATAAAGAACTTGCCGACTACGAACGTCGCATGCAACGCGAAATGGGTCTGATTGATGGCGCCTCTGTTCCACCAGCACTCCGTGCGCTGGCGGGAAATCAGGTGGACATGAAGACGATGCTCAGGATGACAGGACGCTATTTCCTCGACGACTACCTTTCAGACGCCATCAAGCTACAAGTCGCGTCGCGAAGATTCCGCTTTGCCGACATGAACAAGGAAATCGTGAGCGTGGGTAGCGACGTGGCGTTCTACACCGACTATTGCCATCTCACCCTCGACGGCAATCGCATTGTGGCTCAGCGGATGGGCGACATGATCGTCACGGGCGGACTCGTAGGCTGAGCAAGGCGCCCGTGACCTCCCTCGCCCTTCTCCTCGCGCTCATCGTGCTCGCCATCGCCCCGTGGGCGCAGATTCCTGCGCCCACCTACACGCTGCTGCCCCTCAGCATCGGCGCGCCGGAACTGAGCCCATGGCTCCTGGTCGTCGCACTCCTGGCCACACTGCTTTCCACGCTGGCCCTTCGGCGTCGCCCGGCCGGGCGACGCCGAAGGGCCAGCGTGGAAAGCAGTGTGGCCAGGAGTG
>CAZAZR010000188.1:4431-6831 GCA_964489685.1 uncultured Solibacteraceae bacterium | reverse complement strand
GGCGCCCATCAACGGGGCCTCACGTCTCCCACGCGGATGCACTTGAAGCACGCCGCGTCGCGCGCGGTGCAGCCACGTCAGAACGACAAGCTCATCCCCCGCGGTGATGCCAACCAGGCCTTGCGCGACCGGAGCCGTGATCTCCAGCCAGGCTTCATTCAGGTCTTCACTCATTGAGATTATCCAATCCTCGTTCGCCGTCACGGCCCGATCACGCAGGTCCCGGTTCGCGAGAGTTCAGATTGCAGGAAGCGGCGCACCGCCGGGTCGGATTCAAGACCAATCGCACGCGAATAGGCGTCTGCGGGCTTGCCTGGCGCACGGCCGCGACCGTGGCGGGGCCCAGTTTTCGAATCTCATGCGACGGCAATCATCGAGTTTGGTCGCCAATTAGACACGTCCATCAGCCCGTCAGCCGCAGCAAGTGCCCGCTGGCGCAAGTCGAAGGTGGCGATCTCTTTCATGCGGAGTGCCTTCGCCGATGCGATGTGAAGAATGTCCAGGCTCCGCGTTCCCGTCGTCGCAGCGTGCTGTTCACTGAGTCGCAATGTCGCTCGAAATACGGCAGGCCACTTGATGGCTGTGCGCAGGAGTCGGCCATTTGTCAGGTCCGCATCGAAGGCCGCTACAGCGGCCGTTGCCTGCTCGTCCGTTATCACGTGGCGGAAGACGCCAAGTCGCAGGGCGTTCCGAACCTCCAGGCAGGGCGGTGAAGGGGAGAGCTCGAGAGCCCCAACGGGCCGGTCACGTCAGTCGTGCGCTGGTCGATGGACGGTGACTCGCTCGTGCGAGAGACCACCCGCAAGTCGTACTACAAACGCAAATAACACGCAGCCCGGTCCTCCCCTGGGGGCCGGGCTTACTGTCCTTGCAAGTGCGCCAGTAGAACGGCACGCGTCTGGACAATCTGCGGCAGGTCGCGTGTGTCTGCGGAAATCACCGCAAACATCGACACAACCAGGTGTCGAATGTTTTGATCCACCGCGAGGTCCTGCACCGTCGGCGGGCCGGGACGCTCAGGCGCGGCCAAACTCTTCACCCATCCCGCAAATCCCGTAGCATCCACGTCGGGCCTCGCGACAATCGAGAGGACGGCGCGAGCGAGCCGCTCGTCTTCCCCGTTGATCAACACTGTGTGTGTCGATCGCAGTTTGCCAGAGATCCCGCTGAGAATCGTCGCCTGCTGCTCCGGACGCAAGTGCCGACTGCGGGCGAGAAACTTGATCAAGTCCGCGGTGTGTGCCACCGAATGCATCCATCCCACTGCAGGATCAAAGCCGCGGACGTCCCGTTCATCCTTCAGATATCTCAGCGTCACTGTCAACAGGCGATCAAACTCTTCCTGGTCCAAATACGGGGCTTCATTGTCGAGAATGGCCAGCATGCCGAGGGCCAGCGCTGAAAACGATCGACGCAGCACAGAAGGTGAGCCCTGATCGCCGATGCCTCTTGCGAGGTTCAGGCTCCACTCGCGCAGCAGACGCCGCCGCTCGTCGACCGGCACGATGCGCTGGAGATAGATCCACTGCGTCAACGCGCTGTAGGCAATGTCGTCGCGCAGGTCCGAATCCGGAGAGCCGAGCAGCGCGGTGAGTTCGTCCAGCAGCGCGGGCAGCGCCGCACCAGTTGGGACGGCAAACTTGCTGGCTGCCACGGCCTGCCAGAATGCCTTGTCATGCGCCTGCGCCTGCACTGCGGCTGTTCCGGCAGTCTGCGCCACCAGCAGCCGCGGTCCCATCACCACACACAGCGCCATCACCACAACTTGTCGAGCCAATGCTGATGTCATCGTGGCGCGATTGTATCCGCTACGCTGCTGGACGACCGCTGTGCGTTTTGGTACGGACCTCAGAGTCGTAACGTCGATACGTTTACCCCATGAACAATCAGACTCCTCCCCCCACAATTCCACCCAGTCGGCCAACACCGGATCCCTTGCATCCAAACAGTCCGCGCGATCCTGAGGATCCGGCGAAGGTTCCGGTTGAAGAACCAGGTGGCGGCACCGATCAGGAAATTGGCGACCGCATCGGTCCTGCAGCGGGGTACGACCAGGAACCTGAGAAGGAAAAAGACAAAGGCGGCGTGATCTAGGTTCATCGTGTGTTCATCGTGCTCGCCTTCCCGGACAACGACGATGGTATCGTCGTCGTCCGGCACCGGGTGATGGCACAAATCGCAATGCACTCCAACTGGAGCGTTTGCAGATTCTGCCACTCCCATGCCGATTGCTCTGGCAGGCGCAGGGGCACGCTCCTTGCTCCTGAGGTGAATCGGAGGTTCCGATGAACACAGATACGAACACAGATACGCTGAACAGGATTGAAGGCAAACTCGATGGCCTTTGCGCAGACGTTCCCGTACTGAAGGCTGCCGTTGCCGTCCTGAAGACCGACGTCG
>CAZAZR010000188.1:0-4331 GCA_964489685.1 uncultured Solibacteraceae bacterium | reverse complement strand
CCGACGTCGGCCGCAGTGCGTCCGTCGGGAAACTCGAGGCTCACGATAATGCGCCTTGAAGTCGGCTCCGGCCGCGCGTTTGCGAGCGGACCAGCGAATGGCATGATGGGTAGGTGTCGAGTACTGTAGCCAGTCTCAAAGCGCAGTCGCTCTTCGCGGCGCTGGACCAGGCCGAGTTGTTGTCCCTGGCCGATCGGGCACACTTTCGCCGATACGCGCAAGGCGAGGTCATGTTCGCCGAAGGTAGTGCCTGTCAGGGCCTCTACGTCCTCGTCTCCGGCAGGGTCAAGATTTTCAAGACCTCGGCTTCTGGTCGAGAGCAAGTCTTGGCCGTGGAGGAACCGGGGAGTTCCTTTGCCGAACTGCCGGTGTTCGACGGCGGCCCGTATCCAGCGTCGGCCTCCGCGATGTCCGACACCGAGGTCCTGTTCATCTCGCGCGCCGACGTGCGCGCGCTATGTCTGGAACGCCCGGAGGTCGCGCTGAAGATCCTGCAGGTCGTGGCGGCCCGCCAGCGGCGGGTCGTGGCCGTGATCGAAGAGTTGTCCTTCACCACGGTGCGCCACCGACTCGTCTCCTGGCTACTGCGAGAGGCCACGTCCAACGGCCGCCCATCCGAGCGCGGCACGGTCATCACGCTTCCGGCCAGTCATCAGGAACTCGCAGCGCATGTCGGAACCGTGCGTGAGCTCGTGTCGCGGAACCTGGCCAGACTCCAGGTGCAGGGCTTTATCGCTGTCGAGGCGAGAGAGCTCACCATCCTCGACCCTGAAGGCCTGAAAGGCGACCTCGCCTCGTCCGAGTAGACCGGTACCCCGGATCTCGCAGCCGCCGCTCAGGCCCCGTACATGCCGGCCTCCAATCACGCACCGGTGCTCGGTGTCGAGTGACAAAAGTCACTGCGCTGACGTGACCTGCACGGTCATACTGCAAACGGAGGCGGTTATATGGGCATTCATTCGTCGTTCATCAAAGGTGTCGCGGTTTTCGTCTCGGTCGCGGTCGGGGCATGTCTGGCGTCTGCCGCCGGTGCTCAGGGCCGCCCCAGCACGACCGCGCCCGACGCAGCCGCCAGCAAGGACCCCATGACCATCCTCGCTTTGCAGACGGCGATCGAGCCTGGCACGGACAAGCAGGTGGTGCCGCTGTTCACCGGACCGGCTCGGACACTGGTCCAGATCACGCTGCGCAACGGGGCCACGCTCGCCGCGCACAAGGCGCCCGTGCCGATCACCATTCACTGCGTCGCCGGCAGGGGAACGCTCACGCTCCCCGGCCAAGGTCCGGCGGTGCCACTAAAGCCTGGCGTGCTGGTGACCATCGAGCCCGGCGTCGTGCATGAAATCGTGGCGGCGCCGTCCGTCTCCATCCTGTTGACCCAGTTCACGGACCGATGACGTTATGAAATGGGGCTTCAGAGTTCCGCGCCAGGTATGGGTGGCGGTGGTGGCCCTCGGGCTGCTCCTGGCGCTGACCTGGGTGGCCACGCAGAGCGGCCCGCTCGCACCGATCCCGGTGACGGTGACGCCAGTCGTGCGGAATGATGTGGCCCCCACGCTGTTCGGCATTGGCACCGTCGAGGCCCGGCGCGCCTACCTGATCGGACCCACCGCCGCCGGGCGCGTCAGACGCGTGCTTGTCGACGTCGGCGACACCGTCACCGCCGGACAATTGCTGGCCGAGATGGAACCGGTGGACCTCGATACCCGGGTGGCCGCCACGGCCGCAGCGGTCGAGCGGGGCCGAAGCGCCGTCGCCACGGTCGACGCGCAGGTCCGAGACGTCAGGAGCCAGCACACCTTTGCCACGACCGAGGCGCGCCGAGCCGAAGCGCTGGGCGCTGCCGGCGTCACCAGCCAGAGCACCGTGGACGCGGCGCGA
Organism: uncultured Solibacteraceae bacterium; assembly: GCA_964489685.1. GTDB lineage: Bacteria > Acidobacteriota > Vicinamibacteria > Vicinamibacterales > SCN-69-37 > SYFT01. The sequence continues at coordinate 2,450 of CAZAZR010000188.1, read as the reverse complement.
CAGGCCGAGCAGTCTGCCTGAGCGCCGCCGAGGCGACACTGGCGGCGGCACGCCGGGACGTCGCCCGCCTGGAGGCCGACACCGGAGGTGCGCAACAGCAGCGTTACCACGGTCTGTCAAGCGCGCTCCATCAAGTAACGGCGTGCGCGACGAGCTCAAGGAAGGCGAGCAGATCGAGGTCAAGGTCGTGAACATCGATCCGTTGGGAAGGTGCGTGTCAGCCGCAAGGCGATTCTCAAGGACGACGAGGGCACGAAGCCGCGTTATTCACCGGAAGAGAAGGCGGCGCACGCGGACCGCGACGGTAAGCAGCAATTCAACAGTCGTAGCCGCGGACCTTCAGGTCCGCGGCTTGAAACCCCAAGGGCGGCCGGAACATCGGCCGCCCTTCTTCATGTGCCCGAGCGGAGTAGAATAGCTCGCGTGACGGCCCTCATCGAACAGCATCGCGCCGGACTGGCGGAACTCTGCCGCCGCTTTGGCGTGCGGCGACTGTACGTGTTTGGTTCGGCCGCATCGGATCGACTGCAGCCGTCGAGCGACGTCGATTTCGTCGTCGATATGGCGGACCGTCAGCCGACAGGGGCATACGCCGATCGGTATCTTGATTTTGGCGACGCCCTTGAGCATCTGCTCGGAAGGCGCGTGGATCTGGTGACCGAGCACGCCATGCGGAACCCCTACTTTCGTCGCGAAGTCGAATCCACTCGTCGACTCATCTATGGACAACCGGGCGAAGAAGCTGCTGTTTGACGTATTGGAGTCGGGACGCAGCATCCTTGGCTGGTGCGAGGGGCGCACGTTCGCGGACTATGAATCCGATCGTCAGTTTCGCAGGGCTGTCGAACGCGAGTTCGAGGTCATCGGTGAGGCGCTGGGCCGCCTCGCCACAACCGACAGCGAGGTGGCCGCTCGCATCGGTCATCTTCCGCGCATTGTGGCTTCCGCAATCGCATCATCCATGGCTACGACGCCATCGACGATGCCACGGTGTGGGGCGTGATCGCGAGCCACTTGCCTGCCTTGCTGGACGAAGTCGCAGCGCTGCTCGACTAACTCGCCTCGTTTTTCAGGCCGGCGGCCGTCGCGCGATGCAGCCGTGGGAACGGTCCTGGGCCATCAAGCTGTAACCGTTTCTCCACCAGCGGTGCCGCTCGCGGAGCGCGCGCTCCTCCCGATGATGCCGTCGGAAGAAGAATTCCCGTACACGGTCCGCATCGTGTCCGACATTCTCGAGAGCAACGGTTCGTCTTCCATGGCATCCGTTTGTGGCGGCGCGCTCGCGATGATGGACGCCGGCGTGCCGCTGAAGAAGGCGGTTGCCGGTGTGGCGATGGGCCTCGTGGCGAACGAGGCGACGGGCAAGTTCGCCGTCCTCACGGACATTGCGGGCGCGGAAGATCACTACGGCGACATGGACTTCAAGGTCACCGGCACGCGTCAGGGCATCACGGTGTTGCAGATGGACATCAAGGTCTCCGGGCTCTCGATGGACGTCATGCGACAGGCGCTCGAACAGGCGCGCAAGGGCCGGTTCGAGATTCTCGACAAGATGCATGAAGCGACTGCCCCGCCGCGCGGTGACATCTCGAAGCACGCGCCGCGCATCATCACGGTCCGCATCCCGACCGAGAAGATCCGCGACATCATCGGCCCCGGCGGCAAGATGATCCGCTCGATCGTCGAACGCACGGGCGTGAAGATCGATGTTGAGGATGACGGCCGCGTGAACATCGCGTCTTCGGACGGTGAAGCGAGCGCCAAGGCGATCGCAATCATTCAGGAACTCACGGCGACGCCGGAAGTCGACAAGACGTATCTCGGCCGCGTGGAGCGCATCACGGACTTCGGCGCGTTCATCGAGATCATGCCCGGTTGCGACGGTCTCTTGCACGTGTCGGAGATGGCGAACTATCGCGTCAACGACGTGCGCGACGAAGTGCGCGAGGGCGAGCAGATCGAAGTGAAGGTCGTGAACATCGACCCGTCCGGCAAAGTGCGCCTGAGCCGCAAGCCCCTCCTCAAAGAGGGCGAAGGCGACAAGCCGCGCTACTCACCGGAAGAGAAGGCGGCCCACAAGGCTGCTGCTCCGCCGGAACGCGACGGCGGCTTCGGTGGCCGCGGTGGTGATCGTGGCGGTCGTCCCGGTGGCGGCGGCGGCCGTGGTGGTCCGCGCGGACCGCGGCGGTAGGCAAACCCGTATCACGCGGAGAACGCGGGGCGAACGTAGGTGCGGACCTTCAGGTCCGCGCGCGAGAAATACGAAGGGCGGCCAGAACATCGGCCGCCCTTCTTCATTTCAATGGCGATGAGAGGCCGATGATAGGCCGCATTAAGGGGTTCCTGGACTTAGCACAATGTCCCCTATCAGACGTTGCGGCGGCTCTTTCACAGTAGCTCATGGACGACCCGGACGTCTGATCGAAGGCCCACGGCAGCCTGTTCGGCCT
>CAZAZR010000187.1:0-6941 GCA_964489685.1 uncultured Solibacteraceae bacterium | reverse complement strand
GGGCTTCGCAGACGGCCGAGCCAATACCATGTAGGCGTCTTCCAGTGTCGGGGCCACGGGTGCGAAGCCCTGAGGCGCAATGCCAGTGTCAACCACCAGGCGCACCAGTGTCTGCCCCTCAAGCAACCGGGCCTGTGTCACGCGCTGGTCGCGCGTCCACACATCGAGGTCGGCGCGTGACACCACGCCCTCAAAGACGCGTCCGGCCAGCGACGCGCGCGCGTCCTGCGGCGTGGTGACGCACACCAGGTGACCAAACCTGATGATGGCCAGGCGCGCACACACCATTGCGACGTCTTCGACAATGTGCGTGGAGAACAGCACCACGCGGTCCTCTGCGAGTTCCGTCAACAGGCGGAAGAATCGAAGGCGTTCCTCGGGGTCGAGGCCGGCGGTTGGCTCATCGACGATGAGCAGTCGGGGATTGCCGGCGATGGCCTGCGCAATGCCCAGCCGTTGCCGCATGCCGCCGGAGTACTGCTTCACCGGCCGGTGGGCCGCATGGGTGAGGTTGACCCGATCGAGCAGGGCGGCGGAGAGCCGGGTCAGGCCCCCCGGCGCCTCCACGCCTTTGAGCGCCAGCAGATGGCGCAGCATCGCGTCGCCGGTCATGTGTGGATAAAAGCCGAAGTCCTGCGGCAGGTAGCCCAGCACGGGCCAGATACGTTCCGGCGTCTCTGTGACCTCCTGCCCCTCCCAGAAGATCTTCCCTGTAGTCGGGGCCAGGAGGCCGGCGAGGACGCGCATCAGGGTGGTCTTGCCTGAGCCGTTGGGGCCGAGGAGTCCGAACAGCCCTGACGGCACTTCAAGCGAAACGTCCTGCAGCGCGGTCACGCCGCCGGGATACGTCTTGGTCAGTCCGAGAATGGACAGCATGCGCAGCTATTACTGCCCGGCGCCGGAAATGGTTCCCGATAACCGATCTAGCGGCACTCGAACAAGATGATGTTGCCCTGTGAGCGATCGAGGCACTTGCGCATGAGCAGGTCGCGCATCGGCCGATCGCTCACGACATTTCTGCGCGGAGCGTGAAGCGCCACCAGGAGCCGGCCGTTCTGCCGAAGGAGCCCATCCATATGCGCGGGGTCGGCAACATGAGACGCGGACCGACCCACGTAGAAATCGAACATGAAGGCATCTTGCCCGACAACCACCACTGGGCTACCAGCCCAGTCCGGTGGAGGCGTGAGCCACTCGCGGTAGCCGGGTGCGCTGACGCCAGACGGGCCACGATCCAGCCACGCCCGCGCCAGCCAGAGGCCGCCCGCAAGAGTCGCGATACCAACGACGATGGCGGCGCCCCTGAGTGCGCGTCTGGTGAGCGACCGCTGCCACTGAAACGGCGCGACGATTCCCGCAGACAGAAAGACCGCAAGCATTGGCAGCCAGAATGAAAAGAACCGTGGGAAGACGACAATGGTCTTGCCAGCGAGCAACAAGAGGAGGAGGGGCACGACGAGCACGGCGACGCCGAGAGACGCCTCCCCCTTGGGCAACCGCAGGAAGCCGACCACCATCAGGCCGCCTGCGATGGCCATCAGTGTCCACGATCGGGAGGATAGCAACTCGACCGCGAGGCCCGCCCACTGCACGCCCCAGTGGTCTCCTCTGGAAACCACCGTGCCGCTTCCCGAAGGAGCGGTCGCAGAAGGCGCCGAAGGCACCGAAGGCACCGCAAAGACAGGCCGGTCGGCCACGAGATCGCCGACGCTCGGCAGGAACATCACGAGAGTGAACACGCCGATGATCAGGAATGAGCGATGCAACCGGCGCAGACCGTCGCCCGAAACGGCGGACGGCGTCACCCGCCCACCGGCGAGACTCCACGCCCAGAAGGCGAGGTACTCGATGGCAAGGATCCAGAAACCGAAGAGGTGGAACAGTGGCAGTACGGCGGTGGACATCGTGTGCACGCGCGCCTGACGAGGATCTCCCGTGCGGAGCACTCTGAAGAACGCATCGACCGACAGCCAGGCCATGCAGGCCAGGCCGGAGTAGCCACGGGCCGTCTGCGCCCACAGCAGGAATGCCGGCGACGCGGCCAGGAGCGCCGCCGCGCACAGTCCCACCACGGGCCCAGAGAGTCGCCGGCCGAATCGCCACGTCACGATGATCGCGCCAAGCGCCAGCAGGAATGCCGGCAGGCGCACCACCCATTCGTGAGGCCCCAGCGCGCGGACAAACGCCGACGCCAGAATCGAGTTGCCGAAGTGATTGTTGTAGGTCTGGACGCGGGTGGCCGACTCCCACCACGAACGCTCAACGATGAACTGGGACGCCGAGTACATCTCGTCGTACTCAAGAGACCGGCTGAGGCTGGGAATCACCACCCACGCGAACGCCGCCACGATAGCGAAGAGCGCGACAAGTTCTACCAGCCCAGGTGCGGAGTGCCCTGACTGCCCCACAGCCGACGGCACGTCTTGCCCGGCGGGCAGCCACCGTCGCCCCCACTGATGCAGCGCGGCGAAGACCACAAACGACAGCAGCAGCACGGCGGGCCACTTGAGCAGCCGGCCCCAGGAAACCGCAGCGCGCACGACCTGGTAGGTCCTGGTTCCCATCAACGCGACGTGCCCGGCCACGTCGCGGCCCAGAGCGTAGTACGGCGTGGGCGCAGCCGGGGGCTGCCAGCCGCCGGCCGACATCGACAGCACGGCGGTCCAGCCAACGCGTCCCTCATGCTCAAATCCAGGCAACGCGGCAGCGACATCGGGCCGGTCGCCCGCATGCAGTTCGGCGTACCCGACGCGCGCACCCTTCCCGTCCGCGCAGCCCTCCTCGCCGCGACGCGCCTCGCCCGCTCGACAGATCTCGATACTGCTCACGCCCACATCGTCGAGCGCCCAGCCGAACAGCCGAACCTCGCCCTCGGCCACTTCGCCATCGACTGGTGCGTCAAAGAACCCCATCGGTGGCTGGTCGGCTGTCACCACGAAGACGTGCACCGCGACCCGCTGGCTCGTGGCCCCGTCTATCGAGATGACGACTTCACCGACGGCGGAGGTCCCGTCCAGGCGCGCAGGGTCGGCCTGAACGGAGAGGCGCGCGGGACCGGCGCCACTGGTGGGCGCGACCGTCAGCCACGGCACGGTGGATTCCGCGCGCCACGGCCGCACCGCCCGATCCGTGCGATCGAGCCGGACAATTCGCGAGGGTGTCGAATGCCATTGGCCGTCAGGCGACTGGGTCGCGCGCAGATGGAGCACCGCCGGATCGGCGACCAATGTCTGCGCCTCGGCCAGAGCGGGTCGGCCCGCGAGAGCGACGAGCACACACATCCAGGCGGCGGCGAGGAACGTCTGCACCATGCGATTCTAGCTGGTGGCTCGCGTCTGCAACGAGACTAGAACTGCAGCGAAAGGGCAGTAGCCGGTCGGAGGGCATACGCAAAAGGGCGGCAAGGAGTCTCCTCCTCGCCGCCCGCGTAGTGTGCCCGCACGGGCTGAAGCCCATGCGCTCCGATCCCCCGGACTCCTGGACTCCCGGACTCCTGGACTCCCGGACTCCTGGACTCCGACTAGTACCTATAGTGGTCCGGCTTGTACGGCCCGTCCACAGGGACGCCGATGTACTTCGCCTGCTCGGGTGAGAGCTTCGTCAGCTTCACGCCCAGCTTGTCGAGGTGCAGGCGCGCGACCTTCTCATCGAGATGCTTCGGCAGCACGTAGACCTTCTTCTCGTAGTTCGACGTGTGCGTGAACAACTCGATCTGCGCGATGACCTGATTGCTGAAGCTTGCCGACATCACGAAACTCGGGTGACCCGTGGCGCAACCGAGGTTGAGCAAGCGCCCTTCGGCCAACACGAGCACGCTGTGCCCGTCCGGGAACACGAACTCATCAAACTGCGGCTTGATGTTGATGCGCTCGACGCCCTGCTTCTTCAGCCCGGCCATATCGATCTCGTTGTCGAAGTGGCCGATGTTGCCGACGATGGCCTTGTCTTTCATCTGGCGCATGTGGTCCACGGTGAGGATATTCGTGTTGCCCGTGGCGGTGATGAAGATGTCGGCCGTCTTCAGCACGTCGTCAAGCACCGTCACCTGGTAGCCTTCCATGGCGGCCTGCAACGCACAGATGGGGTCGATTTCCGTGATGATGACGCGCGCGCCCTGTCCCTTGAGCGCCTGCGCGCAGCCCTTGCCCACGTCGCCATAGCCGCAGATGACCGCCACCTTGCCGGCGAGCATCACGTCGCTCGCGCGCAGGATGCCGTCGGTGAGTGAGTGCCGGCAGCCGTAGAGGTTGATCGCCGGGAACAAGAGTGTGCCCGCGTTCATCATCTCGTAGAGGCGATGCACGCCCGTGGTGGTTTCTTCAGTGACACCCTTGATGTCTTTCGCCATCGTCGTGAAGCGGCCGGGGTGCTTGACCAGCTGCGTACGGAGCAGCTCGAGGATCACGCCCCACTCTTCGGGGTCCTTGTCCTCATCAAACGCCGGCACCGCGCCCGCCTTTTCGAATTCGACGCCCTTGTGGATCAGCAACGTCGCGTCGCCACCGTCGTCGAGCAGCATGTTGGGGCCCGAGCCGTCGGGCCACATCAGCGCCTGGTCGGTGCACCACCAGTATTCGTCGAGCGTCTCGCCCTTCCAGGCAAACACCGGGATGCCGCGCGGATTCCCGGCGGAGCCGTTCCTGCCGACCGCGACGCCGGCGGCGGCATGGTCCTGGGTCGAGAAGATGTTGCACGACACCCAGCGCACGTCGGCGCCGAGTTCGTCGAGCGTCTCCATGAGGACGGCGGTCTGGATGGTCATGTGCAGCGAGCCCATGATCTTCGCGCCCTTGAGGGGGAGCTTGCCTTTGTATTCGGCGCGGATCGCCATCAGGCCGGGCATTTCCTGCTCGGCGAGACGGATTTCCTTGCGGCCCCACTCGGCCAGGCCGAGGTCAGCCACCTTGAACGGCGCTCGTCCGGCCGTCTTGGCCAGGTCAAACGCGTGTGCAGTCATCGTTGCGGTCGTCATCATTCTCTCCTTGTGTTTTTACTCACACGAGGCATGAAGGCCTGAAGGAACTTCCATTTTGGGAAGGCTCTTTCAGGGCTCCACGCCTCGTGTAAACCCTGATCTACGTCTTTCTCCGCCCTGTTGCCACGAACAACCCTGGGCCCTTCGCTCCAGGGTCTTCGGGCAGATTTGCCACGTTCGTTCTTTCAAAACCCGCCTGCTTCAGAAACCTGCGCGCCTGGTCGTCGCCGAATCCCAGCCACACGTGCCCCATCTGCTGGCGATAGTCCTCGCGATGGTGCGCGGCCATGTCCACGAGCAACACGCGGCCGCCGGGCTTCAGCACGCGACACGCCTCTGAGAGCGCCGCGGCCGGTGACGGCACGTGGTGCAACACCAGCATCAGCACGGCGGCATCGAGCGTACGGTCTTTAATCGGCAGGGCCTCAAGGGAACCGGCGCGCCACTCCACATTCTTGAGCGACGAGAGCCTGGAGCGAGCGGCCCCGAGCATCTCTTCTGAGGCGTCCACGCCAATGACTTTTCCAACATGCGGCGCCAAAGCCGCGGTGGCCAGGCCTGTGCCGCACCCGAGGTCACCAACGACCCACGTGTCATCCAGCAGGCTGAGGAGCGATGAGGACAAGAACTCGCGGCCGAAGAGGTCGTCGCGCACGAGATCCCACTGACCGGCCGTGGAGGCGAAGAACTTCTGCGACGCGGCTGCGCGCAGCTTGAGGACACGCTCAAGCCGTCGGGTATCCTGCGCGGCACTCGGCCGGTCGGCCACTTCGTCGCGCGTAATCCGCCACACCTGCGATCGCGACTCATCGTCGAGCGCCAAGGCGTAGTAACGACTGGTGCCATCACGCCGCGAGGCCAGCCAACCGGCATCCGCCAGAATCTTCAGCTGGCGGCTGACGGTCGATTGCGGCAACTGCAATACCGTGCACAGTTCCGACACGGTCAGCTCATGCGCCTCGAGCATGGTCAGCATTCGACATCGCGTGGCGTCGGCCAGCGCTGAGAGCGAATCGAGGAGCGGTGTGGCGGTGGCCATATAAATCCGTAAATCCGGATTTAAGGATATACAGCCTGTCGGCTACCTGTCAAGTCGGGTGGTGGCAATCCAAGCCTCATTCGCAATGAAGATCAAGTTTACACTTCAAAGACAGTTCTTAAAGTTAAGCGAATCAATTTTTATACTTATTCACTCTGTTTTTGTGCTACAAGTAGCGATTCATATTTTACGGAGCCTCCCATGTCAACCGCCCTTCGCGACTTCCTTGAGATTCCCTACGACAAACTTGAAGAGATGAACCTGGCCACCAAAGAGGCCCGGCGCAAGCGCACACCCGCGCACAAGGCGCGCGAGCGGCAGATGAAGTACCTGACGGACGAGAAGCGCATCAAGGCCGTGACCGTGTGTTTTTCCGACCTCGAGGGCCGGATGCACGCCCTCGATTACGACAAGAAGTTCCTGCTTAAGAGCGCCGACAACCTGACGTTTGATGGGTCCTCGATTCGGGGATTCTCGCAGCAGGCCGAGTCGGACCTGCGGCTGGCCATCGACTGGCCGGCGTTCTACATGCTGCCATCCGATGTGTTTGGCCCTGGCAAAGCGTTGGTGTTTGCCGATGTCCTGGAGAAGGACGGTACGGCGTATGTGGCGGACCTGCGCTCGCAGCTCAAGGCCTACACCGAGAAACGCTTCGCCAAGGACGGGTCGGTGTTTAACGCGGCGATGGAAATTGAAGGCTTCCTGTTCAAGGGGCGTGACGCCGAGCGGCACTACCACGAGACCGGCGCGTTTGACCTCATCAGCACCGGCGGCTATTACCACTCGCTGCCCGGCGATGCGCTGCGGCTCTTCATCGACAGCGCTGCGGAAGTACAGCGCGCGATGGGTTTTGAAAACGAGAAGGACCACCCCGAAGTGGCGCCCTCACAGTTCGAGATGAACTACTCGTACAGCGAGGTCAATATC
>CAZAZR010000186.1:0-6953 GCA_964489685.1 uncultured Solibacteraceae bacterium | reverse complement strand
GCCCAGCCGACCCAGCCTGACACGACCAGCGCGCAGACAAGTCCGATGCGCCAAAGCGCCCGCTGATGGTCGCGCGAAACTCTCACGGGTGCAGCCGCCGGTAGTATACTGGCGCCCGATTCACAGCAGTTCGTTCGGTCACCTCACGCGGAGTTTCCCCCGGGAGTCCACAGGATGGGCAGACAATTATTGCGTGCGGCACGGGTGAAGGCCCCTGCCCGCCGTGCGGCTTTGATGTTGGCCGCGCTGGGGCTCATAGCCCTGGGCGGCGTCAGCGGACTTGCGCAGGCACCGCCGAGAGCGGAAGTCGATCCTCTCTGGCCTCGCCCGCTGCCGAACCACTGGATTCTCGGCTCTGTTACCGGCGTCGCGGTAGACAGCCGCGATCATGTGTGGGTGCTGCATCGGGGCCAGGCCTCGCTCAATGCGCGCACCGAAGCGGCGCTGACCGCCACGCCGCCCGGTGCCGAGTACTGCTGCGCCGCAGCGCCGTTCGTCCTTGAGTTCGATGCGGCCGGAGCGCTCGTGGGCCACTGGGGTGGGCCCGGCGCCGGTTATGACTGGCCGCAGAATCCGGGAGGCATCGCGGTGGACGCGGCCGGCAACGTCTGGCTGACCGCCGCCGGCCTGCCGCCGGCCCCTGCTGGACGCGGAGGCCGAGGAGCCGGAGGCGCGGCTGCGCCCGCGGCCCCGCCCGAAGACGCACACGTCCTCAAGTTCTCGCGCGAGGGCAAGTTCCTGCTGCAAATCGGGAAGCCCGGTGAGAGCGGTGCGCCTGACAGTCGATCCGGACTCAGGCGGCCTGCCGCCGTCGAAGTTGATTCACAAGCGAACGAAGTCTTCGTCGCCGATACCGGCAATCGCCGTGTCGTCGTCTTTGACGCCACCACAGGCGCGTACAAACGACATTGGGGTGCCTACGGCACGCCACCCGACGCCACGGCACCGCCGGCATACGCGGCCGGTTCGCCGGCGGCGAAACAGTTCCGCGCGGTCTCCTGCCTCGCCCTCTCGCGCTCGGGCGAACTGTTTGTCTGCGACCGGGACAGCAACCGCATCCAGGTCTTCAGGAAAGACGGCACATTCGTGCGTGAGGCCGTGGTCTCGCCCTCGACCCTGGGCAACGGGTCTGTCTGGGACATCGCGTTTTCTGCTGACGCGGCCCAGCAGACCGTGTACGTGGCCAATGGCCAGGAGCAGACGGTGCATGTGCTTCGGCGCGATACCCTGGCGCAGGTGGGGACAATTGGCAGCGGCGGCCGGTGGCCCGGACATTTTTTTGGTGTCGGCTCAGTTGCGGTCAGCGCGCAGGGGCACGTCCTGACCGGCGAGAACCTGCAGGGTAAACGCGTCCAGAAGTTCGTGGTCAGGTAGGAGTTGGCATGAAGAAACGCACATCATTCGCCGCAGGAATCTTCCTTGCCGGGCTCGCGCTTCTCCTGGTCGCCGAACAGACGTTCGAGCGCATGGGGGCCGAGGGTCAGGCCGCCTCGATGGTGGAAGCCCCGAAGTTCGAAGTCGATCCGACGTTCCCCAAGCCGCTGCCCAACGGGTGGTTGATGGGCATGGCCATCGGCATCGCCGTCGATGCGCAGGATCACATCTGGATCGTCCATCGTCCAGACACGCTGTCGGCGGCTGAAGCCGCGGCAGACGAAAATCCGCCTACGGCGAAGTGCTGCAAGCGCGCGCCACCGGTGCTGGAATTTGATCAGCAGGGCAACCTGCTCAGGTCATGGGGCGGCCCGGGGCAAGGATACGAGTGGCCTGAATCGAACCACGGCATCTTTGTCGATCACAAGGGCATCGTGTGGATTGGCGGCAACGGCACGAACGACGCGCACGTGCTGAAGTTCACACAGGACGGCAAGTTCATCGCGCAGTACGGGCACTCCGGCAAGACCGCAGGCAGCAATGACACGCAGAATTTCGGTCGCATCGCCAAGATCTTCGTCGATCCGAAGGCGAACGAGGCGTACCTCGCGGACGGCTACCTCAACAAACGGGTCGCGGTCCTCGATGCTGATACTGGCGCGTTCAAGCGGTATTGGGGCGCGTACGGCAACAAGCCAGACGACGTGAACCTCGGCCCGTTTGACCCTGATGCACCACCCGCGCAGCAGTTCCGGACGCCGGTCCATTGTTCAGATCTCTCGGTGGACGGCCTGGTCTACGTGTGTGATCGCCCCAACAATCGACTGCAGGTCTTCACCGCTGACGGCAAGTTCGTGAAGGAGCAGGTCATCGCGAAACGGACGCTGGGTGACGGCGCGGTGTGGGACGTGGCGTTTTCGCGCGACCCGCAGCAGCGGTATCTCTATGTGGCCGACGGCAAAAATGAACGCGTCTACATCCTGCGGCGCGACTCGCTGGAGATGCTGTCGTCATTCGGCGACGGCGGGCGCCAGCCGGGACAGTTCTTCGCGGTCCACAGCATCGTGACGGACTCGAAGGGCAACCTCTTCACGACGGAAACCTACGAGGGCCGCCGCCTGCAGAAGTTCGCCTTCAAGGGCGTGACGCAGGTCCCGCGAGACCAGGGAGTCGTCTGGCCCATTAAGAAATGAGGCAATGGGCCAATGAGGCAATGAGGCAGTTGGGCTCATTCGTCAAAGAATGCGGCTGTGGGGTCATTCACTTCATTGCCCCATTGGCTCATTCGCAGCCGTGAGGTCTAAGCGGCGGCGTTAGCGCCCGGCTTGCCGAGCACTTCACCAAACACCGTCACCGCGCGCTTCATCTCGTCCATCGTGCCAAGCGAGATGCGGCACCAGGCGTTTTCGAATGGCGGGAAATCCCGGCCGACGCGAACGCCCTTGGCCATGCAGCCGTCACGGAACTGCTTGGCCGGCACACCGATGTTCACGAACATGAAGTTCGCGTGCGAGTCGGTGGACTTCATGCCACGGTCGGCGAACCACTTCGTGGTGAAGTCACGCGCGGCCTTGTTGCGGGCCCGCTCAGCCTCGACAAACGCCGGGCCCTGTTCAAGCGCAGCCACGCCCGCATGCAGCGCCAGCACGTTGAGCGAGCTCGTGCCCGAACCGCTATCCCAGTCAGACATCTTCCGAATCGCATCCGCATGTCCGACCGCATAACCCAGTCGCAGTCCGGCCATCCCGTATGCCTTCGAGAAGGTGCGCGCCACCACGATGCGCGGGTCCTCAAGCGCCACCGGAATCATCGTCTGGTGATCGGGATGGGTGACGTATTCGAAGTACGCTTCGTCCACCAGGATCGTCGTCTCTGGTGAGATGCGGTGGACGCGCGCGATGAAGTCGCGGGTCGCCGTGGCCCCGGTGTAGGTGGCCACCGGGTTGTTGGGATTGCAGTAGAACACCAGGCCCGAGCCTTTGGCCGCCGTGGCCATGCGCTCCAGATCCATCTGGAAGTCGCGGCCGAGCGAGACCGCTCGCACCGGATGTCCGAGCATGGCCGCATAACCCGCGCACTCCTCGTACGTCGGGATGGTGCCGACCAGAGCCTTCGTCCGGCTGGTGTAGACATGGGTGGCCGTGCGCAGAATCTGGGTGGACCCGCATCCGAGCGTGAGGTTCTCGGACGTCACACCAAGACTCTTCGACAGCGCGTCGCGGAGCGCCCCGGTGGCGTTTGAGTACCTGCCAGGCGTCGCGCCGTTGGGGCCAAAGGCCTTCTTGATCGCGTCGAGCACTGCCGCGCTTGGGCCGAACGGGTTCTCGTTGCTCGAGAGCGGAATGACCGGCATGCCGGTCTGTGATGCCGCCTCGACCGACGGCGAGAGCGCAGACCAGACAGCGTCTTCGCGTCCCCTCGCGCCGATCCAGGAACTGGTGAGGGCGCCTGCGGCCCCGATGCCAACGGTTTCAACGAATTTGCGTCGTGTCAACATGGCGCCTCCTATCGACCCCCGCCACCGGCGCCATTCGCCGGTCGCAATACATCGCGGAAGACCGCCGTGGCCTTCTGCATCTCGGCCATCGTGCCGAGGGAAATTCTCGCGTGTGATCCTTCAAACGGCGGGAAGTCGCGCCCCACCTGGATGCCCTGTGCCGCGCATCCCGTGCGGAACTCAGCCGCCGAGCGTCCGACGTCAACAAACAGGAAGTTCGCCTGCGACGCGGTGCACTTGCATCCGAGATCCTCCAGGGCTTTCTGCGTGTACGTGCGCACTTCGGTGTTGCGCGCGCGTTCGGCTTCCATGTGTTTCGGATCGCCCAGCGCGGCGATGGCTGCAGCCACTCCCAGCACTGAGATGTTGTACGGCATGCCGAGGCGCGCCAGCGGCTTGATCGTGTCGCTGCCGCCGATGGCGTATCCGATGCGCATGCCGGCCATGCCGTACGCCTTGGAGAACGTGCGCGCCACAAAGACGTTCGGCGTGGCCATCGCCAGAGGAATTGCGGTTTCGTACGCCGGGTCGGTCACGTACTCGTGGTAGGCCTCGTCAATCAGGATGACCGTGTCCGGCGAAATCCGGCGCACGCGTTCCACAAAATCCGTGATCGTTTTCGCGCTGTGAACCGTCGCCGTTGGATTGTTCGGGTTGTTGACGAACACCAGGCCAGCGCCGCGCACGGTGGTCAGCATCCCCTCAAGGTCCAGACGGAACTGGCTGTCGACTTTGATCTCGACGACCTGATGGCCCATGCGGCGAGCTGTTCCGGTGGCGTTCTCAAATGTCGGCGACGCAGTCACGAGGTGGCGCGAGGGATTCGTGAACGCCCAGACAGCCGACTTCAGGATTTCCTGCGAACCGGCGCCAAGCAGGACGTGCTCAGGCTTGACCTTGTGAAGCGCGGCAATCGTCTCCACCAGTTTGCGGTCCCCGACTTTGGCGTTGAAGGGATACCGGCCGGCTTCACCAAACTGCGCGGTGATGGCGTCGAGCACCGCCTGGCCCGGACCAACCGGGTTTTCGTTGCTGCTGATCTTGATGGCGGGAGGCTGGCCCTCGCGCTGAGCGGGAGGAGGCCCGCCACGACGCCCGGCCGCCTGCTGCCAGGTTTCGGCCGATTCGGCCTCCAGGCCGCGGGCCGCAATGAGGCCCCCATCCACGGTGCCGTCCATGAGCCCGCCGCCGGCTCCACCCAACCTCGACAAAAATCCCCTGCGCGTGACAGACATGGCTGCACTCCTCGCGACGTTCGGACTCGGACGTCTGCTATCTGGAACCAGCGGATTCTACTCCCCTGTGCCCGGCGCGTCAAAACGACCTCAGAGGTCGTTTACTTCCGGACGTAGCGTTTCAGGGCGCGGGGACCCACTTCGGCGCCGTAAATTACACCATTGCGGTCAACGGCGATGCCTTCGGCCGCGCTTGTACTCGGGGGATTCTGAACCGGGTCGGGGATCAAGGCGGTGATCTTCGCGTTCGGCCCCTCACGCAGACTTCCGATTCTGATGCCACGCGTCCAGGCCTTGTGAGGCGGCGACACCGATCCAGATTCGGAATCCGTGCCGTACAGCACGTCGTTGGTGTCGATCCAGATGCCGCTAAGGCGGCTGAACTGTTCGTAGCCGGTTTCGAGGAGCTTCCCCTCCTGGTCGAAAATCTGCAGCCGGTTATTCGACCGATCAGCCACTACGAGGCGCCCCTTCGAGTCCCACGCCAGCGCATGGGGTTGGTCCATTTCTCCGGGACCAGCGCCGCGGGTGCCCCAGGCCTTCAGGAACTTGCCGGTCCGATCGAATTTCGCGATGCGCGCGTGCGTACTCCCGTGGCCTTCAGCCACGAAGATGTCGCCGGCGGCATTGGTGGTGACGTCGTTCGGCTGGTAGAACGACGACGGGTCGGCAGGCTCACCGGGCCGGTTGCCGCCGGCCTTGCCGAGCGTGAGCAGCAGCTTCCCCTCCGGGCTGAACTTGTAGACCTGGTGACCGATGACCGTCACCGGCATCGCGGGCACTGGCGCATCGGCGGCCGCACCGCGCGCGCGCCGCGGAAAATTGTCCTGCCCGTCGGTGACCCACACATTGCCGTCGCGATCCACGTGAATGCCGTGCGGGAACACGAACATGCCCTGGCCGAAGCTCTTCACCAGATTGCCGGCCGGGTCGAACTTGAGGACGACATCGAGGGGTGAGGGTTTGCCTTCGGCGACGTTCCAGCACGTGTTGGCGCCGCAGCGTTCCGCCACCCAGATCGAGTGGCCATCGGGGTCGATGTCGACGGCGCTAGTCGCGCCCCACGTACGACCGGCCGGCATTTTGGCCCAGCCTTCTTCGGTCACGTAGGGGTTGGGTGCGTCGTTAGTTGGAACGGTCGCCGGCGCCGCGGCTCCCTGGGTGGGCGCCACTGCGGGCGCTTGAGCGGCGAGGGCGCTGCACCCGAGGAGTAGGGCAGCAACGGTGGAGGTGCGGCGTCGATTCATGGCTGAGCTCCTTGTGAAGCGAGGAGCGCATCTTACCGCGACGATGCGGCCGGTGTCACCGGGGGTGTGGTGTGGCGCACAAAAAAAGGCCCGATGCGTTGGCATCGGGCCTTAGGGTAAATAATCCTGGCAGCGACCTACTCTCCCACACAGTTACCCATGCAGTACCATCGGCGGTAGTCGGCTTAACTTCCGTGTTCGGAATGGGAACGGGTGTGACCCAACTCCTATGACCACCAGGAAACTTGTCTTGCTCAAAACTCACGAGGAAGCCACGCCTGTGGACTTCCGGTATATCAATCGTGACGGCGGAACATACGCCCGCCGGCACATGCACGGTCGGTCGCCATTACGGCGCCCGGCGTGCAAACAGCTATGACAGCTGAACACCCTGCAAACGGTAGTTAATTCATCACCACAAAATGGTGAAAAAGAATCAATAGTCAAGCCTCACGGCTGATTAGTATCGGTAAGCTTCACGCATTGCTGCGCTTCCACACCCGACCTATCGACCTGGTAATCTTCCAGGAGCCTTCAGAGACTTACGTCTAGGGAGATCTCATCTTGTGGAGGGTTTCACGCTTAGATGCTTTCAGCGTT
>CAZAZR010000185.1:0-7099 GCA_964489685.1 uncultured Solibacteraceae bacterium | reverse complement strand
GATGTACGAAACGCAGTCGGGGCGCGACCTCCCGACACCCACCCCACCTGCCGCGACCGGTGCGACACCTGCTGCAGGCGGCGCAGCGCCGCCTGCAGCGGCTGCCGGTGGCGGACGCGGGGCAGGACGCGGCGGCGGCCGGGGCGCCGGTGCGCCTGATGCGGCCGTGGGCGCAGGCCAGGGCGCCGGTCGAGGTGCACCCCCAGCCGGAGCCCGCGGTGCGGGCCCGGGCGGCGGTGCGCCCGGGGGCGGCCGCGCGGGCGGCGTGCCGACAGGACGAGGCGGCGGTCAGCCGCGCGAGTGGTATCGCGGCCTGCCAGTGCCGCCCGACGCCGTGGCCAACTTCACGCGTCGCAACAACACGAACTACATGCAGACTGGCGTGCTCTCGGCCCTGCAGCTCACGTCAATGTTCCCGAACCTCGTGGTCGAGAACTTCTACATGAAGACCGCCAACTCCATCAAGCGCGGACTCGATAATCCGCCCCACGCGTACGTGATTCCCGTCCAGCGCGACATGACACGCGTGGCGGAACTCATCCGCATCATGGGCATCCAGGGCATCGAAGTGAGCCAGGCCACCGCGGAGTTCAAACTCGGCGATGAAACCTACCCGGCGGGCTCGTACCTCGTCAAAGCCGGCCAGCCCTACTGGAACCTCGCCAAGAACCTGTTCGAGAAGCAGGACTATCCCGACGAGCGCCTCTCCACTTACGACGACTCGGGGTGGACGATGGGCCCGGCGATGGGTGTGGATGTGCGCGAGATCAACAACAAGGACGTGCTGGAGGTGGGGACGAAGGTGGTCAAGACGTCCACACACGCGGCCCGCATCATCGGCTCGGGCACCGCCGGCATCGCGGTGGCCCATCTGGGTTCGAACAACATGGTGTCGTTCCGGTACGCGGTGCGCAATGTGCCGATGAAGGTGGCCAAGGCCAGCTTCACGGCATCTGGCATGGACTTCCCCGCCGGCTCATTCATCGTTTCGACACCTGCCGACATCGCGTCCGTGCGCGCGGCCGTGGAGAAATTCGGCCTGACGGCTGCGACGCTTGCGTCGATCCCGACGGTCGCCACCCACGACGCGGATGTGCCGCGCGTGGCCATCTACTCGCAGTGGGGCGGCACGCAGGAACTGGGGTGGTACCGGCACGCGTTCGACCAGTTCGGCATCCCCTTCGACCTTATCTACAAAGAGCGGGTCATGAAGGGCAACCTGAAGGCCGACTACGACGTGATTCTGATGGCGTATCAGGGCATCAACCGGCAGTCGGTAATGCAGGCGCCAAGTGCGCGGCCCGTGCCCTACGTGAAGACGGACAAGTTCAAGTTCCTCGGCATGTATGGCGAATCACCCGACATCACCGGCGGCTTCGGCCAGGTGGGCGTTGATGCGTTCGCAGCGTTCCTTGAAGGTGGCGGCACGCTCATCGCGGCGCATAACGCCGTGCGGTTCCCGATCGAGTTCGGCTTCGCGAAGTCGGTGGACACCGATCAGGTGGCGGGCATTTCGGCACAGCGTCCGCTGGTGCAGGCCGAGATTTCAAAGACCGACCATCCGGTGTTTTACGGCTACGGCAACAAGAACTTCGCCGTGAAGTACGTGAGTGGCCCATTCCTGCGCGTGGGCATGGCCGACCAGGAGAACGTCCTCGCGCGTTACGTGGGTGGCGATTCATCGGTCATCTCCGGCTTGATGACCGGCGCGGATGTGCTTTCGCAGAAGGCCATTGCGGTGGACGTGCCCGGCGCCCGCAATGGCAAAGGCCGCGTACTCCTGTTTGCCAACAACCCGATCTACCGGTGGCAGAACCACGGCGAGTTCAACATGGTGTTCAACTCGATCATCAATTGGAATGATCGATAGCCGGTCGGGGTCCGTAGGCGGTGAAGTATTTCTCGATGTCGGGGACGACTAAACGCAGGACGCCTTTCTCGTCGAGCACGCGGCGTGTGGCCACGAGGAATGACAGCGCTTCGTCGGGGTAGAACAAATGTTCGAGGACGTGGGACGCGAATACGCACCTCGCCGAACGGTCGAACGCGGGCGTCCGGACGCGCCGCACGGTCCGTATCTCATTTCATCTGGTCCATCCCGCTTTCTACACTGCTCTCATGCCCAGGAAGTCCAACAAGACCCACGCAACCACTGCCACGTCGAGGCCTTCCTCGACAAGCAGGAGAGCGAGACCGTGCGCGACGACTGCGGCACCCTGATGCAACTGATGCATGAACTCACCGGCCAGGAGCCGCGCGTGATCACACCCGTGACGGCCAGTGTTCGCGCGAAAATCGCGGTCCGGGCACCCTACGCGAGATCGTCGCGCATCCGCTCCAGCTTATCGACGAGTTCCGGCGCGTCCTTCAGTTCGGCCAGCGGGTCGAGTTGGGTGCGGATGTAGACCCAGTCGAGGTGTGCGCTCTGACGAATGAGGATGCCTTCGATGTCGATCCAGTCCTTGGGCCGGTCCGCGAACGCCTTGAGCACGAGCAGGTCCTCGGCCGAGCACGTGCGGAGCGGAACATCGGGCGGGAAGGTGAAGAGGCTCGCGCGACTGACCGCGAGGGCTTCGAAGGGCACGCCGCCCAGCGCGATGTCCAGTCCCACGCCTGAGGATGCGCGCAGGAGCAGTACGCGATTGACCGACGCAAACCGGGCGGCGTCCTCGATGCGCGCCTCAAACGCGCCCATCAAGACCGACACGAAGCGTGCCTCGTCGGCGAATCCGGTCAGCAGCATGAGATCGACGTCCACGGTTTCGCGCGGCTCGCCCCAGCGCTGCACCGCGAGTCCGCCGATGAAGCAGTAGCGCCAGCTGTGCGACTCGCAGATGGTCTGCAGATCAGCGGCAGCCCGGATCAGGTCGTTCACGGGTGACGCAGGCGGGCGAAGAGCCGCTGCTGTTCGATTAGTCCGGACGCGGGCTTTGGCGCCCGCGGCGCTTCGCGATAGTTGGCCGGGCCACAGAGCAGGGCAATCGTGGTGAACGGGTCAAGCGCTCGCAGCTCGCGGCGCCGGATGTCCGCGAGACGCGGCGCGGCATCCCGCCACGTCCGCACCCAGCGACGTGCCTGCGCCACTGCTTCCGGTGACCACGTCGCGAGCACTGACGGACGTGTTGCCATGGCTCATGTTACTCCACGACGGTCAGTCGCCCGGTTCAACGTGGTCGGAGCGGTGGAGCAATGGCCGATTCTGGATGCGCATGAAATCGAGGGTCAGGACGCCAGACTGCCGACGCAAATCGCCAACACGGCAGGCGCTCGATAGCAGCGCATGCGACGCGGCTACTACTTTCGCCAGACCGTGGTCGCGCGACCGGCGCTGACGCCACTCGGCGCGTACGATGGCAAATCGAGCGAAAGGGTCAACGTTGAACCGTTGAGCGTCCCTGCCGAGAGGTTGAGCGCAAGGTTCTGGGAACTTGAGGCCGGCGCGAAGGCGACCTGCCCGCCAGTCTCCGACCACGTCCCGACCTGACCGCCGACCACGGAGTTAATCGGCGGTGTGGCGCACACGAAGTGCGCGTTCAACTTGAGGTCGAAGCCCGTCCTGGCAAGCGCGAGCGTTCCGGAGTCGGTAAAGCCGGTGCAGTTGGCGTTGAGCCCGCTCGGGACCGTCAGGAGCGGCATTGCCAATCCGTTGATGCTGACGAGGGCGCGACGGTGGTCAACGGGCTGGGTAGCCTGTTGCCGTGAGGCATCGCAACAACCAGGCCGCCCGTGGCGTCAGACAGACGTCGAAGCGCGCGGCCCGGCGACACCACCGTCGTCGGGTTCGAGCCCTGGTCGACCAGGACCGTTCCCTGTCCGACCGCTCTGGTCGAAACAGGAATGCCAAGCGCGACCGCGCGACCTGCCACTTCGGCGAGGCTCTTCTGGTTGGCGGTCGCCTTGCCGTCGGTGATGAGGATGGCCGCGCGACGGTGCGGACCACCCACCGCATCGCATTGAACACGGCGCGCAGCCCGTGGGTCCGCTGCGGACTATCGAGTCGACTCAAGGTCAGATAGGGCGCCACGAAGCTCCACTCGTCGTCGCTGACATCACTGGGATAGCCGGTCGCACGCGGACGGGGGACACGTTTGGACATCCCTCCTTGTGCCAAATTCTCGCGCCAAGTACAAGGGCAAGTTCATAACAGGCTCTAGCCGTGAATCTTGCCGGAGCCTGCGACTGCGCCGGCACAGCCATGACACCGAGGCCCACGAGTCCTGCAATCCCCAGAAGTCTCGGCAGAAACCATGGCATGGCCTGGCACCTGCCCCTGTTGCTACTTCCGCGTCGCGCGCTGCAGGAGCGCCTTCTCGCGCGGGTCGGTGACCATGGCCGTCACCATCTGTGCTTGCGCGGCGGTCAGTCGCGCGCCGCCGGTGACCAACGCTTCGGCGGCGTCAACTTTGTGCATCATGAACGCCATCCCCAGCGGGGTGATGCCGCCGCCGTTGGTCACGTTCACGTCGGCGCCCGCGGCAATCAGACTGCTGACGATCTTCCCGCCGCACATCTGCCCGGCGCTCGTCAGGATCGTGTTGCCGTTCTCGTCCTTGCGTTTCACGTCGGCGCCGCCCTTGAGCAGGATGCCGACCGTGCTGACCAGGCCGTCGGTCTCGCCGCCCTTGGCGCCGCAGCCCGAGAACACGGCGAAGTAGATCGGGCTGTCGTTCAAGCCCGCGCCGCCATTGGCGCTGACGCCGGCATCGAGCAGCGCCTGCACGTCAGCGGCGTTGCCTTCAAGCGACGAGCGGCGCAACTGGTCCGCCGACACGCCCAGCCCCTTCTTCTTCAGCGCCGCGATCGCGGCCGTCGCACCGGCGCCGCCGCCGGCCTTCACCTCAGCCGCGGCACCGCCGGCGGGCATCGATTTCATGAAGTTGCGCAGGATCTCGCCGCGGCTGCGCACGTAGTCGTCGGGGTCCTTCTCGGCGATGGTCGCCGCCTGGTCGAGCACCGCGCGCGAGGCGCCCATGTCGCGCAGCGCCATCAGCGCATCGCCGCGGGCGAACACGGTGGGTCCGGTGGCGCCGATCTTCAGCAGCAGCGGAGTGGACTGCTCAAGCAGGTAGTGTTTGACCTCGGCGGGACTGCTGCCGCTCGCGTTGCCCAGGGTCTCGATCTTGTCGATGGCAGTGCGCAGGTCCTCGGTGGACTTCGGCGCGCGCAACACGCCGACCAGCGGCGCAAGGTCGCGGGCCGGGTCCACCTTGCCCGAGGCAATCGCGCGCGCCGCCCGGTCGGCCAACACCGAGGGATTGCCTTGCGCGGCCACCGGCCCGGCGGTGGCGAGTCCGAACACGAGGGTGATGGCGGCGACTGGGAAGCGGCTCATGGCCGCGAGTGTAACCCACCTGCCACGTCCTGCGGACTCCTCATGTGTTCCGGTATCCATGGGCCCGACGTCGTCCGTCGCGCCCACCAGTGGGCGGCCACGAGCATCAGCGCCGTGAACGCGATGTAGGCGAGCGCCGTCTCGCCAAGCGTGAGCGATCGCTTCCATGCGGCGCTGAACATGCCGTACGCCAGTTCGACGTGCACCCAGTACACGAACAACGACGTCTGGCCGAACAACACCACCGGACTCCATCGGTGCGCGCTCGCTCGTGACATCCACCACCACGCCCCCGACAACGCCATCGTCATCACCCCGGTCCTGATGAGAAAGAAGGACAGCGACGTCGTCCAGAAGCTCGAGTTGAAGGGCGAAGGAATAAACGCGGCGACGGTACCGACGACCACGATGCCGGCGCCGGCCAGTGCGAGCTGACCGTGGAAGCGCCGTTCTTGGGCGGCTGGGCGTGAGCGGGCGATCCAGACGCCGACGGCACAACCGACCAGGACAAAGGCCAGCCAGGGAAACATCGCGAACTGACCCCATCCGCCGTTGGGCCTGATGTAGGCCTCGAGCCTGGGGTGCAACAACGTCGGCCACACCCAGACTCCTGAGTGCGGAGTGATCACGACCAGGACGGCCGCGGGCACCAGGAGCCAGGCCACGCGGCGTTTCAGCGCGTCGCTGCGACCCCAGCACCATGCGGTGACGACCATACCAAGACCCAGGATGTTCAGGATGTCGGGCTTGAAGATGCTGTCCACGCGCGCCCAGGGATTGCCGATAAACGACTGGAGCCGGAAGATGTGCGCGAACAGGAACACCTGCCAGCCGCGCTTCTGCAGCGCCCAGGCCGCTTCACGCAGAGACTTCCCTTTTCGCTGCTGTGACGCGGCGGCAAACGGGATGGCCACCCCGGCGAGAAACAGGAACAGCGGCGCGGCCGTGCCGCCGATGAGCGCGAGCGCCGTGAAGACGCCGCCTTGTCGGGAAGGCTCGGTGCTCCACGCATCCACCACGTGCCACTCGATCATGCACAGCACGGCGACGCCGCGGAGCCAGTCGATGTAGGGGCGTCTCGGGGACCGAGGGGACGGGTGTCGATCTGTGGAAAACTGCTGGAAAACGACCTCTGAGGTAGTTTTCGATTGGGCCTCCGCGAAAACTACCTCAGAGGTCGTTTTCCGGGATTCTTCCACAGATCGACACCCGTCCCCTTATTTTGAAACCGTAAATGATGTCGTAAATGCGATGTCTGTCCGGATGGAGTTTGACACCGAGCAGTACTTTTCGTGCGAGAGCTCCAGTGCGCGCGCGACGGCGTCTTCGGGCACGTCGCCCGTGACCTCGAACCGCAGGTGCATCGCCGTGTAGCGCTTCGGGTAGTCGGCCGCGCGCTCGCCGTCGAAATGCACCTTCAGGCCCTTTAGCTCATGGCGACCTTTCTGCAGAATGTGCACCAGGTCCATCCCCATACAGGCCATCGCCGCGTAGGCCAGCGCGTGCATTGGGGACGCCACTCCGGGCGTGCTGCTCTCAAGACGAATGGCCGGTGAGCCGGCACTGTTCACAAACGTGAGATCACCCTGCCAGTCGAGAGACAAAGAAGACATGGGGAGATCTTATATTCGATCGTCGTTATTGAGGGTTGAGGATTGAGCGATGGAGGATCGGGATTGCGGATGGCTGATTGGGGATTGCTGATCGGAATTGCGGAATTGATGGATTGCCGACCCCAGGACCCCAGGACCCCAGGACCCCAAGACC
>CAZAZR010000184.1:0-7158 GCA_964489685.1 uncultured Solibacteraceae bacterium | reverse complement strand
CTCCGAGAGTCCGGTCACTTTTAAGGGTCCCCGAATCACCAGGTCGCGCACGTGCGGCAGCGTCGTGATCCCCGCGCCACCTGAGCCGCCACCCGCAAACGACCAGTCGTGCGGCCGAATCAAGTCCTCGTACGGACCATCCGTGCGTCGCACGAAGACGGCAGCCACCGTGTGCTGGCCCGCCTTCACCATGATGGGGTCGGTGGGCATCGGCACACCGCCGCGGCCATCGGCGGATCCGGCCTGCTGCGTCTCGTACTTGACCAGCGCGGCCCGTTCCCCGTTGATGGAAATATCGACGTCTTCGAAGCGGCTGTTGTTGCCGCTGGTCATGTTCACTTCAAACACATACTCACCGTCGGCCGGGAAGACGTGGCGCACCACCAGACCACCACGGGTGCCGAACGGCGCACCCTCAACGTGATCCCACGGATGCTGCGAGGCATAACTCGTGTTGGCGTAGGTGCGGTCGAGCGGCGTCGCCTGGCGATCCCCCACCGCCATACGGCTGATGTCGCTCGCGGCGTTCAGGAAGGCCTCAAGCAACGTGGCCGACAGCATCTGTTCGTCAGCGATGTTGTCGAAGTTCGCGCTCATCGAATCGAGCGGCAGCCACTGGCCGGCATCCACATCGAGGTCCAGCAGGTCGCGAATGGACCTGGCGTACTCCACACGATTAAGGCGCGGGAAGGTTCGCGATCCCGGATTCGGCCGTGCGACAGCGCCGGCATCGAGTCGCGTCTCGAGTGCGCCAATCAATCCGGCGAGGCTCGCCGCATCAGGCGGCGGTGTCCCAGGCGGCGGCATCATCCCCGCGCGTAACTTGCGCACCATGCGCTCAGCCATCGCCGCATTCGCCTCGGTGGCGGCAATCTTGAATGTCTCAAACGACAAACCCGCAGGTTTGGTGACGTCGTTGTGACAGTCGACGCAGTAGTCCTGAATCACTTCGTCAGGACTGGCAGGCATCCGCACATCCGTGCGCGATATGTGTGCGCTCATCGTCAAGCGCGCACCGTCGGCCACCGACAGCACGGGGACTCGTCCACCCGCCACGGGATCCGCATTGGCGAGCACGATCGCGCCGCAAATCACCGCGCACACCGCTGTCAATCTGACCGCCGTCATTGGCATATTGCGCATGTCACCCCGACCCAAAAAGCTGGATTCGCCAGACTATAGCACCGAAAGTCCACCCCTGAGCGCTGCCGATTCACCCCGATTTCCCCTACAATGGGCACGTTTCCAACAAGCTCCGGAGGTTCGCTGTGAGAAAGCCGGTCCTGCTGACGTGTATGCTCCTCTCCCTGATACTGGCCCCGAGCCTCGCGGGCCTGACGCAGAGGCCCGAGGGGCTGCCCGCCACCGGCCCGGCCGGCCGCGCGCCCGACACCGTGTTCCTCGAAGACCTCACATGGGCCGAGGTGCGCGACCTGGTCAAGGCCGGGACGACGACGGTGATTATCGGAACGGCAGGCACCGAACAAAAGGGACCGCATATGGTGGACGGCGAACACAAGTTCGTCATGCAGTTCACCGCCGACAAGGTCGCCCGCGCCCTGGGCCGCACGCTGGTCGCTCCGGTGGTGGCCTATGTGCCCGAAGGCAGCTGGGACAACCCGGGCGGGCACATGGGCAAGCCGGGCACCATCACCCTGCCCGAAGACCGGTTCGTCGAACTGCTGGTGAGCGCGGGGCGCAGCCTCAAAGCCGGCGGGTTCACCACCGTCCTCTTTCTGGGAGAGTCGGGCGGCAACCGCACGGGCATGCGCACCGCCGCCACACGCCTCAACGAGTTGTGGAAGGAGGCGGCTCGCGCGTTCTGGATCGACGACTACTACACGAAGTCGCATGCAGACCAGAACAAACACATCACCGACACGATGGGCATCCCTGCCGATCAGATTGGTGGCCACGCCAACCTGCTCGACACCTCCGAGATGTTGTTTGTGGATCCGAAACATGTGCGCCGCAACAAGCTGGCGCCGGGCGGTGGGTATCCCAACTCCGGTGTGAGCGGTGATCCGACGAAGTCGAGCGCGGCCCTGGGCAAAGTCTTCATCCAGATGAAGATCGACAACGCCGTCGCGCAGATCAAAGGACTGATGGCGGGCACGCTTCAGCCCGCTGAACCAGCAGCGGCGCGCGGCGGTGGCGGTGGCGGCCGGGGCGTCGGCACGGCAGGCGGCGGCCGCGGTGCCGGTGGACGCGGCGAAGGTCGCGAGGCAGCCGCAGCGGCCCCGAGCGAACCGGCTGGCCCTCGTCTGCCAACCGCGAAGACCGCGCCGGCAGGTATCTCACCGTCTCAGGCGCCCGACACCGTCTTCATTGATGAGCTGACGTGGGAGGAAACCCGCGACGCGATTAACGCCGGCAAGACCACGGTCATCATTCCGACCGGCGGCACCGAGAAAAACGGGTACCACATGGTGCTGGGCAAGCATAACTACATCGTGGCGCACGCGGCGAACCTCATGGCGCGCCGGCTCGGGAACGTCCTGGTGGCGCCTCCGATTCAATATGTGCCCGAAGGGAATCCGGATCGCGTGCCGCCGGGCGCGATCTCTCTCCCCTCCCCCGCGTACGACCAACTGCTCGACGCCGCGGCGCGGAGCCTCAAAGCGCATGGCTTCATGCATATCCTTTTTATCGGCGACAGCGGCGGCAATCAGGCCGGGATGACTGCGGTCGCAACGACACTCACCGAGGAGTGGAAAGCGGAGAACATCCGGGTGTTGGCACTCACCGACTACTACGAAACAGGACGCGAACACTATCGCGCGTGGATGCTCGCCCAATTCGGCTACACCGACGCGATCATCGGCAGTCACGCTGGTATCAGCGACACGTCACAGATGCTGCATGTGCGACCAGACGGTGTGCGAAAAGCGCAATTGACGCCCTGGGGTGGCCCGACCGATTCGGGCGTGTCGGGCGATCCGACAAAAGCGACCGCCGAAATCGGCCGCCTCGGGATTGAGTTCAAGGTCAATGCGGCGATCGCCCAGTATCGCGCGGCGATTGCGCCGCCGCGCGCCGGCCGGGGCGGCGGCGCGCCACCGCGCGGGCCGCGCTGACTGTGTTATCGTGCCCGCAAATCCCGGGTTGAAGCATGTCCTGCGTGTTTGTACGTCGATCGGTCTCACTGTCCGTCCTGACGGGCGCCCTCCTGGCAGCGCTGGTCACGACGTCGAAGGTGGACGCGCAGACGGCACCGCCGGACCCGAAGACCACGAAGGGACGCGTCTACAGCGCGGCACAAGCCACCCGTGGTGAGCAGACCTATATGAGTACGTGCGTGTCGTGCCATCCACCCAGTACCTACAAGGGCGCGGTGTTCCTCAACTGGCAGGGACGAACCTTGGGCGAACTGCTGGAGTTCCTGACAGAGAAAATGCCGAAGAATGAACCGGGCAGCCTCTCGCCGAAGGAATACACGCAGGTGGTGGCGTACCTGCTGAAGCTGAACGGCATGCCGGCCGGGCGGGTGGATCTTCCATCCGATCCCGCCGCGCTACGTGGCATCACGATCAACATTCTCCCGGACCGCCTCGCGGCCTCTCATCTCCCCTGACCCGACCTCGACCAACGTTGACCCCGACAAGGACCCACACCATGGCACAACCAATCCGAATGACTCGCAAGGCAGGAATCGCCGTGCTGGCCGCACTGGCGCTGGGCGGCGCGCTCATGGCGTTCGACCAGGCGAGAACCACGAACCAGCCCACGCTCGTGCGCGGCAACGCGCCCGGGGAATGGCGGTACTGGGGCGCCGACGCGTGGAGCACGCGGTACTCGCCGCTCGATCAGATCAACGCGTCCAACTTCGAATCGCTCGAACAAGCCTGGCAGTGGAACGCCGGTTCGTTCAGCGCCGACGAGTACTACAGGACGACGCCGCTATACGCGAATGGGCGGCTGTTCACCGTGGCCGGCACGCGTCGCGTGGCCACCGCGCTCGACCCGGAAACCGGCGAGACGCTCTGGATGTGGCGGCTCGACGAGGGCATCCGTTGGCAGAAGGCGCCACGGCAGTTTGCCGGACGCGGACTGGCCTACTGGACCGATGGCAGCGCCGAACGCGTGGTCGTGGTGACACCGGGGTACCACATGGCGCTCATCGACGCGAAGACCGGCCTGCCCGATCCGAAGTTCGGCAAGAACGGCGTCGTGGATTTGATGGACGGGCTCGGGTTCCCCCTCGTGCCGCTCGCCGTGGACGACTCCGGCCCGCTCGTGATCAGCGATGCCGCCCCGTATCGACAGGCCAAGCCGGGTGAGACGTGGGATGCCGACAAGGGCATCGGCGCCGACGGCACGGTGGGCATCGATCCGAAGCAGGGCCAGATCGCGGCGAGTTCACCGGCCATCCTCGTGGGCGACGTCATCATCGTCGGCAACTCCTCGATTCACGGCTACTACCCCATCAAGCTGCACAACCTGCCGGGCTACATTCGCGGTTTTGACGTTCGCACTGGCAAGCAGCTCTGGAAGTTCAACCTGATCCCGCAGAAAGGCGAGTTCGGCGCCGAGACATGGGAGAACGGGTCGGCACCCGGCACACCAGGCGTTGGCAAGAACGACGCGTGGGCGACGTATTCGGCGGACCCCGAACTCGGACTGGTTTACATCCCGGTGGGCATGCCGCTCAGCGATGAGTACGGCGGACATCGCCCGGGCGACAACCTCTTCGGCAACGCGCTTGTGGCGCTCGACGCGAAGACGGGCCAGCGCAAGTGGCACTTCCAGATGGTGCATCACGACATCTGGGACTACGACACGCCGATGGCGCCGAACCTGATGGACATCACGGTCAATGGGCGGGCGCGCAAAGTCATTGCGCAGACCACGAAACAGGGATGGGTCTACACGTTCGATCGCGCTACGGGCGAGCCCATCTGGCCGATGCCGGAAACGCCGGTACTGCAGAGCGAGGTGCCAGGCGAGAAGACAGCGCGCACGCAGCCGATTCCCTCGAAGCCGGTGCCGTATTCGCAACAGGGTCTCGAGGAGGAAGACCTGATCGACTACACGCCGGAGCTCAGGGCCGCAGCGCTGCAACTGGCAAAAAAGTGCCGAATGGGGCCGTATTACATTCCGGCCTCGCTCGCGGATGGCAAGACGCCGAACGGGTTCGAGTGCTCGTGGTATGCGCCGGGCGCATCCGGGGGCGTGAACATCGACGGTGGGGCGGCGGTGGATCCTGAAACGGGTTTCCTGTACGTCGCGTCGCAGTCGGGGATGAGCACGACGGAAGTGGCGAAAGACCCGTGCTCGGAGCACAACTATACGCAGGCGCCGCATAACAGTTGCGGACAGATCGGCGCGGCGCCTCCGCCGCCCGGATACGTGGCGCCTCAGCGCGGGCGCGGTGCAGGCGCGCGCGCCGGCGGGGCCGGCGGTCGAGGTGGCGGCGGTGGCGCGGCCAGCTATATGACTGCGTCGCCCGGCACGACCACCATTGCGGGCATCTCGATTCTGAAGCCGCGCGAGCTCGGCGGCGTGACGGCCTACAACATGAACACGGGCGAGAAGGCGTGGTGGGTGGGCAATGGCGGGACGTTTACCCCGACTCCGCAGGCGTCGTCGCCCGATGCGAAGTTGTTCGAGGGCGTCACACTGCTTCCGCAGTCGAGCAGCAGCCAGCCGCAGGTAATCACCACCAAGACGCTCGTGATTTATGGCACCGGCCGTCGCGGCGGCCCCCCAACGGCGGACCCGGGATTATTCGCGGTGGATAAGGCCACGGGCAAACAGGTTGGTGTGCTGCCGATACCCAGCAAGACGAGCGCCGTGCCGATGACCTTCATGCACAAAGGGCGTCAGTACATCGTGTACGCGACGGGGTCAGCTTCAGCCGCATCGTTGGTCGCGTGGAGGCTGCCACGTTAAGGGAATGAGGCAACAATGGGGCAATGGGCCAATGAGGCGGTGGGGCGAATTGCTTCACTGTCCCATTGCCTAATTGCATTGCCTCATTGCCTCATTTTGGGCGCGCGCCCGAGCGCGTACCAGTAGCCCCAGACGGCGAGCCAGATCACGATCGCCGCTCGAAGCGCCACTGACACGGTGTCGCGCGCAGTAAATGGCCAGTCGTGGGCCAGGAGGTCCTGCCCGCGGTCCATCATCCAGTGCCACGCCTGATGCGCCACAAGCGCGGAGATCAGAATGCCGCCGATGCGCTCGGCCACCACATAGCGAAACACGAGAGACACCGCCGGCACGATCACCGCGAGCGCCAGGATCTGCCCCACTTCGACGCCGACGTTAAACGCCAGGAGCGACGTGACGAAATGGCTGCCCCCAAACTGCAGCGTCTCTCGCAGCGCGAAGGAGAACCCGAACCCGTGGACGAGGCCGAAGGCGAACGTCAACGCCCATCGCCGGCGCATGTGGGCGACCCCGACAATATTTTCGAGCGCCATCCACACAATTGAGAGCGCGATCAGGGTTTCCACCAGCGGAGGAAACCACAAGCCGCTCGGCACGAACTCGAACGCCGCGGCGATGAGCGTGATCGAATGCGCCACAGTGAACGCCGTCACCATCAGCACGAGCGACCGAAACCGCCGGACGGGCACAACCAGGCACAGCAGAAACAGCAGGTGATCAACACCGCCGAGGATGTGCTCGACGCCAGACACGATGAAGCGTCGCGCGGCCTGAAACCACCGCGGGTCCAGATCCAACACTCCGGCATCACCCATGTACTGGAACACCCGGGTCGTGCCGCCGGGCGGCAGGAAGCGGACGACGCTGAGCGTCCTGATGCCGAATCGTGCGAAGTCCGTCTCGATCGAGAAGCGTGACAGGGCTGATTGCACCTGGAACTCCAGGAGCACATCGAGTTGGGCCTGGGTCCAGAGCAATTGGGTGTCGGCGGGGAGTGGCGCGCCCGACACCTGCGCCTCGGCCTGCTCCCACGTGACGAACGATTGATCGGAGGGCAGCGAGAGCCGAACGGCGGCCATGACTGGCCGTCCCAGGCGCTGGCCCTCCTCCCACGCCCGCACGCCGTTGGCAATCCAGAGTTCTGCGGCGGTGCGCACAGCGCCCTGAGCGGCAGCCAGTTCGAGAAACCCCGGCTCGCGAGTCGGGAAGATGACATCCCGCATCGACTCCAGTGGTGCGCGTACGAGAAGCCGCAGTGTCTGCCCC
>CAZAZR010000183.1:0-7315 GCA_964489685.1 uncultured Solibacteraceae bacterium | reverse complement strand
GGCCAAGCTCACCGGCTGGAAGATCGACATCAAGAGCGACGAAGACAAGAAGAAAGAAGTGGAACTGACGATGGCCGGCCTGGAGTTTGGCGGCGCCACCGAGGCCGCTGCCCCGCTTGTGCTGCCGGACATCCACGTGGAGGTCATCAGCGCCCTCACGGCGGCCGGCTTCACGACCATCGAGCAGGTGCGCGCGGCAAGCAGCGAAGCGCTCCTGGCATTGCCCGGCTTCGACGCCGAGACCGTGGCAGCCATTCAGGCAGCCGCTGCGGCGGTCGAAGGATAGCTGTGCGATCGCCCGATTCGATTTGAGATGTTCGATTTCCGTTTGTAGATTCTTCGAGGTTCCTTTTGGCCACTGTCCGGATTTATAAAGTCGCTGAACTGCTGGGCCTCTCAAGCCCGGAAGCCCTCGCGCTGCTCAAGAAAGAAACGGGCATCGAGGCCAAGAGCGCGTCGAGTTCGATCGAGGAGATCGTCGCCCGCCAGTTCGTCGAACGCCAGGCACGCGCGCGGAAGATCACGCTGCCCGGAGGCGCGCTGTTTGCTGACACGCCGGCGACGCCGGCCAAGAAGGCCCCGGCCAAGGGCAGCAAGGCGCCCGAGCCCGTCAAGCCCGCCGCGCCGGTATTGCGGCCACGGTTGGTCAAAACCGTCAGGCCCGTCACGGCCACCGACGAAACAGTTGTCGTCACACCAGACGCGACGGTCATTCTCGTACCAGAGCCCACAACGGTCCCAGAGCCTGAGCCTGTGGTGCCGGTGGAGCCAGAACCAGTCCCCGCGCCTGTCGTTGAGATCGTCGTGGAACCCGAGTCCCCGGCGGCACCGGTGGTGGAGTCACCCGCCCCTGCCGTGGCGGCCACACCCGTTGCGGCGCCGCCCGTGGTTCATGTCCCGCCCGTGGTGGTACCTGAGCCTCGCGTCGCCAAGCCAGTTGCGCCACCCGCGCAGCCTACGCCAGTGGCGTCGCCGGCGCCACTCCGTCCGTCGGGACGCGTGGTGCCTCCCACACGCAGGCTGCGCATTGAAGACCCGCTCACGGGAGAAGCCCCGGCCGCCCGACCCATTCCGCAGCGTCCTGTTGTCCGGCCACAGCAATCGGCGCCCGCGCCGACACGGCCGGCCGACCCGAGCATGCAGTTGCGCCAGGGTGGCCCGATGGGCCGTCCGATGCCCGCCGGCCCACGGCCGCCTCTGGGCGGTCCGCGCCCGCTGCCTTCGCAACCGGTGCGGCCCGGTACTCCCGGCAGCCCGTCAAGCCCCCTCGGTCAGCGTCCGCCGCTCGGCCAGTATCGTCCGGGTCAAACCGGGTATCGGCCGTCGTACTCGGGTCCGCGCACCCGGGGACCGCGCCGCGACGACCGGCCCAGCATGCCGATGATGCAGGAGCCGCCGCCGCCCATCACCAAGCTCATCACGTTGGCCGAGGGCATGTCGGTGAAGGACCTGGCCGACAAACTCGAGGTGAAGGCGAAGGACGTTCTGAAGAAGCTGATGGATCGTCGCATGATGATGACGATCAACTCGACCCTCGACGCCGAGACGGCCCAGATGGTGTCGCGCGATTTCGGCGCCGAGGTGCTCATCCGGTCGTTCGAAGAAGAAGTGACCGACCTCGAGACCGAGACGTCGAAGGCCGAAGAACTGGTGCCGCGCGCACCGGTCGTGACCGTCATGGGGCACGTGGACCACGGCAAGACCACGCTGCTTGACGCCATTCGCGCAACGAAGGTCGCCGAGCGTGAAGCGGGCGGCATCACCCAGCACATTGGCGCCTACTCGGTGGACGTCAACGGCCGTCGCGTTGTCTTCCTCGACACGCCCGGCCACGCCGCCTTCACGATGATGCGCGCCCGCGGCGCCAAGGTCACCGACATCGTCGTTCTGGTGGTGGCGGCCGACGACGGCGTCATGCCGCAGACGAAGGAAGCCATCGACCACGCCAAAGCGGCCAATGTGCCGATCGTCGTGGCGGTCAACAAGATCGACGTGCCAGGCGCGAACCCCGAACGCGTGAAGCGCGAACTCTCCGAACTGGGACTGCAGCCGGAAGAATGGGGCGGCACGACCGTCACGGTGGAGGTGTCGGCCAAGCAGCGGACGAATCTTGATCAGCTCCTGGAGATGATCCTGCTCGTGGCTGATTTGGCGTCGCTCAAGGCCAACCCCTCGCGGATGGCGCAGGCCACCGTGCTTGAAGCCAAACTCGACAGGGGCCGCGGTCCTGTGGCCACGGTGCTCGTGCAGGACGGCACCATTCGCGAAGGCGACCTGTTCATCGCCGGCACGGTGGACGGCAAGGTGCGTGCGTTGTTTGACCACCTGGGCCACAAGGTCAAATTCGCAGGGCCCTCTACGCCGGTGGAGATTCTGGGTTTGTCGGCCCTGCCCTCGCCTGGCGACACGCTGCAGGTCATCGACGATCCGATCAAGGCCCGGCAGATTGTCACCTACCGTCAGACGCTGGCCAAAGCCAAGGCGCTCGGTGCACGTGGCTCCCGCATGACGCTCGAATCGCTGCAGCAGCAGATGGCCGAAGGCCAGCTGAAGGAGCTGGCGATCATCATCAAGGCCGACGTGCAGGGTTCGGCCGAAGTGCTGTCGGACACGCTGTCGAAGCTCAGTGAAGAGCGCGTGAAGGTGCGCATCATTCACTCGGGTGTTGGCGCCATCAACGAATCCGACGTGTTGCTCGCGACGGCGTCGAAAGCCATCATCATCGGCTTCAACGTCAAACCCGACCGCTCGGCGGCCGAAGTGGCCGAGCGCGAGGACGTGGAGATCCGCCATCACACGATCATCTACCACGTCACCGACGAGATTAAGAAGGCCATGACGGGCCTGCTCGAACCGACGTTGCGAGAGGCCCGCATCGGCGCGGCCGCCGTGCAGCAGATCTTCAGGTCGCCCAAGGTCGGCACCGTGGCCGGCTGCATGGTCACCGAAGGGCGCATCACCCGCGCCGGCGACGCGCAGGCACGCCTGTCGCGCGGCGGCAAGGTCCTCTGGACTGGCCGCATCAGCTCGCTCCGTCGTTTCAAGGACGATGCGAGCGAGGTCAAGTCGGGGATGGAGTGCGGCATCAGCCTCGACCGCTACAACGACGTCGAGGTGGGCGACATGATCGAAGTCTTCCACGTCGAGAAAATCGCGCAGACGCTGTAATGGCACAGGGAGCCCGCGCGGACCGGGTCGGCGAGCAAATCCGGCAGGAACTGAGCCGGATCCTCTCGCAACAGGCGCACGACCCGGGCATCGGCTTCCTCACGCTCACGCGCGTGAAGGTCACGCCCGACCTGCAACTGGCGCGTGTGCTCTACACCGTCATCGGCGACGAAAAACAGCGCAAGGAAACGCAGAAGGCGCTCGACCGCGCCCTGCCATACCTGCGGCGGCAGATCGCCTCGCGCGTCAGGCTCCGGCGCGTGCCGGAGTTCCAGTTCTTCTACGACCAGTCGGTCGAGCACCAGGACCGCATCGAACAAATCCTGATTGACCTCAAGGCTGAGCGAGACGCAAACGCGCTCCCAGTCGAAGCCGAAGAAAACGCGATTCCGGCAGACGACGCAGCCCCTGCCGCTGACGTCCCGGCCGCCCTCCGCACCGATGACACGGATGACACGGGTGCATGACGAGTCATGAGCGGTTCCGCGGCTGACGTCGCAGCGGCCATCAGCCGGCACGACGCATTTCTCATCACCTCTCACGCGCGACCCGATGGTGATGCCATCGGCTCTCAGCTCGCGATGGCCTTCGCCCTCGACGCGCTGGGCAAACGTGTGCGCCTCATCAACCACGACCCGGTGCCGGCGGTCTACCGGAGTTTCCCCGGCGCCGATCGCATCGTGGTGGCGCCCGCGGCGCCTCCCCTGCCCGACGTCGCCGCCGGCGCTGAAGCCACCATCGTCATGGAGTGCGGCGATCTGGCCAGGACCGAGGTGACAGGGCTGGAACGGCCGACCGTGATCAACATTGATCACCACGTGGGCAACACGATGTTCGGCTCGGTGAACTGGTTCGACCGAACAGCCGCATCGTGCGCAGAGATGGTGGCCGATGTGATCGACGCGCTTGGCGTAGCATGGACCCGAGACATGGCCGCGCACCTGTATCTGGGCATCGTGACCGATACGGGCGGCTTCAGGCATGGCCCCATCTCGGCGCGGACGTTTCA
Organism: uncultured Solibacteraceae bacterium; assembly: GCA_964489685.1. Taxonomy (GTDB): domain Bacteria; phylum Acidobacteriota; class Vicinamibacteria; order Vicinamibacterales; family SCN-69-37; genus SYFT01. The sequence goes on along the minus strand of CAZAZR010000183.1, from coordinate 3,138 downwards.
TGCCTCGGCCCGCGTCGCGGCCACGGGTGTGTCCCCGGCGCTCCTCTCACGCGAGATCTTCGACAGCTTCGGTGTGGGCCGAATTCGGCTCACCGGCGCCCTGCTCAACGCCATGGAACTGCACCACGACAACCGCCTTGCCGTGCTGTACTACGACGACGAGATTCTGGCGGCCTGCGGCGCGACCACTGACGATACCGATAGCCTCGTGAACCTGCCCCTGGGTGCGAAAGACGTGCTGGCCGTGGCGCTCGTGCGTAAGCACACCGACACACAGTATCGCGTCAGCATGCGCTCGAAGGGTGCGGTCGACGTGCGTGGCGTGGCGCTGCAACACGGAGGCGGCGGGCACGTCAACGCAGCCGCCTGTAAGGTCGGCGGGTCGCGCAGTTCGGTCACGGCCGCGATCGTCTCGGCGGTTGGCCTGGCGCTCGCCGCCGACGATGTCCAAAGCGCACAGTGATTTCGCCATTACAAATGACCGGCGTCCTTCTCATAGATAAACCAAGCGGCCCGACGTCGCACGACGTGGTCGCGAGGCTCAGACAGGTCACACGTGAACGGAGTATCGGCCACGCAGGAACGCTCGACCCGCGTGCGACCGGCCTGCTCGTGATGCTGCTGGGCAAGGCCACGCGCCTCGCATCGCTCCTGAGCGGTCACGACAAAGTGTACGAAGCCACCGTGCGGCTCGGCTGGGCCACGACCACAGACGATGCGGCTGGAGAACGGCTGACGACGAGCGCACTGTCGGGTCCGCTGCCTTCCGATCACGCGCTGGCCGCTGCGCTGGACCAGTTTCGCGGCACGTTCGAGCAGATGCCGCCGCAGCACTCGGCAAAAAAAGTGGATGGCCACAAGGCTTACGACCTGGCGCGCAAGGATCAGCACGTGCCGCTGAAAATGGCGATGGTCACGGTCCGCCAGCTCGATGTGGTCGCACGGACCGGAGATCTGGTCCAGCTCACCATGACTGTGACGGCCGGCTTCTACGTGCGGTCCCTGGCGCGCGACCTGGGCGAGCGCTTCGGATGTGGCGCTCATTTGCAGGCTTTGCGGCGCACCCGGTCGGGTGTGTTCGAGGTGGAGGCGGCCACGTCGCTTGATGAGGCCGACCAGCTGGGGCCTCTGATCGAGCCCCGGCTCATCTCGCTGGCCGACGCCCTGCCAGACCTGCCGGCCGTCCGGCTATCCGAGGGCGGGCTGGTCCGGGTGCGCCATGGCAACCCGGTCGGGCCCCAGTTTGTGGAAGGCCCCTGGGCGCCATCTGGCGCCGGGCTCACGAAAATCCGGTTGCTCGACCACGCCGGGGCTCTTGTGGCGCTGGCCGATCTGCGCGGGGGCCTTTTGCACCCTTCTGTGGTTCTCGGATAGAATTAACCCTTTGTAGGGCAAGAATTACGGCCAGTCTGGTCATGCGCATTTCGCGCACTCTGGGCGGCTCGTGGAAGGTACACATCGTGCTGAGCAAGGACCGAAAGACCGAAGTTATTAGTACGTACAAGACTCACGAAGGCGACACCGGCTCGCCGGAAGTGCAGGTGGCGATTCTCAGCGAACGCATCACCTACCTCACCGAACACTTCAAGACCCACGCCAAAGATCACCACTCGCGCCGCGGCCTGCTCAAGATGGTTGGCCAGCGACGCCGGCTGCTCGACTATGTGCGTCGGGAAGATGCCGCCCGCTACACAGATCTGATCAAGCGGCTCGGCATCCGCAAGTAGCACTCACCCGCGACAACACAAGCACCCAGAAGAGGATATGTCACTCATGCTCCGAAGAGAATTGACGATCGGCTCGTCGACCCTGTCGATTGAGACCGGCAAGCTGGCCAAACAGGCCGATGGCTCGGTCATCATCCGCCAGGGCGACACGATGGTGCTGGTCACCGCGTGCCGTTCCGCCGCGGCCCGCGAGGGCATCGACTTCCTGCCCCTCACCGTGGACTACCGCGAGTCTGCCTACGCCTCGGGACGCATCCCGGGCGGTTTCTTCAAGCGCGAGGGCAAACCGGCTGACAAGGAAACCCTCACCTGCCGCCTGATCGACCGTCCGATTCGCCCGCTCTTCCCGAGCGGCTGGTTCTACGAGACGCAGATCATCGGCATGTTGATCTCTGCTGATGCGGAAAACGATTCAGACGTGCTGGCGATCACCGGCGCGTCCGCCGCGCTCGCCATTTCCTCGATTCCCTTCGAGCAGACGATTGCGGCCGTGCGCATCGGCCTGATCGACGGCCAGTTCATCGTCAATCCCAGCTACCCGCAGCGCAAGACCAGCAAGATGGACCTGGTGGTGGCCGGCAGCGCGAGCGCCATCATGATGGTGGAGTCGGGCGCCGAAGAAGCCACCGAAGAAGAGATGATCACGGCGCTTGAGACGGCCCACGCCGCCATCAAGCAGATCGTGGCGATGATCGACGACCTCAAGAAGGAAGTGGGCAAGGCCAAGACCGTGGTCACGGCCAAAGCCGTCAACGCCGACCTTAAGTCGGCCGTGGAAGGCAAAGCCTACGAACCCCTGGCCGCGGCCATGCGCATTCGCGAGAAGCTCGAGAACTACGCGACGGTGGACAAGGTCATCGGCAAAATCGTCAAGAGCTTCCCCGAAGAGCAGCAGTCCGAGGCGAAGTCGTTCATCGGCGGTCTCAAGGAGCGCATCCTCCGTGAGGAGATTCTCGACCGCGGGCAGCGCCTGGACGGTCGTCGCTTCGACGAAATTCGTCCGATCTGGACCGAAGTCGGTGTCCTCCCACGGGCGCACGGATCGTGCGTGTTCACGCGCGGCGAGACGCAGGCACTCGTGAGCGCCACGCTCGGCACGGATGACGATGCGCAGAAGATTGAGAAGGTGGACGGCGAGTCGTACAAGCGGTTCATGCTCCACTACAACTTCCCGCCGTTCTCGGTGGGCGAAGTGAAGTTCCTGCGCGGCCCCGGCCGTCGGGAAATTGGTCACGGCGCATTGGCCGAGCGCGCGCTCGCGCCGGTGATGCCCAGCCAGGAAGCGTTCCCCTACACCGTTCGCGTCGTGTCCGACATTCTCGAATCCAACGGCTCGTCGTCGATGGCGTCGGTGTGTGGTGGTGCGATGTCGATGATGGACGCCGGTGTGCCACTCAAGGCGCCGGTGGCC
>CAZAZR010000182.1:400-7346 GCA_964489685.1 uncultured Solibacteraceae bacterium | reverse complement strand
TTAGGGGCTACTGCGGCTCGTAGCCGCGTCCGCGCGGCAGCCGGCGCAACCGACAGCCACGTTCATCGATGAGGTAGTCGTAGCCCATCGCTTGCCAGCGGTTGGCGGGGTCGATCGTCACGTAGCGCTCGTGCCGTTTCCGACGATCCTCCGGGTCGATCATCCTCAGGTGATAGACGATGAGGTCGGCGTGCGGGAACGCTCCGTTCTCGCGAGCGTCGGCCGGCGCCCAGGCCCCGTGCAGCGCACGGTCGTTAAAGATGTGGTCGGTACGCGCGCGGAAAAGCGACGCCATCCGCTTACGTCCCCACATCCCGTCATCACGATAACTGTCGGGGCGATCCCACAGCTCGAGAAACCTGAGCGCGTAGGCGTGGTGGCCCTCACGGTCGGCACGCGCAATCTCGCGAAGCGCTCGGCGGCGGAAGCCACGCTCAAGCCGCTGATCCGCGTCGTGCGCCAGCAGCCAGTCGGCCTTGTGGCGCAGCGCCGCCTCGATCAGCAGCCGCTGGTTCCGCGGCTCGTCCCACCGGTGGTCACTGCGGGCCGGCAGGCGGATGAGTTCGAGGACGCCGGGTTGTGCCGCCACGAAGTCGCCTGAGCCGTCCACAGACCCGTCATCGAGCGCCACGATGCCGTCCACGTGCGGCGCCACGTTCTCAAAGTAGCCGGGCAGGTAGGCCATCTCGTTGCGGAAGGCCAGCAGCGCGAGGATCCGCGGCGCCTGCGATGTCGCCCGAGCAGGATGCGCGCGCGACATGCCCCTCGTCTTCGCGCACAGCACTCCGAGCGCGTCCGCGCATGCCGCGAGCACGATCGAGGGTGACGCGCGTAACAGGCGCCGCCGGTCCGCCCGGGACGAAGCGGCCCACGCCAACTTCATCGACTGCAGCGCACCGGGCCCTGTTCTGAGAAGCTCCCGCCACCGCCGAGTCCGTCCCGTCGTCTGGAGGTTCGCGACCACGCGCCTGGCGCCGCGGTGGTATTGATCGCGCCCGAGCGATGCCAGCGTGGTCGGATGCCGGTGAGCCGTCCGGACTTCAGGGGCCCACTCGATCGGTACAGCGCCCGACAGCCGGCCGTTGAAGTCCGTGTCTTCGCCCGAGCGCAGGTCCTCGCGGAACCGTCCGAAGCGATCGAACAATGTGCGGGCGTACGACAGCCCGCAATGCCGGCAGTACGCTGTGGCAATGCCGGGCATTCGGCGCGAAAATACCAGCACGTACGACGCCCACGACGCGGAGTTGTCGGGCGTCGAGTTGGTAATCGCGCTCGACACGGCGAGCGCCCCCCTCGCGTGTCGATGGAGCCTTGCGCTTGCCCATCCCGGCTCCGCGACACAGTCGGCGGCGAGGAACGCGACAAAGGGCGCGCGCGTCTGCACCACGCCCACGTTGCGCGCGGCCCCTGCCGACAGCCGCTCCTCGACGCTGATGATGCGGACGCGAGCGGCAGTCTCGCCGAGCGTGTCTGCCGGCCTGCCGCCGCCCGAGTTGACGACGACGATCTCGACGGGTGCGTCCTGATCCAGAAGCGACTGCACCGCGTCGGCGAGGTGGGCCGGACTTCCAACGCTGATGACCACGCAGGCAAGGTCGGTCACTCTTCAAGCACTTCCTGGATGGCCTCGAGATATCCGCGGCCGAACTCCTGATCCGGCTCCAGGTAGTTCCCCTCGCCCCACTCGTTCCACGACCGGATCATCACGAGCCGCCGGTCCAACGGGCGGTCGCTGACCTGCGCGATCGCACGACGCAGGTAGGCGGCAAACGCGTCGGGTGTGCCGTTGGCCAGCACAGAGCCGAGGCGCCCGCACCGCGGGGTGTTGTCCCAGTTTGAGACGACAAGCGGGAACTCGTGCGGCGCCAGGCGGCGCTGATACGCCTCTTCGAACACGGTGGCGTACTCGAACACGGCGGGGCCTTCGTCCGCCGGGCGTGGCCGTACGGCGCGGCGAAGACGACGCGCGGCTCGCGTCAGCATCGAGGAGGTATCAGGGGGTCGCATTTTCCGCATCTCGAGCGGGACGCGGGCGTCGAAGCCGTTCGCGATCGGGTCCCAGTCAGCTTCGTGCTGGCCCACGAGGAACAGGTCGCCGAGTCCGTGCTGCATGGCCAGGTCGCGCCACAGGGCAGCGAACCGCTGCGGCTCGGGCAGCTGCGCCGGTCGGTACACGAAGAACAGAGGACGGCCGTCCACCCTGACGTACCGCCGATCCGCGAAGGCGGGCAGCAGCGCCGCGAAGTGCGCGCGATGATCGTCCTCCCCCGGGTAGGTTTGCTCGATCAGCACGCGTCCTGGGCACCCGTGCCAGATGCCGGACCAGGTCTGGTTGGCCCACGCCAGGCAGAACGGGAAGTCTGGCGCCTGAGTGCGGAGGACGTCGGCGAACGGCCGTTCGAGCAGCCGCCGCCCCGCAAACCAGTAGTGCCAGTAGCAGAACCCCTCGATGCCGTGCGCCTGGGCCAGTGCTGCCTGGGCTTCGCGAACCTCAGGCACACGCAGGTCGTAGAAGCCGAGTTCCCCGGGCAGGTGCGGCTGCAGGTGGCTCGCGTAGAGCGGTTGCGCCCGCGACACGTTGGTCCATTCCGTGAACCCTGGTTCCCACCAGGTGTCGTTCTCGGGAATGGGATGGAATTGCGGCAGGTAGAGCGCCAGCAACCGCGCGCGTCGTTCGTCCGGCACCAGCTACTTCTTGCCTCTGACCTCGCACGTCATAGTCACAGTTTCCATCAGTACTTCAGAGGCACCGGCCTTGAGTTGCGAGGCGCCCAGGGGCAGACCGCCAGCCACGGTAGTCAGGTCCAGGTCGCTCAGTTCTTCAGGGACGACTTCAGACGAACGCTCGGGCTGAGTCTTCTCATGTTCAGACATCGGTTCTCCTTGATGACGAGCACCGCCAATGTGGTGCGCAGCCCATCTTAATCCGGTTACTGGCGACGTGAACCATTCGCGTCGCCTGGTGTCAGACAGAGCAGATACCACGGGAGGTGTTATGACGCGACTGCGACCCTCGGGCGATATGAATGTCACTCCGCTGATCGATGTCTTGCTGGTGCTTCTGGTAATTTTTCTGGCAGCCCTTCCGATCGCGCAGGAGGGACTCGACGCCGACCTGCCGGCGGTAACGGAAAAGACCTTGCCCGCGCCGCCCCCGCCAGGCCAGATCGTGGCCGAGTACACCGCGAATCGACGGCTCCTGATCAATCAACAGGAGGTCTCGATGGGAGATGCCGTCGTGCGGTTTGCGGAAATGTTCGAGGCGCGCCGTGACAAGACGCTGTATGTCATCGGCGACGGCTCCGTGCGGTACGGCGAGATCGTCAAGGTCATCGATCTGGCCACGAGCGCAGGCGTCGCCCAAATCGGGGTGATCACAGAGGGCATGCGCACGCGACCGAAGGCGCAGACACCCTGACCCTACGGTCCGCAGATCTTCCTGAGCGCCGCGAGGCTTGAGATCGCGTCGTCACGACCCGCACCACGCGTGCCTTGTGCCGCCGCCGTCAGAACATCGATCGCCAGGGTCACGCCCCCGCAGTCGTTCTTCTTGTCGAACTGGTATGCGGTACCAGGCTTCAATGCCGACATGAGTTGGTCAGCGGTGGCCTTGATCACGCCGACGGCCTCGGCCGCGTGGGTGCCGAACGGGTGCCGACGGAGGTACTCGCCCTCGAGACGATTGCGCCCCATGAGGTAACACGACAGGTGGCCTACACACTCGCCCCAGAGCCCGTTCGCCACCGCGAACCAGCCGATCGCATCTGCCGACTCTGTGCCTGACTGCGCCGCGTGGGTGTCCCACACCGCTTCGTCCCGCAGCATCCATCGTCCGCCGGGCTCGTCGTAGACGACGGAATTTTTGCGGGCGGCCAGCCAAGACGCATAGGGCTCGCGCCGACCAGCCCCGAACGGGACCGCTGAGAGCGCCGCAGACGAGGCGCGCAGTCGCGCAAACTCGATGCGTCCGCGGCCGTCCGGATCGGTGTACTCCGGCGCGACGCGTTCAATGAAGTTCACGAGTTCGGCCGCGCCCGGAAACGCGTCGCCCTTGCGAGCCAGGCGGTCCGCGATGATTCGATCGAACACCGGCCACGGCCACTTGGGGTCGAGGGGCCGCGTCAGGCTCGCCTGGAGCCAGCCTTCTCGGGCGTCCGCAAGGCGTACGCGCAGCCAGGTTTTCTCGAGTCCGGCCGGACCGGCCTCGACCACTTCGGTACCGAGCGGCAACTGCGCCACCGCCGCCGCATCCGGCGACGGCATGACGCGCAGCGTGACATTCGCAGCAGAGGTGATCCGGATGGAATCAATCTGCGGCGAAGCGTGGGCGGTCAGGGAGATAGGGGCAGAGACGAACACCAATGAGGACGAAACGACGACGCACGAGCGACGGAGCAGCGACATGGCGACGATCCCTCCAAGGATCACCAGCGGCTATTGCAACTGGCGTGCCGTGAGGAATGGTCGATCCTCGGCCTTGAGACCCAGGCCGCGCTACGTTTCGGACAGGCCGAGCGGAACGCCGACTGTTTTACACGGTCACTTTCGCCGGTAGTCGATCCTCGGCCTTGAGACCCAGGCCGCGCTACGTTTCGGACAGGCGGCGCTACGTTTCGGACAGGCCGCGCTACGTTCCCGGGGGGGCTAGCCCTACCACCACAGGGAGGGCGTGCCGGGTTTTCGGTAGCGAGGACGGGCGGTAACGTGAGACATCGCGCTCAGTTCCGAGCGTGATAGAAACTGAAAGGCTCGTAATGACCACCTCCACTCCGTCTGCCGTTGCCCCGCTTTTGCGACCGGCGCCCTTTCAGGCCGGCCCCCTCTCGGGTGCCGGCTGGGTGTCGTCCACCTGGTTCGCGTTCCTCCATCTCCTGGTGAACCTGCCGCTGGGCATCGTCTACTTCGTGGTGCTCGTCACCGGCGTCGCTCTTGGCGTCGGCCTGCTCATCACGCTCATTGGCATCCCCATCCTCATCGGCACGGGCTGGATGGTTCGCACACTGGGCAACATCGAGCGCGCACGGATGAACGGGTTTCTCGGCACCACCCTTCGTGATCCGTATCGTCAGCCGACCCCGGAAACGGGCTGGATCGCCCGACTGTTTTCCATCGGCAAAGACCCCGCCACGTGGCGAGACTTCCTCTTCTTGATGCTGCGCATGCCGATGGGCATCTTCACGTTTACAGTCAGCGTCACCACCTGGGCTGTGGCGATCGGCCTGGTCTGTTCGCCAATCGCGTACTGGTTTGGCGTGTTCCGGGTGGACGTCGGAGGATGGCGCTACGACGGCCCCGTTGCGATGATGTTCGCCACCCTCGCCGGCGTCTTCCTGACCCTGCTGGCGTTCGGGACTACCCGAGGCCTTGCCCGTCTCGAGGCCGTGCTGGCCGCAGCGCTCCTTGATGCGTCGCCTGACGAACTCCGGCGTCGGGTAGCCGACCTTGCAAGCAGTCGGACTCGCTCGATGAGCGCCGCCGATCAGGAACGCCGCCGACTGGAGCGCGACCTTCACGATGGTGCGCAACAGCGCATCGTGGCACTGGCGATGACCCTGGGACTCGCCCAGCAAAAACTCGCCACCAACCCCGAACAGGGCGCTCGTCTGGTGGCCGAAGCCCACGAAGAGGCCAAACGCGCGTTGCAGGATTTGCGGGACCTGGCGCGCGGGCTGCACCCGGCCGTACTGACCGACCACGGGCTTGAGGCCGCGCTCCCGGCCCTGGCGGCCCGTTGTCCCATTCCGACCCGCGTGGACGTGGCCGTATCTCCACGGCCAGCCCCAGCCGTCGAATCAGCGGCCTACTTCGTGGTGGCCGAAGCATTGACCAACGTGGCGCGCCATTCGCACGCGACCAGGGTGCAGGTGACCGCACGGCGTGAACAGAACCTGCTGACGATCGAGGTGCGCGATGACGGAACCGGTGGCGCGCAGGTGGTCCCGGGTGGAGGATTGGCCGGACTCACCGATCGGGTGGAGGCCCTCGACGGGCGCCTGACGATGACAAGTCCCGAAGGTGGGCCTACGATTGTGCATGTGGAGATCGCGTGCGGGTAGTGATCGCGGATGACTCCGTGCTGCTGCGGGCCGGCCTTGAGCGCCTGCTGCTGGACGTGGGATGGCAGGTGGCGGCGTCGGTGGGCGACGCTCCTGCCCTGATGGCTGCCGTGCGGCAGCATCAGCCTGACGTGGCGATCGTGGACGTGCGTATGCCGCCCGGGTTCTCTGATGAAGGCCTGCGTGCGGCTGTGGAACTGCGCCGCCTGGCCCCCGAGTTGGGAGTACTGGTGCTCTCGCAGTACGTGGAGGAGCCGGCGGCACAGGAGTTGCTGGCGATGGGCGCGCGCGGTGTCGGCTATCTGCTCAAGGATCGCGTGGCCGACGTTTCAGAATTCCTTGACGCCGTAGAGCGGGTGGCTCGCGGTGGAACGGCGCTGGACCCTGAGGTGATCGCGCAAGTCATGGCGCGGCGCCGGCGTGAAGACCCGCTGGCGCCGCTTACGCCCAGGGAACGCGATGTGCTGGCCTGCATGGCAGAAGGGCGCAGCAACACGGCCATCGCCGCACACCTGGGCATCGGCGACGGCGCGGTGGAAAAACACGTCAGCCACATTTTCTCGAAACTCGCCCTGGAGCCCGACGACTCCGATCACCGTCGCGTGCTGGCGGTGCTCGCGTTCCTCAAGGCGTAGCGCCTATCCGCGCCCTGATTGTCGCCGGCTTGGACAGCTTCTCTCCGCCCACTTCGAGCGTGACCGTGTAGTCGCCGATCGCCAGGGGCGCGGCCGCTCCCGCCGCGCCGCCTCGTCCGCCTTCACCACCGCCGCCTCTTCCGCCGCCGCCGAGCGGCCACGGCACGCGGTTGAACCCACGCCGCCCAGGACCGGCGAACGTCCGTACCACGCGTCCAGCCGCGTCCGTCACCGTGATCGGCACGGTGCCCGCAG
>CAZAZR010000182.1:0-390 GCA_964489685.1 uncultured Solibacteraceae bacterium | reverse complement strand
TCTCACCACCCACCTCGAGCGTGACCGTGTAGTCGCCGATCGGCAGGGGCGCGGCCGCTCCGGCCCCGCCGCCCAGGGGCCATGGCACGCGGTTGAATCCCTGCCGACCCGGACCGGCGAGCGTTCGTACTACCCGTCCAGCCGCGTCCGTCACCGTGATCGGCACGGTGCCCGCAGCGTCGGCCTTGAGGTAGTAGTGGATCAGAATCGATTCAGGTTCGTTCGGCACCTCCAGAAATGCTGTGCCGAAGAGATTGTAGTTGCCGATGGTGCCAAAGCCGTAGCGCGCACGCGACTCGATGTCGAACAAATGCGCGCTTTTGTCGAACGTCTCCGGTGTCAGGTCCTGCAGCGGCGTGATGTCGCCGGTCCAGATCGCCCGCCCGTAGG
>CAZAZR010000181.1:0-7375 GCA_964489685.1 uncultured Solibacteraceae bacterium | reverse complement strand
GCGGCACCGCGAAGTAGCCAGTCACGACACCGGAGCCATCGGCGACGCGAAGAACAGGCAACGCGTCCGGCGCCTGCGTTGAGAGCGACGCGCCCGCGGTGCCGCGGTTGGGTGGTCGATACAGTGCCACTTCGCCGCTGGGCAAACTGATCTGGATGCTCGGCACGTGTACGAGGTACTGACCCCGCATCAGGCCGGAGAATCGGTACATGCCGCGGTCGTCGGTTTGGACGGCGGGCCCTACGGCCCAACGCCGTCGCCCGGCAAATGTTGCACCCATGAGCAGTCGCACGGGGATGCTGACCAGAGGCTCGCCGCGTTCATCGCGGATGGTGCCCGAGATGGCCGCCGGGCGCCACAGCTTGATGTGCCCTTCGGTGAACCGCTGGCCGTCGGCAAGACTAATCCGCGTCAAGGACGCGACCCCGGGCACTCGCCGGTAGCCGCCGGCCAGAAAACCGGGGCGGGCGGCGGCCAGCGAGTAACCGGTTGCGGTGGGCAGATCGGTGAAGAGGAAGCGGCCCTTGCTGTCAGTCATCTGCTGTGGCCGAGTGCCCGATGCCTGTCCGATGACGGTGCTGCTGGCTGTCAGCGCCACCAGCGCGCCTTCGACGGGTGCGCCGGTCGAACCATCTGTGACAATGCCGCTGATGGATCCGTTGCCCATCACTCGTGGCGCTTCCATGAGCACGGCGGGCGCGCCGCCGGTCACACCCGAGCCGCCTGCTCGCCCGCCCTGGCTGACCCCGCCAGGCAGAGGGGGCGGTGGCGGCGGAGGGAGCGGCCCCTGGGCAGACACCGCAACGACGACACCGAACACACTCAGGGCGACGAGTCTCCGCACCATTGGAACAGGTTAGACACCGGCGGGCTGATTCCGGCGCGCCGCTCAGCGCGCCGGAAGAATCGCAATCGCACGAAGCGGCGCACCACTGCCGCCCTTGATCTTCATCGGCAACGCGACAATGGAGGCCCCTCGCGCTGGGAGCTGCTCAAGGGACGTCAGGTTCTCGAAGGCGGGGATGTTCGTCGCGTAGAGAGTGCGGTGTGACTCATAGAGGGATGATTGCCCGTAGTCGATGCTCGCGGTGTCGATGCCGATGGCCCTGACCGGCCGGCTCGCCCCGATCCATCTTGCCGCGTCGGGATGGAGGCCCGGGAAGTGCAGCTTTGGGACGGCTCCAGGTCCTCGCTCGGTCGTGCCAAGGTATCGCCCGGCGTCGGGCCAGTGCAGCGAGAATCCGGTGCGGATGAGAAGAATGACGTTCGGTTCAATTTGGCCGTGGCGGAGCTCCCAGGCCTGAAGGTCGGCCACCGTGACCTGGTAGTCGGCGTTCTGGCGCGCCGCGTCGGTGACATCAATCACGACGGCGGGGCCCACCAGGCGATCGAGCGGCACCTGATCGGCCGTGTGGCTGCCTTGCGCGAAGTGGACCGGTGCGTCCATGTGGGTACCGCCGTGCTCCGAACTGAAAAAGTTGTTCGACGTGTAGTAGTATCCCGCCGGCGTGACACCGTCAGCCACCTTGTCGAGTCGGAACGGTTCGGCTGTCGGCCAGAAAATCGACTGCGCCTCATAGGCTTCCATCAACTACCTGATACTTGCACTCGCGCTTCCGGCCTGCATAGAAGGAGACCATGCGATATCCCACCCTCGGACTCATGATGGCCATGTCGGTCGCCGCCTGCGCTGCGCCCACCCAGTACGACATCCTCATCCGCAATGGGACGATCTACGACGGCAGTGGCGGAGCGCCCGTCACCGGTGACATCGCGATCAACGGCGACACCATCGTCTCAGTAGGGGCGATTGGCAGCGCCACGGGCCGGACGGAGATCGACGCGAAGGGACTGGCTGTTGCGCCGGGCTTTATCAACATGCTGAGTTGGGCGGGCACGCCGCTGTTGGCCGACGGCCGTTCGCAGAGCGACATCCGGCAGGGCGTGACGCTCGAGGTCTTCGGCGAAGGCACGTCGGGCGGTCCGCTCACCGACGCGATGAAGACCGAAATGCTCGAACAGCAGGGCGATATCAAATACGCCATCGAGTGGACGACGCTCAAGGAGTATCTGGACCACCTGGTCGCCAAAGGGGTGTCCACCAACATCGCGTCATTCGTGGGCGCCACGACGGTCAGGACGCAGGTGCTGGGCGAGCAGGACCGCGAGCCGACCGAGGCCGAGTTGCAGACCATGCGCGGTCTGGTCGCCCAGGCCATGAGGGAAGGGGCGCTGGGCGTGGGGTCGTCACTGATCTATGCACCGGCGTTTTATGCCAAGACGCCGGAACTCATTGCTCTCGCGCGCGTCGCGGGCGAGTACGGCGGCATCTACATCTCGCACATGCGGAGCGAAGGCAATCGCCTGCTGGAGGCGGTGGACGAGCTGATCACGATTGCGCGCGAAGCAAAGGTGCCGGCCGAGATCTACCACCTCAAGGCGGCAGGCAAAGAGAATTGGAGCAAGCTCGACGACGTGATCCGGAAAGTGGAGGCCGCCCGGGCGGAAGGGGCGGAAATCAGCGCGGACATGTACACCTACACCGCGGGGTCCACGGGGCTGGACGCCGCGATGCCGCCCTGGGTGCAGGAAGGGGGCTACGCATCCTGGGCCGGTCGCCTCAAGGATCCGAAGATCAGGCAGCGCGTCCTCCGCGAGATGGCCACGCGCACCACCGACTGGGAGAACCTGTATCTGGCGGCCGGCGCGAAAGGCACTCTGCTCGTCGGCTTCAAAAACGACGCCTTGAAGCCACTGACCGGCAAGACACTGGCCGAGGTCGCGAAGTCTCGCGGCACCTCTCCCGAAGACACGGCGATCGACCTTGTGATTGAAGACGGCAGCCGCGTGCAGGTCGTGTATTTTCTGATGTCCGAAGAGAATGTCCGCCGCCAGATGGCGCTGCCCTGGATGAGCTTCAGCTCCGACGCCGGCTCGATGGCGCCCGAGGGCGTGTTCCTGAAGTCGAGCACGCATCCTCGCGCGTACGGCAGCTTTGCGCGGGTCATCGGCCGCTACACGCGTGATGGCGTGTTGACCTTGCAGGACGCGGTGCGGAAGTTGACGTCACAACCAGCCAGGGTGCTGCGCATCGAGAAGCGGGGCAGCCTCGCGCCCGGCTATTTCGCGGATGTCGCGATCTTTGATCCCGCAAAGGTGGAGGACCATGCGACGTACGAAAAGCCGCACCAGTATTCGACGGGTATGGTGCACGTGCTCGTCAACGGCGTGACCGTGTTGAAAGATGGCGTGCACACCGGCGCCACACCCGGGCGCGTCGTCAAGGGGCCTGGCGCGAAGGCGCGGTGATCAGCGGGTCTTCAAGCGCGCCCGCCGGTGACCCCCAAACCGATCCACGAACTCGCGCCGCGCTCCTTCTCCACACACACACACACAGTTCAGTCGACTGCCGCCAGTTGAGTGAACTGTCACCTGCCGGCCTTCCGCTCGAAATATACCCAAGTCTCCGCGAGAATCACGTTGCCCGGTCTGACACAGCCCCAAGTGCGGTTCGGCAGCAACAAGGTCTCCCAACCGGGTGGATGGTCTGGGCTGGCCTGAGAAGAAGGAACGCGCAAGATATCGCAAGAGAACACTGCGAGTGCTGGTGAAGCATCGTCTGGCCGCGCACGAACGGGAACGTTGCGCTTGACGACTACCAAGACATCCTCGCCATCGGTGCCCGGCCATTCTGGGCACATGAAGTATGGCGCGCAAAACCCATCCTTGCCCACGAGGCGGCCGCCTCGCGACACATCCTGAAGGAGACGTGACCAAATGCTGCTCTCGGGATCATGTGGGCGATGAATCTCGACGAACTTCTCCCACCCATGCTCCTGAAACGGCAAGAAGACGTCGGGGGCCACAAGCGGCTTAAGCTGGTCGAGGCTACGTTCCCTGATTGCTCGAAGCAATTGACTTCGATATGTCATCAGGGAAGGGTCTGCAACGGCTTTCGTCTACGACGCAGCTCTGATCGACTTGGTGGGGCGCTAGCACGACAGCGTGAGCGAAAGAGATTGGGACCGCCCAGCACGAACCTAGAAATGCCACGTGCTCACTCCTTCCAACGAATGTGAAAGTGTCCGATGTTGCCGCGTTCGTGTCGAACTGACCCTGTGCGAGCAACTGACGAACGGTCCGAGTCAATGTCACTTCGGCGGCCGGCCTCGCCAGCGGTCGTATGCGAATCGTGAACCAGTCATCGTAGTGTGCAAACGGCGGCCGCCCTGGGAGTGCCCACCAGAGTTCATCGCTCTGGAATCGGGATCGAGCTGTAAGCTGGCTCGTTCCAGGCGCCACTGAGATCGTTCGGCTCACAGTCTGAGGTCCAAACAGGTTCTTGGTATCGACCACGAGATCGAGATCGCTAGCAACGGACGAGCTCGTGCCGACCGCCTGCTGGATGGCGACGGTCTGGGCGTGAGGCAAGCAATCGCTGCAGGGCACCGCCCACCTGCACCGAAATGTCGCCCTTGAGCAGTTCGCCCCACTTCGCTTTGTCGACGGCGTCGTCAATGGGAACCGGCTGCGCAGGGCCGACTATCGGCGAATTGCAGTCACAATCGCAAACTGCGGTCAGCGATGCGATTCGGACGGCGCAAGAGGTCGTGCTCACGGCCTTTCCGGAATTCTCCACCAGTCGCCCCACTCTTGTGATTGGCGAACGGGGTTCCGATATCGACATCGTCGTTGGGGAAGTATTGCAGCCCTTGGGCAAAGAGTCGGCCCGCGCCGTGCGAACGCTCCTGACAACCACGGTTGGCCTCGACTCGGACGGAGCGGGAGAATCGTGACGCCCAGTGAAAACCACAACGGGCGACTCCATCAAGCGAGTCGGATGACTGGAGCATGGCGCAGATAGCGCCACAAATCTACTGTCCTGATCTGGACACCGTTGTCGGCTCGGAACGCCTGACAAAGGGCTGTTACCAAAAATCGTCAGGATCGACGTTCCAGCTCCGGAGAATGGCCGTTTCGTCGGCCGCGCTCACGGCCTTCTTAAACTTGGCGCCCGACCGGCCCTTCACGTGACGCTCGCACTCGGCCCATGTGGCGTGGCGCGTGGACCGGCCGTCCACCACGCTCACGTACGAGTGGGCGGCGACCTTCTCCTTGCGAGGCCCTGAACTCCTCACAGGCACCGCAGTGTCGGCGGGCACGTCGAGAGTATCGACGCTGTAGGCGGCCAGAGGGCCCGAGTAGAGGCGCACATCGGCGTGCCGTGCGAGACCGTCGGCAATCGCATCGCAACGTTCGTTGCCGGGAGTGCCCACGTGGCCGCGGACGTAGTGCCATTCGAGCGCCGATGAGCCGCGTGCGCTGACGAGCGCCGACATCACCTCCCACAGGTCGCGGTTGAGTACGTCGTGGCCTTCGACCGTTTTCCACCCGCGCCGCCGCCACGCCCAGATCCACTCGCGAATGCCTTTGATGACGTAGGTGGAGTCGGTATAGACGTCCAGGGGGCCGCCAACCGATTGCACACGCTCCAGCGCGTTGATGGCCGCCGTCAACTCCATCCGATTGTTAGTGGTGTGCGGCACCGCGCCGCCGAGTTCCGTCACCTGGCCATCTGGTGTGACAACCACGGCCCCCCAGCCACCAGGCCCCGGATTCCCCTTGGTGGCGCCGTCACAAAAAATGATGCTGCGTGTGGAGTCGGGTGCGCCGGCCATCCTGCGATTGTAGTACAGCCCTTGCAGTTGCCGTCGCCCGGCCACATGATGGTTGTCGACTTCACGCAACACCGATCCGGAGCGCCTCATGCAGATCACCGACATCCTCGCCCAGATGGGCGGCCTCCAATCCATCGCAAGGGAACTGGGTGTCAGCCAAGCGAAAGTCGCCAGTGGCGCCGAGGCACTCGCGCCGGCCATTCTCGGAGGATTCAAGAAGCAGGCGAACGCGCAGCCCTCCGGGCTTGAAGGCCTGGGCGGATTGCTCAGCCAGCTTGGTGGTGGGGGCCTGCTCGACGACGTCCTGGGGGCGCAGCCGACGAACATTTCGCGCGGCAATGACGTGCTCGGGGAAATTTTTGGCTCCAAGGATGTGAGCCGGGCGGTCGCGCAGAACGCGGCGTCGCAGTCCGGACTCGATCCGTCGCTGCTCAAGAAGATGCTGCCGATGCTGGCCATGCTTGTGGCCGGCTTCATCGCGAAGCAGCAGAGCGGCGGGGGTGGTGCGGTCCCCTCATCAATGGGGGGCGGGCTCGGCGACCTGCTCGGCGGTCTGCTGGGCGGCACTACGGCCGGTGGTAGCGGTCGGAAGTCTGGTGGCGGCATCGCGTCGATGCTCGACCTTGACGGCGACGGCAATCCCCTGGACGACATCATGGGGATGCTCGGCAAGCTCAGGGGATAGCGGTCGTCGATGGACATTCGCGGTGCCTGCGGACATGACTGCCCGGACACGTGCGCGTGGGTGGTCGGCGTCCGTGACGGCAGGGCCGAGACCTTGGTCGGCGACCCGTCACATCCATTCACGCGCGGCACCCTGTGCGCGAAGGTCAACCACTACCTCGATCGCGTATATCACCCCGATCGCGTGTTGCACCCGCTCAAACGGACTGGCGCGAAAGGCGAGGCGCGATTCACTCGTGTGACGTGGGACGAAGCGCTTGCCGCTATCGCGAACCGCTGGAACACGATTGCCGCGGAGTCCGGGCCCGAAGCGATTCTTCCCCACAGTTCGGCGGGTGTGCAGGGTCTGATCCAGGAGGCGTCCCTGGACCGTCGATTGCTGGGGTCGATGGGAGCGAGCAGACTCGACCGGAATATCTGCGGCGCTGCAGCGGCCGCTGGCATGGCGGCTACCCTTGGCGTAGGCTCCGGCATCGACCCCGAAGAAGTGGTCCACAGCCGCTACATCGTGCTGTGGGGCACCAACACGATTCTCACCAATCTGCACTACTGGCCCCTGATTCGTGAGGCCCGTCGTCGTGGCGCTCGCCTGGTGGTGGTGGACCCTGTGCGTACGCGCACGGCCGAAGAAGCGGACTGGCATGTGCAAATCAAGCCGGCCAGTGACGCGGCGCTGGCCATGGCCATGATGCACGTCATGATTCGAGACGGGCTCGTCGATCACGACTACGTCGCGCAGCATGCCGTGGGCTTTGACGCGTTGGCGGAACGCGCGCTCGACTACGCGCCTTCGAAGATGGCCGCCACCATCGGAATTCCAGCCGCAGATATCGAACGTCTCGCTCACGAGTACGCCACCACACAGCCCTCGCTGTTGCGGCCCCTGATCGGCATTGAACATCATCGCAACGGGGCGATGCAGTTCCGCGCGCTGGCCTGCCTGCCGGTGTTGAGTGGCGCGTGGCGGCATCGCGGGGGCGGGCTGGCCCGGTCCACCTATGCGCTGCACTTCG
>CAZAZR010000180.1:0-7378 GCA_964489685.1 uncultured Solibacteraceae bacterium | reverse complement strand
GCGGCAGCGCTGCCGCCACAAGCGGGCGGACTTGAGTGTGTGGTGGTAGTCGACGGCCGGTATGCGGCCACGCTGCGCTTTCGCGACGAGCCACGCCGAGAGGGGACATCGTTCGTCAAGCACCTCAAGCCATTCCATGGCATCTCGCGTGTGATGCTCGTGTCGGGCGACCGCGAGAGCGAAGTGCAGTACCTCGCAGGGAAGGTCGGCATCACGGAGGTCTACGCCAACCAGACGCCGGAGCAGAAGGTCGCCCTGGTGCGGGCCGAGACGCTCAAGGCTCCGACGCTGTTCATGGGCGACGGCATCAACGACGCCCCGGCCCTGACGGCGGCTACGGTCGGCATCGCATTTGGCCAGGCAAGCGACGTGACGGCCGAGGCCGCAAGCGTGGTGATCCTCGACAACTCGCTGGGCCGCGTCGATGAACTGCTGCACATTGGCCGGCACATGCGCGCCGTGGCCCTTCAAAGTGCGATCGGAGGCATGGTGCTCAGCGTAGGAGGCATGGTGCTGGCGGCCGCCGGCCTGCTGCCCCCGGTGTCTGGAGCTGTGATGCAGGAATTGATTGACGTGCTGGCGATCGCCAACGCGCTGCGAGCCAGCGTGGCGCCACGGGTCCTGACCGACTACGGATCGGCAGGCTGACCGGTCCGGTGGTAAGATTCGGCGGCTTTTCCTTCGCCCTCAGAGGTGCCCGCCATGGTTACTGTCACGTCGCTCGCGATTCCCATCGTGCTTTCTGCCGTGTTCGTGTTCGTCGCCAGTTCGCTCATGCACATGATGCTGACGTATCACAAGAACGACTTCAGCAAAGTCCCTGACGAGGATGGCGTGCTTGAAGCCCTCCGCCGGCTGAAGGTCGATCCGGGGGACTATTGCGCGCCCTATGCCGGCTCCATGGAGGCCATGAAGTCGCCGGCCTTCACCGAGAAGGTGGCCAGGGGTCCGGTCGTCACGATGACGGTGTCAGCCGGTGGCCCCATCAACATGGGTGCCCAGCTCACGCAGTGGTTTCTCTATTCAGTCGTCATCAGTTTCTTCGCGGCGTACGTCACCGGCCGCGTGCTGACGGCGGAGGCGCACTACCTGGAAGTGTTCCGCGTGGCTGGCACAGTCGCGTTCATGGGATACGCGATGGCACTGCCGCAGTATTCGATCTGGTACAAACGGAACTGGGGCACCACGGCGCGCTCGATGTTCGACGGCCTGGTCTACAGCCTGCTGACCGCAGGCACGTTCGGCTGGCTCTGGCCATGATCGCGTAGTGCCCGCAGTTACCGTTGCCATCGTTCAAGCCGAGGTGGCCGCCGCGCTCGCTCAGGGACTTGACCTCACACGGACCCTGACGCTCGAGGCGGCCGCCCGCGGCGCCTCCCTCGTGGTGTTTCCCGAAACGTGGTTGCCGGGATACCCGGCGTGGCTGGATGTCTGCCGTGACGTTGCGCTCTGGGATCACCCACCAACCAAGCAGGTCTTTGCCCGATATCGGGCTGAGAGTCTGGACGTGAGCGGCGCGTCGGGTGCCTCACTTGCAGCCATCGCCGCCGATGCCGGCGTGACGCTTGTCGTGGGGGTCAGCGAGCGCGTGGCCTCGGGACCTGGATCGGGCACGCTCTACAACGCCTTGCTGACGTACGGGCCAGACGGTCGTCTGCTGAACCACCATCGCAAGCTGATGCCAACCTACACCGAGCGCATGGTGTGGGGGCAGGGCGACAGCGAAGGCCTCCGCGCCGTCGATACGCCCATCGGCCGCGTGGGTGGCCTCATCTGCTGGGAACACTGGATGCCGCTCGCACGGCAGGCGCTCCATGTGTCCGGCGAAGACCTGCACGTGGCGGCCTGGCCCACGGTGCATGATCGCCACCAGATCGCGAGCCGGCACTATGCGTTCGAAGGCCGGTGTTTTGTGCTGGCTGCCGCCTCGCTCATGCGGGCTGGCGCGCTGCCGCCGGAACTGGAGCGAGACCCAGCGCGGGCGGGCGACGACGACACGCTCGTGCTCCGCGGCGGCAGCGCAATCATCGGTCCCGACGGCGCGTACATCGTGGCGCCAATCTTCGACGAGCCCGCCATGCTTCTCGCGACGCTGGATACGGCGCAACTCGATGCCGAACGGATGACCCTGGATGTGGCCGGACACTATTCACGTCCGGACGCGTTCCTCTTTGACGTGCGGCCCGCGCCGCCACGAACGACCAGCTGAAAGGCAGGTGTGCGATGCCATCACAAATCACCAAACTCACTCCCAACCTCATTGTCTCGGACGTCGATCGCAGCGCGGCGTTTTATCGCGACGTGCTCGGATTCACTGTGCAGATGACGGTGCCCGACGCGCCGCCCCTCGTGTTTGCGATCATGACCAATGGCCCGGTGGAAGTGTTTCTGAACGCGCCGGAGGCGGCGTACGCGGAGTACCCGTCGTTCAGGACCATGACGCTCGGCGGCACCCTCACCCTCTTTTGTGAGGTGACCGAGATCGACGATGCGTACGCCAGACTCGCGCCGCTCGTCCGCGTCGTCATGCCCCTTGAGAAGAAGTGGTACGGCATGACGGAATTCGCCTTCCTCGACCCGGACGGGTACGTCATCACGTTCGCGGAGCGCACGGCGACGTAGGTGATGCTCGCAATGGCGCCTAGTCGGTGAGCGCGGTCAATGGGTTAACCCGCGAGGCGCGCCGCGCGGGAATGACCGTGGCCGCGAGCGCGACCACCGCAAGCACGGCAGCCACGGCGCCGATCACATAAGGGTCCATGGGCGCCACGTTGTAGAGCTGGCTTTTCATCGCCTGGCCGACGAAGTACGTGCCTGACAGTCCAACCGCCAGGCCAACGCCGGCAATTTTCACCCCGTCCCGGAGGACGAGGGTGAACACTTCGCGCGCCGTGCTGCCAAGCGCCATGCGAATCCCGATTTCGCGGCGGCGCTGCGCCACCTGGTACGCCAGGACGCCGTAGACGCCGATCGCCGACAGCAACAGGGCCACGGCCGCAAACGCCATCGCCAGCAGCATCGGTACACGGCGACTGACCAGCGAGTCGTCCATCCGCTCCACCATGGTGTGGACCCCGTACAGGGGCAGCTCCGGATCAATGGCCGCAATCTTCGCGCGAAGGGCGTTGATCACCGACTCGGGCGTCACGGCGGTGCGCAGGGCGACGAAGATGGAGCGATCGGGGGACTGGCTGTAGGGAAAGTAGTAGGCGCCGACTGGTTCCACTCCGGTAGCAAGTCCGAGGACCTGCACCTCTTCAACCACACCCACGACCTGGAAGAACTTCGTCTCAGGTGTGATGGACATGACGTCCTGCGGGCTGTCAGGCGAGTACAGGCGGCGGCCCAGCGGGTCTTGACCAGGCCAGAACTTTGCGGCCAGCCGCTCGTCGATGATGGCGACTTGCGTGGAATCCGGGGTATCACCCGCCGAAAAATACCGGCCTTTCACGAGCGGCACCTTCATCGTCTCGAAGTAGCCATCGGTCACCACCGTCTGGCTCGGCGAGATCAGGGACTCTCCCTCTTTCATGACATAGCCTTCAGCCAGGATGACGCTGCTGCTGTAGTCGTCGCCAAACGGAATGGTGGACGTCACGCCGGCCGACTCCACGCCGGCGATAGAACGGCTTGCCTCAACGATGCGGGCGGTCACTACGGCCAGTGCCGCCGGGTCGGCATACCGGCTGGTGGGCAGGTTGACCGACGCCGAAATGACTCCGTCCGGCGCGAACCCTGGATTGATGCGCAGCACCCGATCGAAGCTCGCGGCGAGAAGGCCCGCGCCAATCAGCAGGACACACGCCAGCGCGATCTGTGCGGCGGCCAGGCCTCGCCGGACCAGGTTCGTGGCTCGACTGACCGTGCCGCCTCGGCCTTCCTCGCGAAGCGTCGCGTTCACGTTCATGCGCGACAACCTCGCGACCGGAACCAGGCCGATCAGGACGCCGACCGTCAGCGTGAGACCAAGGGCCACTGCCACGCTGACCAGGTCCAGCCGAATCTCATGGCCGCGCGGGATCTCGTCGAGGCCCAGGAGCGGCACGGCTGACAGAGCCCACCAACCGAGCAGCACCCCAAGCACGCCACCACAAACGGCGAGCAGCACGGTTTCTGTCAACAACTGGGCGCTCAGTCGACCCATGGTGGCACCAATGGCATGACGCGTCGCCATTTCGCGCGCGCGCGTGCTCGCCCTGACCATGACCAGGTTGGCGATGTTGACGCATCCGATCAGCAACACGACCAGCACACCGCCCCACAAGAGGTACAGCACCGGCTTCAACTCACGAACGGTGTCGTCCTGAAAACCCACGGCCACCGTGTGATAGCCGGCATCCTTCAGGATCTGTTTGAGATTCGGGAACCGCTCATCGTTGGTCGCCTGCACGGCATCCAGTTGCTGCTGCACCTGCGCAATCGCCGCACCCGGCGCCAGCCGCCCAACGTACTGCCAATTATTGTTGTGCCGCCCGTCGTCTGATTTTTCCCTGGCCGTGAACCTCGTCGGCAACCAGACATCGATGTCGTTCCAGAGAAACGTGAAATCCGCGGGCAATACACCGGCCACCTGATGCACATCGCCGTTCAATCTGATTTCCTGCCCGACGATCGCCGGGTCGCCCCCGTAGCGCTGTTGCCAGATGGCGTGGCCAAGTAAGACGCGTCGCGTCGCGCCGTCTTCCCCATCCGCATCGCTGAACAGCGTGCCGGCAACAGGGCCCGCTTGCAGCAGGCGATAAAACGACGGTGTGGCGACGACCGACTTCAGGCGTTGGGCGCCGCCGTCGGCGCCGAGCGTGACGCCCGACTGGCGGAACATGGCCTGCGTGTCCAGCGCCTTCACGTCACGCAGGCGGTCGAAGTAGTCGGGCACCGCAGCGCCAGCGCGCTCCGCACCCGCGTTGGGATAGCTGTTGTAGACATGCACCAGCCGGCCCGCGTCGGGCACCGGCAGCGGGCGCAGCAACACGGAGCGCACGACACTGAAAATGGCGGTGTTGGCCCCGATGCAAAGCGCCAGTGTCAGGAGCGCTGTAATCGTAAAGCTGCGGTCTTTCAGAAGGAGGCGAACCGTGTGGCGCAGGCTGGACATGCATGCGAGGGACGGATTGCCCCCGCCCGGTGTTCCCTATTTCGACAAGGATTGCCCGGTGCCCTGATAGCGAATCCGGGTGATCTCCGCCATCACGGACAAGGCGATTTCGGCTGGGGTCCGCCCCCCCAGATCCAGTCCGACAGGCGCATGGATCACCCGCAAACGCTCTTCGGGGATGCCTTCGGCGCGCAGCATTTCGTTGATGAGCACGGTTTTGCGCCGGCTGCCCAACAGGCCGATGTATCTCGCGTGGGTCCGGACTGCGGCCATCATGCAGTCGGCATCAAGCTTGTGTCCACGAGTGGCGATGACGATGAAGCTGTTCCAGCTGTAGTCGATCCCGGCGAGGGTGGTGGGCACGTCTCCTTGCAGAATCGTCGCGTGCGGAAATCTCGCAGGGTCGGCGAACTCTGGACGGTCCTCAACCACGGTGACGTCGAAATCGAGCATCGCGGCCTGCCGTGCGATGGCGAGCGCCACATGGCCGCCGCCGGCGACCACGATCCTGGGTCGGCTGGCCACGGCCTCGATGAGCAGATCAATGGTCTCTGATTTGACGGTACGAGCCGTCCCGTGGGGAATCTGCGTCACGGCTTCGGCCGTGGCTCGCTGGTCGGCGTCGGCATCGCCGAGCGAACCCAGGCGCGAGCCATCGGCCCTCACAGCGATTCGGCCTTCGAGTGTCAGGCCACCCTGATGCTTCCCGAGGCGGGTGACCAGCGCGAGTGGCGTGCCGCCGGCCGCCGCGCTCACAAGTTCTGGCAGCAGATCGACGCCCTCAAAGGTCAGCGCCTGGTCATCGCGTTGCACCAGGATCCACATCGTGCCGCCGCAGACCAGGCCGGTGTTCCACGCCAGCTCCTCGGTCAGCGCGTACGCACGCAGAGAATGGCCGCCAGACTGGAGGATGCGCTGCGCGGTTTCGATCGCATCAGCCTCAACGCATCCACCGCCCAACGTGCCGACGGCTGCGCGCACGGGTTCACCATCCCCAAGCACCAGCGTGGCGCCCGCCACCTGAGGCGTACTGCCGGTCGTGCGTACGACGGTGGCGACGGCAAAGCGTCGGCCATCGGCACGGCGCGCGGCCATGCGGGCATAGAGAGAATCGTGCACTTCAGGATTCTACTTGCTCCGACCGACGTCGACCTTCGCTGACATCTTCTGACCGTCCTGTTCGGCCGTCGCGTCACCCTTCAGGCGGCCCTCCACAAGGGTCAGGGTGAACTTGACCCTCGGGCCGTCCGACTGGGCCTCGAACGTGACGCGAAACCGGGTCCCGAAGGTTCACAATGGAAAGTGTGGGTATGACCTCTCGACGCCGGGGTGGACACCTCCGGGCTTTCGCGGGACTTCTGGGCGCCGTTTCGGCGCTCGTTCTGGTGTATTCGACGGTGTTCCACGTCCTGATGGCCGCCGAGGGGCGCACCTACAGCTGGTTTACCGGCGTGTATTGGACGCTGCAGACCATGACCACTCTGGGCTACGGCGACCTCGTCTTCACCGCTGATACCGGACTCGCGTTTTCGCTGCTGGTGCTGCTGAGCGGCCTCGTCCTGCTCTTCGTCCTGCTGCCCTACACGCTCATTCACTTCTTTTATTCGCCGTGGCTGGAACGCAGAAATGCCGCCCGAACGCCGCGGACGATCCCGCGTGACATCACCAATCACGTCATCCTCACCGCGTATGGCCCCATCGAAGCCGTCCTGATTGACCGCCTGAAACAGTACGCCATGCCCTATGCGGTCATCGTCACGGACACGACACGTGCCCTTGAGCTTCACGACCAGGGTGTGCACGTCATGGTCGGGCAGGTGGATGACGCCGACACGTACCGCCGGGCCGGGATCGAACGCGCGGCTCTGGTGGCGACGACGCTCGGCGATGCGGTCAACACCAACGTCACGCTCACGGTGCGTGAGTGCTCACGCATCGTCCCGATCGTGGCAACTGCGGCATTTGAGGTGTCCGTCCACTTGCTCAAACAGGCCGGCTGCCAGAATGTCATTCAGCTGGGGGAGCTGCTGGGTCGCGCGATGGCCCGCCGAATCGGCAGCCACGGAGGGCGGCCGCACATCATCGGCCGCCTTGATGGTCTGGTCATCGCCGAAGCGGCGATCGCCGGTACGGCACTGACGGACCAGACCATCCGCGACACGCGGGTGGGCGAGCGGTTTCAGGTGAACATCGTCGGTGTCTGGGAGAAGGGCGCGTACTCCCCGGGGTCCGCCAGCCTTCGTCTCACTGACGAAATGACCCTGTTGCTGTCAGGTACGCAGT
>CAZAZR010000179.1:0-7474 GCA_964489685.1 uncultured Solibacteraceae bacterium | reverse complement strand
CCCCCAGACCCCGACGGCTACTTGACGACCTGCTCGACGGACGCCCTCGCCATAGGATGATACCCCTCGCGCGCCTTGGCGAAGATCCGCACCGCCAACGCCTTGCCGTCCGGCGTGGCTGCCAAATCCCGGTACAACGGAAGGATCAACTTCCGCCGGCCAATGCGGACCATGTAGTCTTCCATGGCCGCGTAGGCCTGTGTGTACCGTGTGGCGATCGCCAGCCTGAACCAGACGTGCGCAATCTCCGCATTGCCAGACTGCGTGAACCTGAACTGCCCGTCGAGGGCGCGCATCTGCGCCTGCGTCAGCGTGCGTGGCAGGGCATCGACAAAATGAATCCACTCGTGCGCAGACCACACGCGCGCTGTGGAGGCGAGCGTCGTCATCGGCCCGCCACCGACCCAGGCGTCGCGCGCGCGCTCCACTCGAGTGAACGCGTCCGACGTCGGCAGCACGGCAAAGGCCGGCACCCCTTCCGCGTGCAGCCACTCCTGCACCTGGGCATCGGTGACAACGCCCGGCTTGCGAGCCATGAGTTCGGTCTTCAAGAACGTGAGAAAGTCCTCGGTCGTCGCGCTCTCAAACGCGTGTGTGTCGAACCACTTTCGCAGAAACGTGTCGAACTCCTGGCGTCCGAACTTGTCTTCCAGGAACCTGAGGAACAGCGCGCCTTGCTCGTACGCCACCGACGAATAGGCTTCGTCTGGGTCGCGACCGGTCATGTCGGGCAGCAGGGTCTTGTCGCGCGGCACGGTGATGGTCGATCGCGAGTCTGCCAGATCGGCCACCCCGATCATCGCTTCCATGTCGGCACGAGCCTTCCCGTACAACGCCTCGATGATGCGGCGCTCGAGGTAGGTGGTGAATCCTTCGTTGAGCCAGAAGTCGGGCCACGTGGCGTTGGTCACGAGATTGCCCGACCAGGAGTGCGCAAGCTCGTGAGCCACGAGAGAGACCAGTGACTTGTCGCCGGCAATCACCGTCGGTGTGGCGAAGGTCAGCCGCGGATTCTCCATGCCGCCGAACGGAAATGACGGCGGCAACACCAGCAGGTCATACCGGCCCCATCGGTACGGCCCGTACAGCTTCTCGGTGGCCGCCACCATCTGTTCGGTGTCTTCAAACTCGCGCGCCGCGGCCTCCACCACGGACGGTTCGGCCCAGATACCGGTTCGAGGACTCATCGCCTTGAACGTGAGATCGCCCACGGCCAGCGCAATGAGGTACGACGGAATCGGCTGGGGCATCCGGAACGTGAAGACACCGGATCCGGCTGTGCCCGGCGTCATCTCGGCGGCCATCACCGCCACGAGCTCCTTCGGTGTCCGAATCGTCGCGTCGTACGTCAGCCGCACACCCGGCAGATCCTGCAGCGGGATGAACGACCGCGCCTGGATGGCCTGGGCCTGCGTAAACAGGAACGGGTGCACACGGCCCGCCGTCTGCGCGGGTGTGAGCCACTGCAAACCCTTCGCGGCGGGCGACGACGAGTAGGTGATGCGGGCGCGGTCGGTACCGGGCGGCATCGTGATTCGCAGGGCGCTGCCAAACGCGGGTGTCGGGGCATCAAGCCTGAACGCGGTGGGAATCCACGCGCCCGTGCCGACCGCGGCCTCGGCATTTGTAATCGCCAGATCGCGCGAGTCGAGCACCAGTGCAGTGGCGTTCGGATCGCGCCGCTCGAACTGGAGTTCCACCGTGCCTGCCAGCGTCTTCAGGTCGAAGTCCGCTGTCAGGTCCAGCACCATATGCATCGTGGCGAATGCGTTGACGTTGGCGTACGACGAGGAGTCGGCGGGAATGGGAATCATCGGAGTGTCTTTGGACCCGCAGCCGGTCAGAAGGGAGGCGACCGCCAGAAGCGGTGCGTATGCCATGACGGCCCGGCGCAATGCGTGGCTCATGCTCCCAGTCTACCGCCCGGACGACGATTGCGAGCCGCTGACTCGCGAGCGCGCGGGGCCGCACGGACGGTTGCGTCGACGCGAAACGATCAGGTCCTGGTCTTAACCGGACAGGTCGAGATTCCCAGGAGCGTGTAAAGCGGACAGGTGCCCACTGCGCCGGTGAGAATCGGCACCACCCCGACATAGCCCCACGCGCCGATGGTGCCCATGGCCGCCATGCCCACAAGGGCCACGCCCAGGACGACCCTCGCGACACGTTCGATCGAATGCTCGTTCACTGTCAGCAGATTGCTCATGTTGTTCTCCTAGTCAAGGTCACGAAGGTCGTCGGTCAGGCGGTCGTTCAGGGCGTGGTCGTCTTCGGCCGGGTGCGGGGCCAGCGTGGCCGGGGCATCGCCGGGGGAGGTGAAACGGCGAATCACGCCGACCACTCCCAGCACACTGCCCACCAGTGCCAACGGCGGCAGCACGTACAGGACGAGATTGCTGCCCTGCGCAGGCGGCACCACGAGGATTCCAGACCCATGCTCGGCGACATACGCGTCGAGGATGACCTGCCGGGTTTCCCCCTTCGCCAACCGGGTTCGGATGTCGCGCCGGACCTCGTTGGCCGTCGGTGACTGGTGAACCGAGACCTGCTGCCGGAAGCAACAGGGCGCCATCAACAGGTCCTCAATCTCGCGGGCCTCCCGCTCGGGGTCGGTTGCGCCCACCGCGACGGTGCCGACGACCATCATCCAGACCAGCCAGCCGCGCAGCCGTGTCATGAGGTTCCGCTCCATTCCAGCCGCCGCCAGGCGGCCTTCCCCTTAAGACTCAGAATCAGGAAAAAGGTGACAGATGGGCGTATCATCGCGAATTATGACCTCACGCCTCATCCTCATTGTCCTCGCCCTGGGAGCGATGATCTTCGAACCGGCCTCAATTTCAGCCCAGAACGCTGCCGCGGCGGCTGCCCAGCTCCAGGACGCCTCCCCGCGTGCGATTCGCCGGGATGTGCCCCTGACCAACGCCATTCGGCGCGCCATGGATGCCGGTACCCGCGACCTGACCGGGCGGCCTGGCGCGAACTACTGGCAGCTGGAGACCGACTTCACGATCGAGGCCCGTCTCGATCCCGCTACGCAGACGATCACCGGCACCGAAACCATCCTCGTTCACAACAACAGCCCGGCGCCGCTGGGCGATCTGGTCATGCGGCTGGATCACAACATTTTTCGGGGCCTCGTGCCAAGGGGCATGTCTGTGCCGGCGGAGAACACCGACGGGATGGTGGTCACGCGGTTGGCCATTGACGGAGTGGCCATCGATCTCGCTCCGACCGCTGGCGGGCGGCGCGGTGGGGGGCCTGGCGGCGCACCCGCTCAGCGTGCGAACGCTGTCTCGGGACTGACCCAGACCGTGGCGCGCATCACCCTTGCCAACCCCATCCCGGCGAAAGGCACCGCGCGACTGGAAGTGGCGTGGCACACGAAGTTGCCGGGCGGTCCCGCCGGCAGCGGCCATCGCATGACGCAGCGCTGGGACGACACGTTGTTCCAGCCCACGCAGTGGTTCCCGCGGCTGGCCAAGTACGACGACATGCGAGGCTGGGACACGAGCCTGTATCTGGGCCCCTCAGAGTTCTACAACAACTTCGGCAAGTTCGACGTGAAGATCGACGTGCCCGCCGGCTGGATCGTCAGCGGCACCGGCGTGTTGCAGAATCCTGAGCGTGTGCTGACGGCCACCGCGCGAGAGCGGTTGGCCACCGTCCTTTCCTCCGACGCCATCGTCACCATCGTTGGACCGGAGGAGATCGGCCCGGGACAGGCGACGGCGGCCGGTGAGCGGTTGGTGTGGCATTTCGCCGCCGACAAGGTGAATGACTTCGCGTGGGCGACGGCGAAGAAGTTCGTGTGGCAGGCCACACGCGCCACCATTCCCACCAAGGGCCCGGTGCCGATCCACATGGTGTTCCTGCCCGAGCGTGCGGCACAGTTTGCCAATGCTGGTCAGATCTCGCGTCACGCGCTGGAGTTCTACTCGAAGCTCTGGGCGCCGTATCCGTTCCCGCAGCTGACCCTTCAGGATGGCCCCAGCGCGGGCATGGAATATCCCATGGTCATCAACTCGAACCAGGGTGCCGCCGATCATGAAGCGGGGCACCAGTGGTGGCCAATGGTGGTGGGGACCAATGAGACGCGCTACGGGTGGATGGACGAGGGGTTCAATCAGTACATGAACGTGCTCTCGGATGCCGACGCACGCGGGCGCGTGCCCAACCTGAATGGCGCGGGGCAGAGCTACGGGCGAACGAGCGGGAACGAAGACGAGCCATCGATGATGTGGTCAGCCAACGATGCCGGCGCCCTGTACGGCTTTCAGACCTATTCGAAGACGCCTTTGATGCTTTCGATGCTTGGCGGCATTGTCGGCGACGAGGCCGTGCAGCATGCCATGAGCGAGTACACGAAGGCGTGGAGCTTCAAGCACCCCTCGCCGTGGGATTTCATCTTCTTCATGAACAGCACGCTGAAGCAGGACCTGAGTTGGTTCTGGTACTACTGGCTGTGGACTACGGAGTCTGTCGAGGGTCGCATTGCCGGCGTGTCCACGGCCGGTGCGAGGACGACCGTGACGGTGCGGCAGGACGGCCAGATGCCGTCACCCGTGATTCTGAAGGTGAAGTTCACGGCGCCCGGACAGTTGCCGCGACCCGTGGCGAATGCCACGGTGAAGATGGTGGACCCGCAGACGGCGCTCATCACGTGGCCGGTGGATGTGTGGTTCAACGGCAGTCGAACGTTTAGCGCGGCCTTTGACACCGGCGGTCGGGCGATTGAGACGATCACGCTCGATCCGATGTGCCGCTTTCCGGACCGCGACCCGAACGACAACGTGTGGCCCGCCCCGACGACTCCCCTGGCCGCCGGCGCCCGCGCGTATCAGTGCGGGTGATAGGGGTCCCCCTATTGTTCGGCCACCTCGCCGTCGGCCGTCACGATGCGCGGGGTGCCCTCCACGAGTTGTTCACGGTAGGCGATCCCGAAGATTTGCCACGACGTGACGAACAGGCCTGCCAGCACGGGGCCAATGATGAACCCGAGTGGTCCGATCACCAGGAGGCCTCCCAGGGTGGAGAACAGGATGATGAGGTCGTGCAGCTTCGTGTCGCGACCCACCAGGCGCGGCCGCAGCAGGTTGTCCACAGAGCCGACAATCAGTGCGCAGAACAGGGCGAGGCCAACAGCGGTTCCCACCTGACCCGTGGCGAGCAACACGATGCAGGCGGGCACCCAGATGAGCGCCCCGCCGATCACCGGGATGATCGAGAGAATGATCATCAGCACCGTCCAGAACGCCACGCTCGGAATCCCCGCCACCCAGAACGCCAGCCCGGAAAGAGAGCCCTGAATGACCCCGATGACCAGGGTGCCCTTCACCGTGGCCCTGGTGATCGACATGAAGCGATCGGTGAGCAGGATTTTTTCTTCGGCCCGCAACGGCAGGTGATCCAGGATCTCCCGCAACATCTTTGGCCCGTCAATCAGGAAAAAGAACATCGCGTACAGTGCAATAAAAAAGTCGAAGATCAACGACACGGTGCTCAACGTGCCACTCGACACCGACGACATCAGAAATCTTCCCGTCGAGTTCACCACTTCACCAGCCTTGGTCAGGATCTGTTTCCGATACGGCCTGAGGTACCGGTCATAGCCCGGCAGGCGCTGCAGTGTTTGATCCAGGTACGAAGGCGAGTTGATCGACTTCTCGACAATCGGGCGGACGTTTTCCGTAATTCCCGCAGCCTGACTGATGACGAGGCCGCCGATGCCGATCAACGGTCCCACGATCACGACCAGCGTCAGCAGAACCGTGGCAGCTGACGCGGCCAGTGCATGCCCGCGCATCAGCGTGAGCAGTCGACGGTAGACCGGCCGCAACAGGCCTGCCAGCACCGCCGCCGCCACGATCGTCATCAGGAACGCCTTCAGGATGACCACCATCACCAGGGTCATGCCGACCACGAGGAACAGGAGGAAGGCTTTGCGGAACGAGGTCTCAGCGGTTACAGCCATTTCGCCCTCCTGAACCGAAACACGAGATAGAGGTCGATGGCCACCATCGCCGCCACCGTCAGCGGATAGCCATACGGCGAATTCAGCTCAGGCATGTGCCTGAAGTTCATGCCATACACGCCCGCGATCATCGTGGGCACCGCCACGAGCGCGGCATACGCCGCCAGCCGCTTGGTGACTTCGTTCTCCTGCAGCGTGATCAACGACAGATTCACGGACAGCGCTGTGTTGACCATGTCGCGCAGGTTGTCGGTGGACTGTTTCAGACGTTGCAGGTGGTCATAGACGTCACGGAAATAGTCCTGCAGCCCGGCACACAGGGGTGGCACCCGCCCGCCGTGCAGCTTGCTCGTGACTTCCAGCAGCGGATTGATCGCGTGGTCCAGCACCATGAGGCGCTGTTTGAAGGTATAAAGCGCCTCGACCTGGGCCCGCGTGGTGTGGCTCGCGAAAATGCGCTCTTCGATGTCCTCGATCTCACGCGTCAGTCGATCGATGAGCGGAAAGTAGCGGTCGACCACCGTGTCCATCAGCGCATACAGGACGTACGCCGGTCCGTGTTTCAGGAGGTCGGGTTCTTCCTCGCAGCGGCGACGCACCTCGGTGAAGCCCTGCCGCGCATCGCGTCGGAC
The DNA here is from genome assembly GCA_964489685.1 of uncultured Solibacteraceae bacterium. GTDB lineage: Bacteria > Acidobacteriota > Vicinamibacteria > Vicinamibacterales > SCN-69-37 > SYFT01. Next base: position 871 of record CAZAZR010000179.1, on the reverse strand, counting down.
CGAAACGATGTATTGCGGACCAACGAAGATGGCGACCTCGCCGGTCAGCAGTTCTTCGCCTTCGGCTTCAATCATGTGGAGCACAACGAAAATCGACGAGCCGTACTCTTCAATTTTCGGACGCTGATGGCCCCGGCTCGCGTCTTCAACGGCCAGTTCGTGCAGGTTGAACTCTTCCTGGAGGCGTTCAAATTCCTCCGGCGCCGGGTCTTTGAGCGCCACCCACACAAAACACCCGGGATCGGTCAGATGCGCTCGGATGTCGCTGATCGGGATGTCGGCAACCCGCTCGCCCCGCCGATACGCCACGCAGTTGACCAGCACGACGTCATTCTAGCCGCGCTTGGCGTTCACCTGCCGTGCAGAAGAGCACTTGAGCACCGGGACATGGGAACGCTAGAGTAAGCCATGTCCATGACACGACGAGAACTCCTTTCCACGGTCGGCGCGGCGGCCGTGGCTGCGGTGGCGTCCCCCAGGCTCGCAGCAACTGGCCAGGCACCTGCAGCATCGGGACCGTACACGCTCGCCGCCCTTCCGTACCCGGCTGCCGCACTCGAGCCGCACATCGATGCGCAGACGATGACGATTCACCACGATCGTCATCACCAGGCGTATGTGACCGGGCTCAACACGGCGTTGGCGAAGGAGCCGGCGGTGGCCAGCCGGTCGCTCGAAGACTTGTTGCGCAACCTGGCCACCGTGCCCGAAGGCATCCGCCCTGCCGTGCAGAATCACGGCGGTGGCCACTACAACCACATGCAGTTCTGGACGCTGATGGCGCCCAACGCCGGCGGCGCCCCCACCGGTGCGGCGGCCGCGGCCATCACCAGCACCTTCGGCACCTTCGAGACATTTCGCGACCGGTTCA
>CAZAZR010000178.1:0-7552 GCA_964489685.1 uncultured Solibacteraceae bacterium | reverse complement strand
CTCGTGGACGACGACCGCGGTGACGTTCGGCGACGTGAAAGTGCTGGCGCCCAATCTCTTTGGCCTGATCCCTTTCGCACTGGACCTGAATGCAGTGAGCGCGGTCACCGTCACATCCGGTCTGGCCGAGATTGAGGCAGACAGTCCTGGCGTATTGATTGGTGTGACACCCAGACGCGCCGGGGACCAGCGCAGCGGCGCGGTGCAGGGGGCTTTCACGGAGCCGGGGATGGTGGATCTGAATCCCCTCCCGAATGCGCCGTCAATTGGCCGACTGGCGTCCTGGCGTGACATCGGCGCGCAGTTTGGTGGCCCCGTCGGCCACCGGGCCACCCTGCTCGGTTCTGGCGCCTTCAGCCGCGCCCGGCACTATGAGCGGGATCGGCCAGGTCTGTGGACCTCTGACGCCGCCTCGTTGTTCGGCCACCTGGTCAAGAACTCCAGTGACAACGACCAGATTCGGTTGGTGGCGGCGCTGCAGCGCGTTCGGTATCCATTCGATGGCCGACGACAATTCCGCGACACCAACGTGTATGAGCGTGGCACGTTCCTGCAATCGAGCGCGGCCTGGGAGCGCGTGGGCGACGCAGGTGACCGTGCGGGTGCCTCGATCGCATTTCAACGGAGCGCCTTCACGCCGGAAGTCACCAACGCGGAAGGCGGCACGGTTGACCGCGTCACCGACGGCATTGTGCCCAGGCCAGCAGCCGCCATGGTCTCGTCACAGTGGGACGCGGCGGCGCGGTTTGCACCGCGGCTGGTTGCGTGGCGCACCATGACCCATGAACTTCGGGCCGGCATCGGCGCGCGCCGGGCTGCGGCCACCAGCGACATCCGTTCGCTGCCGATCGTCGCCGAACAGGTGGGCGGCATCGCCGCGCGTGTGTGGCTGCCGTCGAGTCCAGAGTCGCTCTCGCGGCGTAGTCTCTTCCACGGATCTGCCTACCTGGCCGACCGCATGGTCCTGGGTGCGAGCGTGACCGTGGATGCCGGTGTGCGGTTCGATCTCGCCACTGGATCAGCCAGGGGCGGGGCAACAGGGATCAACTGGCGCACCGTCTCGCCTCGGTTCTCGTTTCAGTGGAGCCGCGGTCCGCTCTCCCTCTTCGGAGGCGTTGGCCGCTACGCCGATCCGTTGACACTGTCACTGCTGGGTTACGGCGACCCCGGAGAAACGGTCTCACGAGTCCACCGCTGGTCCGACCTCAATGGGGATCGCAGATTCGACACCGGCGAACTCGGCGTCCTGGTCTCGCGCGAGGGATGGGGATCAACCGTGGCGACGATTGATCCCGACCTTCGCGCGGCCCGCACGATCGAGCGCACCGTCGGTCTGGAACTGCGGCACCGCCAGGTGCTGACGTGGCGGGCCGCCGCCATCTGGCGGAACCAGTCGTCGATACCCGGATCGATCAACACCGGCGTCCCGGCGTCCAGTTACCGCGTCGTGTTCATTCCAGACGCGGCCGAGGACTGGGACGGGGCGGGCGACGACAGACCGCTTGCCGTGTTTGATCGATTGCCCTCGAGCTTCGGCAAAGATGCGTTCCTGCTGACCAACCCCGCAGACGGGCATGCGAAGTATGAGGGCGTCGAGACAACCTGGACCCTGACGACGCGCCGCGTCAGGGTGTTGTTCGGTGTGATGGCCTATCGCACCCGGAGCTGGGTGGGCCACCTCGGATTCGGGCCGCTCGAAAACGATCAGAGTGTGGTCGGCGATGTCTTTGAGCACCCCAATGCCAGGCCCGTGGTCCAGGGCAGCTACTTCTTCGACCGCTCGTACGTCGCCAAGTGGTCAACCAGCTATCGGGCCCCCGGCGATATTCGAATCGGATTCTCGGCGCGGTATCAGGATGGCCAGCCGTTTTCCCGCGTGGTCATTGCCCCGGATCTGTCGTCGGGCGCGCAGATGATTCATGCGTACCGCATTGGTCGTACGCGGTTCACCTACACACTCACACTCGACATCAGGGTAGAAAAGGGCTTCACGATGGCGGGGCGCCGATCGGCCCTGCAGCTTGACGTCTTCAACGCCACCAGGCATCGCAACGAGGTGGAGGAAGACGTACTCACGACGCCTAACTTCCGGCGGTCCACTGCGGTGCAGCCGCCGCTGACCTTCCGTGTCGGATTCCGGATCGGCCTCTAGGGCCACTGCTACCGCTCCCAGAGCACCAGTTCGTCGATCGACCACCAGACCGCTGCGCGGCCAAGCTGCCGAATCAACACGCGCGCGGTCAGATACGGCGGCAGGTCAAGAGAGGCCACCGGAAGTTCCGGCGACAGCCGCCAGCCGTGACCCAGTTGCGGCAGCAGGGACCCGCGAAAGAGCTGCGTTTCCGCCCCGCCGCCTGCCCTCCCCGTCGCCACGATCTCCAGAAAGCGCGGATAGTTGATATCGCTGCGCGAGTGCATGACAAAATCGATGCGCGCAAGGTTGCGAGGCCGGTCGAACTCAAGGGCCACCCACTCTGAGCCGGTCTGCGGCCCCCGGCTCATCCACCGCGAGTTGGGGTCGCCATCGATCGCCAACGAAATCCTGTCAAGATGGTCGTACGCCGAGACAGAGACGGCCTGCGACGGAACCCGCGTGAACACCTCTTTCGCTGCGGGTGGAGTGGCGCCCCCCTCGATCTCCCAGACCACGACGTTCTCGAACCGGGCGCGTTCGTTGAGTGTGGCGTCCTGCTCGAACCGGTCGTAGAGCCGGGCCTCGATGCCGGGGTCGCGAAACGCGTTGCGCCGCATCAGAATGTATCGCACGCCGAGGCCTCGCAGAAAGGGCACGGCCTCCGGCAGCTGTTCAGGAATGACGAGCGGGGAGGCTGAGCCACTCAGCCACAGCACCAGCGGCGTGTCGGCCCGCCCGACTCCGTCCACGATCGGATGCCGGTGTTGGAGCGCCCCATACTGCTGGTGCATGGTGAACTTGCCGCCCAATGTCGCCATCGGAAGCATCAGCACCGGACCGGCGGGCTGGCCAACCAGCCACTCGAAGGCCGCGTCGTCGCCGGCTCCACTCACGAGCGTATTGGGAACCACAGTCAGGGGGCCGTGCCCTTCCCACACGATGATGGCGCAAAAGCCGGCCGAGAGGACCAGACGCGCGCCCCGGCCCATCCCACCCAGGATGCGAGCCGCCCCAATTGCGGCCAACGCCGAACATCCAACGATCGCCAGCACGCCGAATCTGGCCGGAACCCGCATGGCGTCAAAGAGCGGCAGGTAGGAGGCAAGCCATGCGTACAGTTTCGGAATCGGCAGGGGTTGCCCCCACGCGCGAGGCTCCGGCCCCAGTGACGCGAGCACACCGACCACGGCAAGTGTCAGGTACACCCAACGCCACCGCGTCACCGGCCTCCATCGGCCCACCGGCACCAACGCCACCAGCGTCAGCGCGAGGACAATGAACCCCGGAAACAAGTGCCCCTCGTCCTGTGCCACACCCCCCAGCCATCGAGCGCCCGGCAGGTCCGGATGGACATTCAGATACGTCCCCAGATCGGCGCTGTAGGCGACGAGGTCGCCTGGCGTGGGCTCGCGTGCGCTCCACACGTGGTAGTACGTCACGAAGGTTGAGGACAGCAGGAGGACGGCCGCAATCATCGCCAAGGCCATCCGGCGGAGCGACGCCGCGTTGATCCCGTATCTGAACGCAGCTGCGACGCCCACGATGCCGCATGCAATGGCCAACTGAAACGCAGAGTATCCGCTTGACGAGACCTGCAGCATCACGGCCACGATGCCGATCAGCCAGAACGACCATCGATGGGTGCGCAGCGCGCCATGCAGGGCCCACAGGACCAGCGGCAACCACGCACTCCACAGCACTTGCAGGTGCGGGAGTTGCGCCCAACGATACGGAGTGAACGCAAAGGCGAAGCCGGCGATGAAGGCTGCACTGCGGCTGCCGGTCAAGGTGAGGGCGAGCAGATATCCGGTGGTGCCGGCCACCACAAAGGACAACAGGAACGCGATGTTATACGTCAGTGTCGGATTGCCGAACATCCACTGAACGGGCGCGACGACGACCGCGACACCGAGCAGGTTCTCTGAGTAGGCCAGCGTGTTCAGGTACGGGTAAAAAATTGGCGGGCTCCAGAACCCGTTCAGCGCGTGGGGGATGCGCTCGGCGCCCCACGCCAGGACCCAGGCATTGAGTTTCGAGTCAGACGCGGCGGCTGGAAAGTGGTCCGGCATGACACCGAACAGCGGCCACATGACGCACGTGGTGACCGCGGCAAACAGGGCCGCGACCAGCGCAACCTCACGGAAATTCGGACTGAGCGACAGCGGCAGTTCCATCAGATGCTTGCGCGAGACCCGATGCTAACACTGCCCGAAGACGAGAACCTATCTCTTCTTCAGCTAACGAATTGCCTGGCGTTCTTTGTCGCTGATCGTGCACCGGTGCTCGCCCGCATCGGTCATGAACACCACGACTGCAACCGTCGAAGGTGGGAGGGCTCGGAACGCCGTGAGGTCGAATGTGGCGCTCATATTGCTGACGTTCGCTCACTTGATGAGGGTCAGCAGCATCCGCGACACCCCAGGGGCCTCCACCGCGTGGGGGACGTTGGCCGGCATGCGCACAATGGAACCCACCCCGGCGCGCAGGACGGCTCCGCCGATTGTCAGGACAAACTCGCCCTCGAGCACCTGGACCATCGCGTCATACGGGGATGTGTGCTCGGTCAGACCTTGACCGGCATCAAAGGCAAACAGTGTGATGGTGCCGCCGGGCGCCTTGGCCAGCACCCGGCTGGCAATGCCGTCAGTCGTCGGCGTAACGAGTGATTGGAGGGACAGAACTTCGACTGAAGGCATCATGGCTAGTGGGATAAGGTTGGTGGGCGCTACTGGACTCGAACCAGTGACCCCCGCCGTGTGAAGGCGGTGCTCTACCAACTGAGCCAAGCGCCCAACCGAATCAAACCTGACAAGCGTATCGCACCAGGCGCCCGCCCGCCAAGTCTTCCACGCGGGATTTATCCGATAAACAGCGCGTCGTCGTCGTCGCGGTCATACCGGCTGCGATCCTGGCGCGCGCGAAACACCGCCAACGCGGCCTTGACACCAGCCATCACAGCCGCGCCCTGGCGCACGGGACGGATGAGCGTCTCCTGCACCGTCTGCATCGTCTCGTCGATCCGCAGGGCCGTGCTCTCAAAGAGCTGATCGACACGCTCGACCTGCGTCAGCGCCAGAGCACTCACCCGCCCGGCGTCGTCCGCAATTTTGTGGGCCTTGGCGATGAGCGGGGTGAGTTCACGACGCAGGTCGCGCGTGGCCGCCGACGCCTCGCGCGCCACCTGCGACACTCGCAGGAGGACGACGACCTGGAGGATCGCCATCACGGCCACGGCGACCGCGATAACGCCCAACCAGACCTCGGTCACAGGGTCTCCTTGCGCGTCTGATCGAACGCCTCTTTCCCCCGTTCCACGGCCGCCCCGATATTTTCGCGCTGGCGCTTCAGGAACTCACGGCCGTCGCGCGCCACCGCCTCAGCCTTGTCGCGCCCGTCGCGTGCTTTGTCCTTCAGGCGCTGCCGCGTCTCTTCACCCGTGGCCGGCGCATACAGCAACGCCACCGCCGCGCCGGCAGCCGCGCCCAACACAAACGCCATCAACACCGGAACCGCCGAGTTGTTGTTATTCGACATTCTGCCTCCTTCGTTCGTTAGCCTCCGAAGATGCTGACCCTCACGGTCAGGTATTTCTTCGGGTCCTTCTTGATCTCGGCAAGCAGCTCGTTCAAGCTCGTTGCCGCCGTATTCATGTTGTCATAAAGCCGCTTGTCCTGCAGCAGCTGCCCGGCGGTTCCTTGTCCAGCCGACAGACCGGCCACGAGGCTGTCCAACCGCGTGGTGAGGCCGTCCAGGCGGGTATAGAGCTCGTCCTGGGTCAAGAGCTTGCCCACCGTGCCCTCACCTCGGTTGATGCGGCCAGCGATGGCTTCCATACTGGCGCTCGCCGCCGTCAACGACTGGCTCAGCGCGGGGTCATTCATCAGGACGCCGAGGGACCCTTCGCCACGGCGCACCTTTGCGAGCATGCCCTCGAGTTCAGTCAGGGATCCGCGCATCGAGTTGTACGCGGCCGGGTCATTCATCAAGGCGCCAACCGTGCCCTTGCCCGAATTGATCTGGCTGGTCACGGCATTGGCGGCCGTGGCCAGCGCCGCCATCTCTCTGTACAGCGCGTCGTCTGTCAGGAGCTTGCCCATGGTTCCGCGCCCCTCGTTCATGCCTTTCAGCAGGTCCTGAGTGGTGGCGAGGGCTCCGGTGGCTGCCGCCGCCGCCTCGGCCACCGCTCCCGCCGACTGGCTCGTCTTCAGGTACGCCCAATCGGGCAGCGGTTGCCCCTGCGGCGCTGGGGTGATGACGACGATGGGTTCACCGAGCAGGCTCAGTGAGCCTAGACTGCCGACCGATTGATCGGTGATGAGGTGCCTGACGTCCTTCGACACTTCCAGGACGACCTCCACCCGCGCGCCGGAAAACTCGACCGACGTGACCTTGCCCACGTCGCTTCCGGCCACGCGCACGATGGCACCGGACTTCATGCCCACCACATCGTTGAACAGCGCCTTGATGGGATAACGCTGCCAGAAGAAGCCGCCCTGTCCGCCCACGGCAAGGATCATGGCCGTTGCCAGCGCGACGGCGGCAACGCCGATGATGCCAATCTTCAACTGGGCCCAGGCAATCGATCGTGTGCGTGGCATATGCGTACTCTCTCTCTTCTACGACAAAAACGACTGCAGGTACGGATCGGTCGCCGCGCGAAGCTCCGGCAGCGTGCCCTCAAATAGCACCCGGCTGTCCTTCAGCATGACAAACGTGGTCTCGGCGAGTTTTTCCGGCGACGCAGGGACGAATGTGATGGTCTCGCCCTCCTTCACGGCTTCGTGGGCCGCCACATAAAACGCGTCCCGCAACTGGTGAGTCACGAGCAACGCGCTGACTTCTTCGAGGTCCCGCAACTTGATGATCTCGTCATCGATGGTGACGGCGGTAATCGGATCGAGACCGGTCGTGGGTTCGTCATACAGCAGGATCTTGGGCCGCGCCGCCAGCGCACGGGCAATGGCCACACGCCTGCGCTGGCCACCAGACAGTTCGGAGGGCATCCGCAGGAAGTACTCGTCAAGGCCGACAAAGCCCAGCACTTCCTTGACGCGCGCGTCCACCTGATCGATCGGGATGGCCGTCTCTTCGAACAACTTGTAGCCCACGTTTTCCCGGACCGTGAGCGAGTCGAACAGCGCGCCCTCCTGAAAGACCATGCCAAGTTCGTCGCGGACGCCCATGTAATCGCGTTCGTTGAGATCGTCAACGCGCCGCCCATTCACCACAATCTGGCCGCCGTCAGGCTTGAGCAGGCCCAGGATGAGCTTCAGCACCGTGGACTTGCCCACGCCGCTGCCGCCAAGAATGATCTTCATCCGCCCAGCCAGGAGCTGGAAACTTACGCGATCGAGGATGACCTTCTCGTCAAAGGCCAGAGACACCTCGTCAAAGACAATCACCGGCTCGTCCGACTCG
>CAZAZR010000177.1:0-7664 GCA_964489685.1 uncultured Solibacteraceae bacterium | reverse complement strand
CTGACACAGGTGACGGATAATGCGTTGCCTGGCGTCAGCTTTTCTGGTGTCAGGCCGGCCGGGGGTTCCCTGATTGCGGTCAGGAACCAGCGGGCGCGCGACATCTGGCTGATCGAAACCCAACTGGAACCCCCGGCTGTGCGCCGGAACTGACTGACATCACTCACACCACATAGGAGACTCACCAATGGCTAAGGCACAAGGGAAGAAGTCAGCAACAACGTCGCGCAAGCATGCAAGGCGTCGCAGCAATGATGTGCAAAAGATGGCCGCGTTGCGATGGCTGGTCATGAAGATCGAGCAGCTCGGTATCGAGATTCTCGTCACCAGCCCCGGCAAGTTCGCCGCGGTTGAAAACGCAATGCGTGCGCAGGTGCAGCTCCTGAAGCAGCTGGGTCGGCCGACCATGCAGGCCGATGACTGCCCGGGCGGCTACATGCTTTGCCGCGACGGACTCTGCGCACCGATGTGTGACGATGACCCACCGCCGGCGGCGCTCATGTCCGCGGGCACGCAACGCGGGCGCCGACGCTAGCGCCGCGCATAACGCGTCGTCTTACCCGTGCGGGCGTTGGTGACGGTGAATGACCCATCCTCGCTCGCACTGATCTTGATCCAATGCGCCGTCGCATCGCTCAGATTGGCGATGCGGTCGTCGGCGGCATTCTCCGCGCCTTTGACCTCCGACCGATGCAACTGCCATGTGTCTGTCGCTGATGACGCGCGAAGCGTCTTGAACATCGCCACGGCACCGCCTTTGGTCGGGCCATTGTTGAGCACGGCCACCCGAGGCTGAGTCGTAGCGAACAGCGACGGATCCGACGCGTCAGTCGCGCCGTGGTGCGACACCAGATACACGTCCACCTGACCGATCTGATCTGAGGGGCACGCCAGACGGAAGAGCGGTGCGTCGCTCAAGTCTCCGACGTCGAGGAAGCGGAACCGGCCGAATTCCAGCAGCACACCCGTCGATCGCGGATTCTCGGTCATTTCAGACGCCGGCACCCCTGGCGGTACGCACGCGGCATTCGGGCCGGGCGCTGCCCCTGCAAGCGGCGTTCGGAGCGTCTCCCCTCCGGAACTGACGACGGTGACGTGAACGCCTGTCAGGGGAATGCGGTCGCCCGGCCTCGGCTGAATATGGCGCCTGCCCTCGCGCACGGCTGCGTACGCCTGATGGATCGCGATGGTCCCGGCCACGTTGTCGGCATCAGCCGTGACACCACCGTGGTCGATGAACGCGTCAATCGGGAGCAGTTGCGCCAGCTCGGGAACGCCACCGATGTGATCGGCGTGAAAATGGGTCGCGAGCAGGTAGTTGAGCCGGGACACGCCGGCGTGTTGTGCGACGGCAAGGATGCGTTGCGGATCGCGCGCCACTGCGGGATCGCCGGGTTTTGAAGAAAAGCTCCCCGTGCTGGGAAAGCCGGCATCGATCAGCATGGCCTGCCCGGCCGGCGTGACGATGAGTGTGGACTGTCCGCCTTCAACGTCAATGAAGTAGATGTCGAGTGTCTTCGTTCCCTGCGGGGACAAAAGGGCCAGGGCGATCGCGAGAATAAGCGGCTTCACGGTGAACAGTCTACGCCGTTACAGGGGCGCCAGATGGGCGCGGCTACAGCTTGGGTGGAGCCCCCTGCGGCGGACCTGGCTCAGAATTTGTACCGAATCCCCAGCGAGGGCAACAGCGGGAGGCTGTTGCGCCGCTCGTACGTCACGCGCGGCCGATCGGCGTTCGGGTCGTACGACAACTGCGCGTCAAAGCCCGACGCATTGTCCGCATTGAGGAGATTGATGACATCCACATAAAACTGCCAGCGGCGGCCCTTCCAGCCAGGACGGTAGGTGATGCGGGCGTCCACGCGTGAGAACAGCGGCAAACGCGCGGAATTGAGGTTCGACACGCCGCCGGGGTCAAACGTCCAGACCAGCTGCCGTCTCGACACCTGGGGAATCAATTCGGTGCGGTTGCCGTCGCCATCGGCGTCCCGCAGATCCTGCACCGCGGCCACACGTACGCCCACCGGCGGTGAATACGGAAAACCCGATTGCACTCGAACCGTCGTGGCGATCTCGAACGCGGCATTCAGGCGCAGGTTCGCTACCAGACTGAACGCGTGCGGCCGGTCGTAGTCGGCCGGCATCGTGATGCCGTAGAGCGTCTTCTCCGCACGACTTCGCGTATAGGACACCCATCCCGTGAGGGCGCGAGGGGACGATGACACGGACTGGCGCGCCACGTAGACCTCAACGCCAGACGCCCGCCCGCGACCGCCATTCACCGGTGTGCTCAGGATCTGCGCTTCGCGTGGCACCTCAGAGGCGAGCGCCGCAGGAAAGTCGTACGCCGAGGTTCGCGCGTCAATCTCCGCTGCCGTTTCGAGCCTGCCGATAACCAGATCGCGGAAGGACTTGTAGTAGCCCTCGACTCTGGCCACCACGCCAGGCGCCAGTGTGTGTTCAAGGCCAACCACCGCGTGCCTCGCCCGTTCGGGACGCACCCTCGCGTCGTCTTCACTTGTGAGGTTCACGAAGTAGTCGGACTGCAGGAGCTTTTCGTAGCCAGGGCTCTGAGTGAATGCGCCACCCGCCACGCGCAGACGGGTACGACTGGTGAGGTCAACCAGCAGCGAGGCCCGCGGTGAAAGCGATGCACGTCCGGTGACGCTGGTCTTGTCGAGACGAAGGCCCGGTTCCACCCGGAGCCACGGCCTCACCATCCAGACGTCCGACAGCCATGCTCCAAACCGCCAGGAGTCCCTGGCCGAATCCAGCAGCGCCGGCAGGCCGGTCCCTCCCTGAATGCTCGAGCCATTTGAGACGCCTGGATTACGTTCGCCATCGATGCGCCATCCCCATTGGGTGGCCAACACATGCACCTCGAGCCCCGCGTCCAGCACGTGGGCGCGGCTGACCTGGATGGTGGTGTCCTGCCGAACCGCGGCATCGCGCACGGCAAGGCGACGGGTGAAAATCAGGTCGGACAGCGATTCCGAATTATTGCTGACGGGCGCATTGGTGCGTCGTGCGCCCGTTTCGAATCGGCCGTCGAAGTCGATGTCGTCACGATTGAGATACCACGACGCCACGGTTCGGCTCGATACCCTGGCGCCAAACGGGCGTTGCCAGGAGATGGCCACCAGATCGTTGCGGGCCTTCGTCCGAATCACCGCCGATTGGGAACCGCCGTTTCCGAACTCCGCGTCCGTACTCTCGCGACTCAGCAGGCCGAAGACCGAGAACTGCCCACCACTCTTGAGGGGCCAGACGCCCCTGCCTTGCAAGTCATTGAAAGACGGCAGGTCGGCATCAACGAATCGCTCTGCCACAAGGTCGTAGTAGGTCCGGCGTCCGCTCACGAGCCACGAGCCCTGAGACGACCAAGGCATGCGCCCCTCGGCCACGACGTTGGCATCGGTGAGCGCGAGCGTCGCATTGCCTGTGGCACGGCTCGCCGGATTCCCCGCGCGGTTGTCGATGGTCAGAATCGACGACAAACGATCGCCATACCTCGCGGGGAACGCGCCGGCCGTGAGCTCAAACGCTTCCACGGTTTCCGGATTGAACGCACTGGTGAGCCCAAACAACCGATACGGGTTGTGAATCTCCACCCCATCCATCACGGTCAGGTTCTGGTCTGGTCCGCCGCCTCGCACCGAGAGCCGGCTATCAAAATCGTTCACCGACGTGATGCCAGGCAGGGTGTGCAGGACCTTGAAGACGTTTTCGGCGGCGCCCGCCACGGTCGCGACGTCGGCTGGCGTCACCGACAACAGCGACGGCGCGGTTGATGCACTCCTGCGGTCCGCGTTGACCGTCACGGTCTCCGTGACGCCGGCAACACGCATGCCGACGACCACACGCCGCGACTGACCGGCGACAACCGTGACCTCGATCGCCCGGGTGATCGTGAATCCAGCCGCGATCGCTGTGACGGAATATCGGGCCGGCGGCAGATCCGAAAAGAGAAACCTCCCCTGCTCGTCCGTCGTGGTTTCGCGTCTCAGGGCCGGCGAGGTTCCGATCACGGTCACCAGAGCGCCCGGAAGAGCAAGCCCCGTTTCAGCCACGACCGTTCCCGCCAACTCCGCGGTCGCCTGTGCACGAACCGGCGCGGGGCACCACAGATTCAGAAGCAGGGCGAGGCCCGCCAAACGCGACAGCGTGTTCACGCTTCAATTCTATCTGGCGCCACCTGAGACCGAAGGCAGTTCGGCCGTGGCTCGACTGCGATTCATCTGCAGCACGTCAATGCCAGGGTCAACCACGATGCGTCGAGGACGCTCGGCGATCACCCACGACACAGACACCGATTCGCCCGCAGGGGCGAACACCGTCTGGTCGATGCGCGCCTGGTCGCCCATCGCAGAAACGATCACCACGGCAGGGATCGCGCCCACATTCCGAAGCGTGGCCGACACCCGCCAGCCCGTCCCTTCGCGCGCCACACTCGCCCCGCCGACCACGAACTCAGGCAGTCCGATTCCTGCCGCCCACCGTTCGGTGAACGCGGTGCAGGCCTGCACCTCTGTCGCACCGGCGCACAGATGCTCGAGCAGCCCGGTCAGCGTGACAGGCGGCGACACCTCGTCGCTGTGGGCTGCCACAAACCGCCGCAACCCGCCAAGCATCGCGGCCTCGCCGATCCGGCGCTCCAGCATCCACAGCACCCAGGCACCCTTGTTGGCCGCCACCACCTCGTCTGTGCCCGTCTCGGCTGTGGTGTGCAGCAACGACCGCTCGATGTCGACCCGCCGCGCGCCCAGATACTCGCGTTCGATCTGAGTCGCAAACGCCTGTCGGGCGGCGGCGCCATGTTCGACCTCCAGAAATCGCATGGTCAGGTAGTTGGCCATCCCTTCGATCAACACGTCGGCGCCCGGCCCTTCGGCAGGCCGCACACGGTGCGGCCACCATTGGTGCGCCACTTCATGGGCCGTGACGATGGCCGGCAGAGGCACCTGGGCGTCAGGCCGCGCGAACATGCCGAAGCCCTCCGAAAAAAGGATGGACGACGGAAAGGACTGGGCACGTGTGGCGTGGTCGGGATAGGCGCTGAGCCGCAGGGCGGACCAGGGATACGGCCCCAACCACTCGCTGTATCTGGACCGGGCACTGGTCAGCGTCCGCAAGATCGCGTCGACATTCCAGGCGTGGCGCGGGTCAAACGACACGGCGTCAGCGCCGTTCTGCCGCGTCTCCCATCGCCCGCCCGCGAGGCTCAGATATCGCACCGGCTCGGAGGTCACCCATTTGGTGGTCGTCCACCCGTTCAGGACACTCGTGTTGACCGGCGCGCCAGTGGCGTTTACGGTAAACCCCTGTGGCGAGCGCACGAGTAGCCGCACGGTCATCGCCGGCCTCCGGTCACCGCCATCACCGAGAGAGTAGCCTGGTATCGGAAGCAGATTCGGCCCCAGCGTCTGCAGCACCAGACTGGACGGCAGGACAAACTCAGAGAGGGCGCCGCCATTGCGCGTGAATCCTGTGGGCCAGACAACCTCGTGAGTCACGCGGATCTGCCGCACCGGGCGGCCGGGCGCGGCAAGCAGGTGCACCCCGTCCTTCACCTGTGCGATGACCGGCACGTCGTCGACCCACCAACGCACGTCGCGAAGGGCCGGCCCGACGGTGAATGCGAGTTGATCCTCCCCTGCCTCCGGACCGAGGACGAACCTGGCATCGATGTGGACGCGGCGATGATCGGGCATCACCGTGATGTTTGCGTCGAGGTGTCGCACTGCGGGCGCCGGCCCAGCCAAACCGGCTGCGTGCGCGGCCCGATAGCGATCGCGCCACCCGCGGGCGTTGCTGCCGTCGGGCCCCACGGCGATTTGCGAAGCCATCCAAGAGCCAAGACCGGCGGTGCCTGCCGTGACGATCACCAGCGCGCTGGTCAGCGCAGCGCTCCAGCCTCGGATGCGGCTGGTCCCGGTCCGTCGAACGAATCCCTTGTAGGCCATGACCGCAAATAGCAGTGCGGCCATGAGTATCAGCACGCGGTTGGCAAGAAGGGCGTGGCCGTGCATCTCGAAGGGTCCCGCATCGGTCCAGCGCAACGCCCCCCAGAGCGGCCAGTTCGTCAGCCAACTGTGCGCACCGGTGACGGTGAGCCCGACCGTCACCATCAACACGCCCAGGCTGACAACGTAGGTCAGTGGCCGACTGCCCGTCCAGGTCCAGACGGCCGTGACCATCGCTGTCCACATGAGGAACGTCGGAGCCAGCCCGACGCCCCACAGCACCACGAACGGCCACCACTCACGGGCACCGACCGGTTGCAGCAGGAGCGCGAGCATCCCGACCGCGCCGCACGCCAGCAGGACACCGATCGTCAATACCGCACCTGCCGCCCAGATGCCACCGAGCAGTGCCGTAGTGGAAATGGGCGACGAGTACACCAGGGCATCAAGGCGCACGCGTTCAGCCCGGCTGAGTGCTTCCACCAGGTGGAACAGCAACAAGAGACAGCCGACGCTGGTGATCACTTCAATCAACCCGACCGCCAGACCTCCTGCGGTGGCGATCACGGCTGAATCGAGGGGACCTCGCGCCGAGCCCACCGTTTCCCAGGCCAGCGCTGCGGCAAAGACGATGAACAGATAGAGCGCCGGTTGCGCGCGCAGATGACGCAGCTCGGCGGCTGCGACCACCCGGACCGCCTGCAGCAGGCCCGGAGCGCGCCGGGTCATCGCCAACGTCCCCACCGGTGAGAACGGCAACGGGCTGGCAGATACGGCCGCGCGGCCTGCGGGAGTCCGAACGGTGACGGCGCCGCGCAGTGCACGCGTCAGGTGCCGCGCCGCCATCCACACCGCCACCGTCGGCACCAGCAACACCGCAAGCCGGTTCATGAGAAACGCCGAATCGAGCGGCAACGCGGCCGAGTTGTAGAAGGTGATCCCTCGATCGAACGTGAAGACCGATTGCGACAACCACCGGGCGCCCCAGAGGTCAAGAGGCACGTCCCACCAGCCGAGGGGCTCTTGTGTGCCGAGCGCCAACACCGTCACGGCAAACACGATGGTCGGCACCAGATAGACGCCCACGGGCATCCTGAACCGCACACCCACCGCAAACGCCACGCCGGCGCACCAGACCATCCCCGGAAACACAAACAACAGCGCGGGCCACAGATAGTGAGTCACCGCAAATGGGCCGCGATACGTATCGCCACCGACGAGTCCACCACACTCGTACCATCCGAGTGCAAGGGCCACGTGCGTAGCGAGCACGCCCGTGAGTACGGCCATGACGCCCAGGCACTTGCCCGTCGCATACTCGCCCGCGGTCAGGGGCGTGCTGTGGAGCAAGTCTCCGACGCGCGCCTCATCGTCATGGATCACGGAAAGACCGGCCAGCATCGACGCCAGGAACGGGTAGAACAGCAGCCCCGTCAGCGAGAAGCTCTGCGCCATCGCGTGCACGGAATTGCTGAATGGCCTCAGGCCTTCGACCGCTGCGCTGCCCGACGGAATCATCGCCGCCGGATTCACCGTGAGCGTGGCGAACGTCACGGACGCCAGCAGACCCCAGAGCAAGGGGCTTCGCAGGTGTGTGCGTGCCTCGTGGCGCGCGATCGTGAGCACACGCGAGCGCGTCATGCGGCGGGCTTCGCAGACGGCCGAGCCAATACCATGTAGGCGTCTTCCAGTGTCGGGGCC
>CAZAZR010000176.1:0-7804 GCA_964489685.1 uncultured Solibacteraceae bacterium | reverse complement strand
TGAGCGCGTCCACGCGGGCCTGCGTCGAGGGGTGGGTGGAGAACAGCGAACTGAACCCCTTCCCCGTCAGCGGCGACACGATGAACATGTGCGCCGTGGCCTGATTGGCGTCCATGGGGATTTGCTTCGAACCGGCTTCCAGGCGCTTGAGCGCCTGAGCCAGGCCCATCGGCGATCCGGCAATCTGCGCGCCGGTTCGATCGGCCACGAACTCTCGCGACCTGGACACGGCCATCTGAATCAGCATGGCGGCGAACGGCGCGAGGAGCATCGTGGCGATCAGGGCCACCGGGCTCGGTCCGTTCTCGCGGCCGCGGCCGCCCCCGCCAAAAAACATCGAAAACTGCACGAGCATGGTGATGGCCGCGCCGATCGTGGCCGCCACGCTGCTGATCAGGATGTCGCGGTTCTTGACGTGAGCCAGTTCGTGCGCCATCACGCCCTCAAGTTCACTGTCAGACAACAGGCGCAGGACGCCCTCGGTGGCCGCCACAGCGGCATGCTGCGGGTTGCGGCCGGTGGCAAACGCGTTCGGAGACATGTCGGGAATCACGTAGACCTTGGGCATCGGCAGGTCCGCGCGGCGGGCCAGGCGCGCCGTCATGTCGTACAGGCGGTGCCCAGCCGACACTTCCTGCGCGCGATACATGCGCAGCACGATCTTGTCGGAAAACCAGTAACTCCCGATGTTCATCACCACGGCAACGCCAAATGCGAGCACCAGTCCAGTCTGTCCACCGAGGACCGCGCCCACGGTGAGGAACAGGCCACTCAGCGCGCCCAGCAACACGGCCGTCTTCAATCCACTCATATCTGCCACTCTCCGGAAAATTGGTGTCCCTCAAGTATGCCACGAGGGCCAAGGTCGCCCTGGTCGCGTCTTGTATACTGACGAGTGATGCGGATGATACGTTTCAGCCTGTGGTTGCTCCTGGCGGCCGCGGTCGTGTCTGACGGAGTGCGCATTGGCGCGCAAGTCCCGGTCCCGTTCCCAGCGGCGGGCGCCGGTCGGGGCGCGGCACCGGGGCAGGCCGCGCCGGATTTGTCGGCCGGTGTCCCCCTCTACCCCGCCGCCCAGTTCCTCGAGACGTTTGACGCCGGCAAGGGCCAGCACTATCACCTGTATGGCACCGACGCGCCGTTCGCGGAGATCGTGACGTACTACAAGACCACCCTCAAGAACACCGGGCGCGTGATCTTCCAAGGCCCGCTCATGCACCAGTTCGACCTCGGCCGCTTCCAGGAAGAAACGATGGCGTATCCGCCGAGTGTGGTGGTGAAGGACTACACCTGGAACGGCGAAACGGGGTATTTGCACGTCTCGGGCAGCACCAGCACCCGCTACAAGACCATCATCCAGATCGTCAAGCCGCCCGAGCGCTGACGCGCGACCCCGGATGGAGGTCGCGGCGGCTGTCTGGGAACCGGCCTGGAGCCGGGAGCGCAAGACATCTGCTTGCGCTCCCGAAGCCGGCCGGACAACCTGGCCGCGAACAGTCAGCGCATCACATCAGAATCGGACCTTGACCCCAAGCTGCAGTTGCCTTGGGTCATACGTGGAAGTAATGGTGCCGAACCCGGCCGCGCTTCGATTCCCGTTGGGAGCGCGGAAGTTCGCACGGTTCATCAGATTGAAGACCTCGAGCCGCAATTCCAGCTGGCTCGCCCGCCAGGGGAGCGTCACGTTCTTCGAGAGCGCCATGTCGATCTGCCACACGAGCGGCCCACGCACGTTATTGCGTGGCGCGTTGCCAAAGGGCTGGCTGGGGTCAGTGGGGATGACAACGGCGTCCTTGTTGAACCAGTTCGTAATGGACCGCTGGCTCCCGGGCGCCATCGGGTCACCGACGAGATTGGGCCGATAGATGTTCGCGCCGCGGAAGTCCTGCTGGATACCTGACACCGCGAATGCCGTGCCGGCCGTGTACGTGAACGTCACCGGGTCGCCGGCATACACGCTGTTGATCGCGGCAAGCTGCCATCCGCCAAGCAGCAGATCCAGCGCCGGCGAAATGTCCGAGAGGAAGCGGCGATTGCGTCCCACGGGTAGTTCCCACACCAGGCTGGTGGTGCTGTTGAACGGCTGGTGATACCCCGAGAGTCCATAGTCGGCGTCCATGTTGTAAAAGTCCTGCGGCGCCGGCGCGTTGCCGTTGGCGTTCTCGAGCGACCCGGCGCCGTTGTCCTTGCTCTCTGAGAGTGTCAGCGCACTCAGGAACATCAGGCCGCCTCGCGCGCGCCATTCCAGCTTGGCCTGCAAGGCCTTGTAGGCCGACTTGCCGCCGTTGAACGCGTAGGTGATGTCGGCAAACTGCGGAATCGGCCTCCGCGCCTGCAGCGCAATCGTTCCGGCGGCGTTGTTTGGCGTGGCCTGGTTGTAGTTGGCGAACAGCAGCAGGCCGTCAGCCTTGTTGCCGACGTACGCCAGGTCCAGCACAACGTTACGGAACAGTTCCCGCTGGACCGACACAAACCAGCTCTGCACACGGCTCGAACGATAATCCTCAGGCATGTACGTGATGTTGGCCGCAAGCGGATTGAACTTGCTGGGGTCGGTCAGGTCCGCCGGGTACCCCTGCTGGGTCGTCCTGAACGCCGCGTCCAGCGGATTGCCCTGCACCACCACGGCGTTGACCACCTGGGGGCCGTTGATGGGCAGAATGTTCGCGCCGCCCGCGCGGTGAAAGTGCACGTAGCTGATGCCATAGCCGCCACGGAACACCGTTTCCGGCGTGGCCGTGAATGCAAAACCCAGCCGTGGGCCGACATTGTTCCGGTCTGGATTAATCGTGGACCGATCCTTGAGGCTGCCGTCCCGGGCCATCACCATTTTCAGACCCACGGGATCAAAATTCGACAGCACGTTGTTCTTCTCCCACATCGGCGTGGCGTATTCGTACCTGAGCCCGACGTTGGCGGTCAGACGATCGTTGATGCGAATATCGTCCTGCGCGTACAGAAAGTGCATGTTCTGGCGCATGTCCGCCACCAGGATGTTGCTCAGCGCGAACGTGCCACGCATGCCGAACATGAAGTCGGCCAGGTTGTACACGTTGTTGGCCGCCGCGCCGGCTGGACGTGAAAACTGGCTCGCGTACTGGTCGCGGCCGTACAGCGGATTCACATCCTGCACCTGCGTCTGGATGTGCTGGAACTCGTATCCCGCCTTCGCCGAGTGCCGGCCCCAGCTGCGCGTGTAGTTGACCTTCGGATTAAAGACCGTGGGCCACTGCCACTGAGGGTTGGTCGCCTGCCGGCCAAGCGTGGTGTAGCCCGTGATGAGCTGTGACGGCAGGCCCCCAGCCACCCTCGGATCGCTGGGCAAGCCGGTGATGCCGTAGGCGTCAAGAGCCGACGCGGAGCCCAGCGCCGGCGGATTCTTGCCGGCCTCAGTCCGCGACCAGCCGAACCGGAACTCGAGCAGCGAACTGCTGCCGAGCGCGTAGGTCGAGCCCACCGCGATTTGGAGGTTGTCTGCGTAGGTGGTCCCGTTGCCGTCACCTCCGGATGGTCCGGGCAATCCCGCCTGGTCCAGAATCTCGGCCGAGCGCCATCCAAACCGGCCAAACGCCGTCCAGTCGGAATTGATCACCACGTCGATCTTGCCGCCAGCCTTGTTGCTCACGGTCTTCTGGGTCGTCAGCGCGACATAGTTGTTCGCCGCACCGGACGATGTTGGTTCCGGAAGATCACGCAGTACCTTGGTGGCAAACGCTGACATCGGCACTGGCGTACCGGCTGGGTACACCTGGCCGGTCTGCGGATGACGAACCGCCACCGTGAACACGCCATCCCGCTGCGCCATCGTCGGAATCGTGGACGTGGACACCGTGGTGCGGTTCTGGCGAAGGCCTTCAAAATCACCGAAGAAGAATGCCCGGTTCCTCGCCAATGGCCCACCAATCACCCCGCCGAACTGGTGGCGATCGAACGTGGGGGCCTGCCCCGCAGCCGGCTTGAAATACCCTTCAGACGTCAGGGCGCTGTCGCGAAAGAACTCCCAGGAGCCCAGGTGGAACTGGTTGGTGCCGCTGCGATACGCCACGTTCACGGTGGCTCCGGCCGCCCGGCCGTATTCCGCGCTCATGTTATTGGTCACGACCTGGAACTCACCGACGGCATCGGGCGCGGGCTGCATGACCTGGTTCGAGAATCCCTGATTGCTGGTGCCATACGCGTTGTTGTCCACGCCATCGATCAGGAAGTTGTTGAAGGTGCTGCGCAGACCGTTCACGTTGAAGGATCCCTCGCGCGACGACGCCAGGGCCGAAGGGCGCACACCGGTGGTCAGGAGGGCCAGGGCTGAGTATTCACGATTGATCACAGGCAGCTTCTGCAGGTCGGCGCCACGAATCGTCTGGCCACGCTGGCTGGTATCAGTATCGAGGACGTCTGTGCCTGCGCTGACGGTCACGGTTTCCGACAGCACACCAATCGCCAGCGACAGATCGACCCGCCGGCGGGAGCCGATGCTGACCTGCACGTTATCGGCCAGTGCCAATGAGAATCCGGCCTTTTCGGCGGTGACAATGTAGGTGCCGATGCGCACCGTGAAAAACTCGTAGTGTCCTGACGCATCGGTCATGACCGTGGCACTGACACCGGTTCCCGCGTTGGTCAACGTGACCTTCGCACCGGCCACCACGCCACCTGACGAATCCTGCACGATACCCACAACCGCCGCGGTTTCGAACTGCGCATTCGCCCGCGCCGGAAGGCTCAACACCAACAGCGCACACACACTCAGACGCCACACTTGCTTCAACATGATCGTTCCTCCGCAGACGAAGCTACCGGGCGCGCGAGACGATGGTGTGAGGACGTTGCAGCATTCTCGTAACGGCGCGCGTCACGGGTTTGTCACGACGGACCGGTAGCGTGTTCGCCATGAACGTGCGCACTCGTCTCTTGGTCAGCCTCGTGTTGTGTGTGACGCCGCTGTGCGTCATTTCGGAAGCCCGCCAGCCCTGGATCACGAAGCGCGCGGTCGCACACAGGGGCGCATCGTCGTACGCGCCGGAGCACACGGCGGCGGCCTACCGATTGGCGATCGCACAGGGTGCGGATTACGTCGAGCAGGATCTGGCGGTGACCAAGGATGGCGTGCTCGTGTGCCTCCATGACGACACGCTTGAGCGCACCACGAACGTTGAAGAAGTATTTCCTGACCGATCGTCAACGGATGCGGCCGGCCGCACCCAGTGGCTGGTGGCCGACTTCACGCTGGCCGAGATCAAGCAACTCGATGCGGGCAGCTGGTTTGACCCGACGTTCACCGGTGAGCGCGTGCTCACCTGGGACGAGGCCGTTGACCTGGTGTGGGACAAAGCCGGGATGTTTCCGGAACTCAAGGCGCCTGGGCTCTATCGCGGTCGCGGCATCGATATCGTGGCGCTGTTTGCCTCGGCCGTCCGAGCCCGGAACATGGACCATCCGACGCCTGCGGGCAGCATGCCAAGACTGAGGGTCCAATCCTTCGACGAGCAGGCGGTGCGGGACCTGGCGACGACACTCCCAAATATTCCAAGGACATTCCTCTTTGGGCGCGGCGCGCTGGTGGAGCGGTGGCTGTCGTCGCCGGAACGAGTCAAAGAGGTCTCGCAGTTCGCCAGCGATCTGAGCCCCACGAAAGCGATCGTTGAGACTCAACCGGCGCTGGTGGGCTGGGCACACGCCGCAGGCCTTAGCGTCACCCCGTACACCTTTCGCTCCGGGGCCACCGGTCGCTTTCCGGATGTGGAGGCCGAGATGCGCTACTTCCTGTACGAACTTGGTGTGGATGCCGTCTTCACCGACAATCCGGATCGGTTTCCTCGCCGCTAGGCACGACGTTCACCCCTTCAGCACCGGCCGACGGTTGCCAAGACCCGTTGCGGCTTCGATCACGCGGGCGACCACGAGCAACCCGGCTTCGTCGTACAACCGGCCCGCGAGTGTGAACCCTGTGGGAGTGCCGTTCTCGCGGAACCCCGTGGGCACAGCCACGGCCGGGTGGCCGGTCAGGCTCGTGATGGGATTCAGGCTGGTCGGGTCAAGCGTCACCGGGCCTGAGACCATGACGTCCACGTCCCTGGTCGCTCGTGCGTAGGCCTCCATCAGCCTCAGGCGCACGCGATTGGCCTGCAGGTAGTCCACGGCGGTGACCAGGTGATAGGCGCGCAGGTCGTTGCGCACCCGCTGCGCCCGCAGACCGGCATCGGCACCTGTGGTCACGACGGTCTCAAAGCCCGCAGCGCGCTCGGTGTACTCGATGAAGTACGTCAGGTCGCTCTTGGGCACATCGACAGACCGAATCTCGAGGCCGGCCGCGCGGAGGGCGCCGAGCGCCCTCTCGTTGTTCGCCCGCACGGACGGGTCTTGCTCGAGTTCCAGCATGCCTTCGACGACACCGACGACTCTGCCCTTTGCCGATTCGCGACTGTCCCAGGCGAATGGCAGGCCCTCGGGCACCGAAAGGTCGTGACCGTCGGGGCCGGCGATCGCGTGGAGCACGATCGCGCAGTCTTCAACGGTCCTGCAGATGGGCCCGATCTTGTCGAGCGTCCATCCGGCGGCCATCACACCGCGCCGGCTGACGCGGCCAAACGTCGGACGGAGTCCCACCACGCCGCAGCGCACGGCGGGCGAAAGGATCGAACCTCCGGTGTCGGTCCCGATTGTGAAACCCACGAGCCCAGCGGCGGTCGCCGCACCCGAGCCCGCTGACGATCCGCTGGACCCTTGCGCCGGCTCCCATGGATTATTGGTCCGGCCGCCAAACCACTGATCGCCAAACGCGAACTCGCCGGTGGTCAGCTTCGCCACGAGGACCGCGCCGGCCCGGGTCAGTCGTTGCACGACCTCAGCGTCTTCATCGATCACCCGGCGCTCAAAGGGCGCAGCGCCCCAGGTGGTCGGTGCGCCCCTGGCAGAGACGATGTCTTTCACGCCCCAGGGGATACCGTGCAGGAGGCCGCGATACCTTCCCAGCGCCAGTTCCCGATCGAGGTCGCGCGCCTGAGCCAGGGCCCGATCGGCCGTCAGGTTCACGACGCAGTTGAGCGACGGGTTGTACCGCTCCAGCCGGCGCAAATAGAGCTCGGTCAGTTCGACCGACGACACCACGCGCCTTCGAACCAGATCGGCAAGTTGCGCGATCGAACGAAACGCGAGGTCGTCGAGGCTGGACGGCCGCGCCTGCCGCGCCGGCGCGCTCGGGCGATGCACGCGCGCGGGCAGCACCACGGGGAAACCCGGCACCCGTGGGTTGAACAGGATGGGCGACGGGACGTCGTTGTCGGGTGGCGCCTGATGGAGTTCCTCGGCGCGAAGCAGAATTCGATTCAGCGAGGCCACCATGCCCTGCTGTTCAGTTTCGCTGTACTTCAGGCCGGCAAGCAGCACGGCTGCGCGCACCATCTCGGCCGTGACGCGCGACGGCGGCGCCTGTGGAGCCCGCGCAGAAAGCGCCCGGCCAAACGATTCGGCACCAAGGCCAAGCGCGGTCAGGGTCGCAACAAACTGCCGCCGGTTTGCCCCGTGAGTCACGCGTCGCCTCCTCAGCCCTTCATGCCTCGTGTGGAATCCGCCCTGGCGACCTGGCGCAGGTACTCCTCGGCCTTGCCCGCCAGGCCGAGCGTGCGCGCCTCATCCACATCGACGGCCTGCGCATCCGCGAAGTCGCGAATCTGCTGCGTGATTTCCATGCTGCAGAACTTCGGTCCGCACATCGAACAGAAGTGCGCCACCTTCGCGCCGTCCGACGGCAACGTCTCGTCGTGAAACGCGCGCGCCGTCACCGGATCGAGCGCCAGGTTGAACTGGT
>CAZAZR010000175.1:0-7809 GCA_964489685.1 uncultured Solibacteraceae bacterium | reverse complement strand
CGACACGAAGAAGCTGGCGGGCAGGCGATTGATTGCGCCGATCTTGCACCCGATCAGCGACACCGCTCCGCCAAAGCCCATGGTGCCCACGCCGAGGCTGTTGACGGTGGCCATCACCTGCGCCTCGATGTCCGCCAGCCTCGCATCGGGATTCACATCGTCGAGCGTTCTGAAGAGCTGTTCCTTGGCATGCTGGTAGCCGGCGGTCCGGTCGCCACCCACACACACGCCCACCGCGCCGGGACTACATCCCTTGCCTTGCGCCTTCCAGATGGCGTGCAGGATGCACGTGCGCACGCCCTCAAGGGATCGGTCGGCCCGGCCCAGATGATCGAGCTCAGCCGGAAGCGCATATTGCGCGTTGACGTTTTCGCAACCGCCCCCCTTGAGCAGCAGCTTGACTTCGATGTCGTCGCGTTCCCACTGATCGAAGTGGATCACGGGCGTGCCCGGCCCGAGGTTGTTGCCGCTGTTCTCTCCGGTAATCGAGTCCACCGAGTTTGAGCGGAGTGTTCCGCGCCGGGTCGCTTCAGCCACCGCGTCCCGGATCTGCGCGCGCACCCACATCTGGTTCACACCCACGGGCGTGTGCACCTCGAAGGTCGGCCATCCGGTGTCCTGGCAAATGGGCCCTTCGCACGCCGCGGCCTGATCGATGTTTTCGGCAATCACGGCCAGCGCCTGCGCGCCCCGGGTGCCCTCGGCTTCCTGCCCCATCGCCTGCCGCATGGCCTCGCGCACATCCGGCGGGAGGTCCGTCGCCGTGCGCGTGATCAACTCCACCATGCTCTCAAAGAATCTCGACGCCATCAGCGAAGTATAAACCTGCCGCTGGGGCGGTATACGATGGACACATGCTGGCTGCGGTACGCCGTGTGATGACGATGGTGCTGGTGGCCGGCGCGCTGTGTGCGTGGTCGGTCGGCACGTTGGGTCAGCAGGCGCCAACGCCACACGGCCGCCTGTTCCCTCCAGAGAAGCTCGGCGAACTCGAGGGCCCCGATCGCGATGAGTGGCAGGAGCCCGATCGCATCATGGATGAACTGGGCATCGCCGATGGCGCCCGCGTGGCGGATGTGGGCGCCGGGGGTGGGTGGTTTACCGTGCGCCTGGCCCGCAGGGTCGGCCCCAATGGGCGCGTGTTCGCCGAAGACATTCAGCGTCAGATGATTGATTCGATCAACCGCCGGGTGGAGCGCGAAGGCCTGCGGAATGTGGAAACGCGCCAGGGCACGGCGATCGATCCCGGTCTGCCCGACAACCTCGATGCGGTGCTCATCGTTGACACCTATCCCCAACTTGATGACCGGGTCTCGATGTTGAAACACCTGGCGAAAGCACTGGCGCCCAACGGCCGACTCGGGATCGTGGATTTCAGGAAGGATGTTTACGGCCCGGGGCCGGCGATGGACGAGCGGCTGGAGCCTGAGGTCATCATGCGCGACGCCGAGCGCGCCGGGCTGCGGCTGCACGCGCATCATCGGTTCCTGCGCTACCAGTATCTGCTGGTGTTCAAACGATAACGTGCCGATGCCGGGTCTGCCTGCGTTCTTCACGGATTCCCAGGACACCATCGCGCGGGCCCTGGATGCGCTGGTGCCGGCGCCGTTGCACCCGTCGCCAGTGATTGAGGCCATGCGGTACACCTTGTTGGCGCCGTCCAAACGCGTGCGCGCGGTGGTGGTGCTGCTGGCCGCGGACCTGTGCGGCAACCCATCGCGAGCGATTCCGGCAGCCTGCGCGATTGAAGCGATCCACGCGTCGTCGCTCATCCTCGATGATCTGCCGTGTATGGATGATGCGCCGCTCAGGCGAGGCCGCCCCACGGTGCATACCGTCTACGGCGAAGCGATCGCGGTGCTTGCCGCCTTCGGCCTGTTGAACGAAGCCTACCGGCATCTGGGTCGCAGCTATGAGGCGCCGCTGGCCGCGCGACTGACGTCGCTCTGTGCCGACGCGGTCGGTCTTGACGGGTTGGTGGCCGGGCAAGCCGAAGACGTGCTGGCCACGGATGCCACGCTGAGCTTCGAAACGCTCGAGCGGATTCATCGCCGCAAGACCGGTGTGTTGTTCAGCGCGGCTGCGACGGCGGGCGCCCTCACCAGTGGCGGCTCCGCCGGCGATGTTGCAGCCTTGACGGCATACGCGAAGAACCTCGGACTCGCGTTTCAAGTGGTGGACGATCTGCTCGACGTCATCGGCACACAAGAGGAAACGGGGAAGGTCGTGCGACACGATGCGCGCAAGACCACTTTCGTCTCGTTCAGCGGCGTGGACGGCGCGCGTGAACTGGCGCACGAGCTTTGCCGGACCGCCACGCTGGCCCTGGCACCGTTTGGCCAGCGCGCCGCTCGGCTTGGCGAACTGGCCGACTTCGTGGCCGCGCGGAGGCTCTGATCGCAGTGGAGACCGATCCCAACGCCCCCGCCCGCGTAAACGACCTCCGCGAACAGTTGCGCGCGCTCGGCTATCTGGACGCACGCGTCGATCGGTTTGTCCTCGGCAAGGCCGCCGCACGCGGTCGTGGATGGTCGCTGGCACTGGCCGCAAGCATTCGTATTGGCGCGCTCGCGGGCGTGCTGGTGGGCCCTGCGGCGGCGATAGGCTTATCCACACGGCTGCCGGGCCTCGTCACGAACGTGACTGACGCGGTGGTGCTGGCGGCATATCTCGCCGTGCTCTTTGGGATCGGGTCAGGGCTGCTCGCGTGTGCCGCCATTCTCGCTGGCGTGACGCTCGCCCGACGCGCGGCGTCAGGTCCCAACTTCGCGCCGCGCGCGAGGCGTGCGGCGACGCTGGCCGGACTGGCCGTTGCCGCCGCCTGCCTCGTGTATCTCACCCTTTGGTGGCGCACGACCACTGCGCCCATGGGGCCGCTGGCCAGCGGATCCGCGCAAGTCCTGGTGTTGACCATCGCGGTGGCGATCAGCGTCCTCGTCGGCCACGCCGTGACGGTGACCGTGCTGGCGACGCTCGTCCGGTTCGGACTCGCGCGGTCAATGGCCCACGGATCCCCCCTGTCGTCGTGGCGGGTGCTCCTGCCTGTCGGGGCCGTCGCGCTGGTCGGCGCGCTGTCACTGCTGGCCGTCACTGCGCGAACCGCGCCTGACCCCGTCGCCCCGCCGCTGGCCGTGGTCCCCACCGGCGCGCGAGTGGTGGTCATTGCGATCGATGGCGTGGACATTCCCACGCTCACCCGCCTCACTGCGGCCGGCGCCCTGCCCACATTCGGCGCACTGACCTCGCAGGCGCGAGCGACACTCATCAGCGACGCCGATCGCGACCCCGCACGGGTCTGGACGACGATCGCAACAGCGCAGTCACCTGAACGCCACGGCATCCACGCCCTTCAGGCCCGGCAGTTGGCGGGAGTGGATGGACGGCTGCGACCCGAGTCGCCCGGGCTGACGCTGCTGACTGCGGCAACGGATCTGCTGCGACTCACGAGCCCGACAATCGCCTCGGGTGATGAGCGCGTGCTCCCGGCGTACTGGGAAGTGGCGGCGACTGCGGGGCTGCGGACGGCGGTGGTCCATTGGTGGGCCACCTGGCCGGCACTTGATGGGCCGGAAATCGTGTTGTCGGATCGCGCCATCCTGCGTCTGGAACAGGGGGGCGAGCCCGCTGGGGAGATCTCGCCCGAAACGCTGCACGCACCGCTTGTCGCCGGCATCGCCGCGCGCCGGGCGCGCGTGGCGGCCGTGACGGCGCACGCCTGGCACACCGGGCAGCCCGATCAGATCACCGACGTGCTGACGCGTTCCGCCGAACTGGACGCCACGGTGCTTGATCTGGGCGCTGACCCCGCGCTCGGGCCGCTCGACTTGCTGACAATCTATTTACCAGGACTGGACATCGCACAACACGCGCTCCTGCAAGGCGGCGACGACTCACCGATGGCCACGTCGGCCACCGCCGACCGCGTCCGCGGGCTCGAGGCCTACTACTCGTTTCTTGATGCCGCGCTCGCACGCTGGCTCGATGTGCTGCCTGACACAAACCGGCAGGTCTTTCTCATCCTGCAGCCCGGACGAGTGCAGCGCGCACCGGCGGGTCTGATGGCGATGAGCGGCAATCTCGCCTCCCATGCCGCGCTCACTGACGTGGCGCCGACCGCGGTGGCGCCAACGGTGTTGACGGCCCTGGGGGTGCCGATTGCGTCTGATTTGGCAGGCACCGCCGCACGGGGCCTCTTCTCGGAAGACTTCAGCGGCCACTACCCCCCGCGCGCGGTATCGACCTATGGCAAACGTCGCGCTCCCGCGCAGGTGCGCAAGGGGCAACCCCTCAACCAGGAAATGATCGAACGGATGCGAAGCCTGGGATATGTGAGGTAGGTTGGGGTCCAGGGGTCCAGGTGGTGTCGGAAGCTACGCCTTGTCTGAGGACAGGAAGCGCCAAGCCTGCGGCAACATCAGCGCAGCCATCACGGCCTTCGCGACATCAGCCAGCACAAACGGTACAACACCCTGGGCCACCGCCGCCTGGAATGAACCGGTGTAGGCCACCATCCAGGCGAGGCCGCCGGCGTAGATCACGGCCAGTCCTGACAACATCGCGGCCACTGACGACAGGAAGGCGCGATCCCAGCCGCGCTCAGCCAACCGGCCAACAACAAACGCCGCCAGCGGATACGCCAGCAGGTAGCCGCCAGTGGGACCCAGCAGCCGTGCCGCGCCGGGCGGCAGGACGACCGACGGCGCAAAGACCTGGAGGCCCGCGATGCCGGCGGCCAGATACGCCACCTGCGATGCCGCGCCGAGTCGCGATCCGAGCGCCGCCCCAACCAGCATCACCACCAGGGGCGTGAACGTGAACGGTACTGCGGTAAACGGCAGGACCACCGTAAACTGGGCAGCGAGCGCCGTGAGTGCCACGGCGAGGGCGACCGCCGCCACACGGGCCGCAGGCACAAACGAGGTCGGCGCCGAGCCGCCGAGCGAGACATCGAGAAGGGACCCGCGAACAGTGTGCACAGACATGGCAACAGGATTCTAACCAATGCGCACCGCACTGACAATCGCGGGCAGCGACTCTGGCGGCGGCGCTGGAATCCAGGCCGATCTCAAGACATTTGCGGCATTTGGTGTCTATGGCCTCTCGGCCATCACGGCGATCACGGCCCAGAACACGCGCGGCGTGACCGCAGTCCACGCACTGGACCCGGCCTTGGTGATCGCGCAGATCGACGCCGTCTGGTCGGACCTCTCTCCGGCCGCGACAAAGATCGGCATGTTGGTCAATACCGCGATCATCGAGGCGGTGGCCGATGCGCTCACGCGCCTCGGTGTGCCGCTCGTGGTGCTCGACCCGGTCATGGTCGCCAAAGGCGGCGACCACCTGCTCGAGCCGTCGGCGGTCCAGGCCCTGCGCGCCAGGCTGGTTCCCCTGGCCACCGTGGTCACACCCAACGTCCCCGAGGCCGAAGTCCTGACCGGGCTGACGATCACCTCCACCGAAGACCAGCGCGAAGCGGCGGCGCGCCTGGTGGGCATGGGCGCCCGCGTGGCCGTGGTCAAGGGCGGGCACCTGCCGGGTCGCGCTGTGGACGTGTGGCATGACGGCTCGCGCATCATTGAGCTCGACGCCGAGCGCATCGATACGCCGCACACGCACGGCACGGGGTGCACGTTTGCATCAGCCGTGGCCGCATGTCTGGCGCTCGGGTCCGACCCTGAAGACGCCGCGCGCCGCGCCAAGGCGTACGTCACCGGCGCCATCCGGCACGCGCCCGGACTGGGGCATGGACACGGGCCGCTCCATCACTTCTGGAATCTGGGACAATAGCCACATGTTCACACCCGATACCTACCGCGCACGCCGCAACCGCCTGAAGAAGGACATCGGATCAGGCCTTCTGCTGTTCCTCGGCAATGAGGAGGTCGGGATGAACTACACCGCCAACATCTACCCATTCCGCCAGGACAGCACGTTTTTGTACTTCTGGGCCGTGGACCAGCCCGGCGTGGCCGCGCTCATCGACATCGATCAGGACACCGAAACGCTCTTTGGTGACGACCAGACGATAGCCGACGTCGTCTGGTCAGGCCCGCTGCCGACGCTGACGGATCGCTGTGCGCCGGCGGGCATCGCCGCGCATGCGCCCTCAAGTGCGCTGGCAGTTCGACTGGCCGAGGCGATTCGCCAGGGACGCCGGGTGCACTTTCTGGCGCCGTACCGGGCCGAACATACCGAAACACTTTGCGTGCTACTGGGGCTGCACGCTCCGACGGCGCGTGCGTATCGATCGGAAGTCCTGCACAAGGCGATCATTGCGCAACGCAGCTACAAGACGCCCGAAGAGGTGGCCGACCTTGATGCCGCGGTCAATATCTCGCGTGAGATGTACGCGGCGGCGATGCGCACCGCCCGGCCTGGCAAATACGAGTACGAAGTGGTGGCCGAGATTTCACGCGTGGCGCTCGCGCATGGCGGCCGGTTCTCGTTCCCGCCGATTTGTTCGGTCCACGGCGAGACGCTGCACAATCCGATCTACCGCAACCAGATGCAGGCCGGCGACGTGATGATTCTCGATTCGGGCGCCGAAACCTCGCACTACAACGCGAGCGACATCACCCGCACGATTCCCGTGGGCGGCACGTTCACTGCGCAGCAGAAGCTCATCTACGACATGGTGCTGCGCGCGCAACTGGCGGCCATCGATGCGATCACGCCTGGCGTCCGTTACCTCGACGTACACCTGCTGGCCGCTCGCTCGTTTGCCATCGACCTCACGGCCGCCGGTCTCATGACGGGTGATGTCGACGAGGCCGTGGCCGCAGGCGCCCATGCGCTGTTTTTTCCTCACGGACTCGGCCACATGCTCGGCATGGATGTGCACGACATGGAGAACCTCGAGGAACGCCTGGTGGGATACCGCCCCGGCCTCGATCGCAGCGCGCAGTTCGGCCTGGGTTATCTTCGGCTCGCTCGTGAGGTCGAGCCGGGGTTTGTCCTCACCGTGGAGCCCGGCCTCTATTTCATCCCCGCGTTGATCGATCAATGGAAGGCCGACGGCACCCATAAGGCGTTCATCAATTTCGCCGAGGTCGAGAAGTTCCGTCACGCCAGGGGCTATCGCATCGAAGACGACGTGTTCGTCACTCAGGATGGCCATCGTGTGCTCGGCCAGCCAATTCCGAAGACCGTGGCCGACGTCGAAGCCGCCTGCCAGGGTTAGCGGTGGCAACCAGACCGCTATACTGGTTTGATGCTGGCGGTGACCCGTGCCCCGTTGTCCGTCGACGCCCTCGCCGCTGAGGTCGAGGCGTCAGTCCGCGAGCATGGCGAGGGCTGCGGCGCGGTGGCGTCGTTTCTTGGCGTCGTGCGCGCCACTCATCAGGGCCGGGCGGTCAGGTACCTGGAGTACGAAGCCTTCGACGCGCTCGCCCTCAAAGTGTTCGCGCAGATTCAGGCCGAGGCCGTTGATCGGTGGCCCAGCGCGGCCCTGGGCATCGCACATCGCGTGGGCCGTCTCGCGATCGGCGACGCCAGCATCGTCATCATCGCGGCCACCGCGCACCGCGCAGAGGCATTCCAGGTGTGCCGGTACGCCATCGAACGAGTGAAGCAGATCGCCCCGGTGTGGAAGCATGAGTTTTTCGAAGACGGCGAGGCCTGGGTTGAAGGTGCGATCGTGAATCCTGACGATGACGCCGCGCGGGCGCGGGCGATGGAGATTGCATGCGCGTGACCGTCCGTCTGTTCGCAAGGCTGCGCGAGCTGGCAGGCGCCGAGAGCATGACCGTCGAAGTGCCCGCGCCGGCCACGGCCGCCACGGTCTGGCGCGCCCTGTGCGTCACCGCGCCG
>CAZAZR010000174.1:0-7819 GCA_964489685.1 uncultured Solibacteraceae bacterium | reverse complement strand
GAAAATGGTCGGGATGCCGAGATTCGAACTCGGGACCCCTTGACCCCCAGTCAAGTGCGCTACCAGGCTGCGCTACATCCCGCCGACAACTCTTCTTCTCCGTCGGCACGGGCTGACGCCCATGCCCTCCTATCTTACTGTCCTACTTCTCTACTTTCTCCACTCTTCGACTTCGCTTCTTGCTCGCCGCCTGGGGGGCGGCTGCAAGCGCGAACTCGCCGTCGCCCTCGAGCGTCTTCAAGATCCACTGCAGGCCCTGCTTCGCCTCATGCAAATGTGCGCGCGCGGCCTCGTCAACCACCGGTGCCATCCGCGCCGACGAGTGCGCGCCCGCACTGTCCTGCCCATCCAACTCGCCCGCGTCGCCCAAGGGCACGTCGGGCACCGCCTCTTCTTCCAACCGCCGTCTCGCGCCCGACAGCGTCAAGCCTTCCACCTGAATCAGGTGCTTGAGGCGTAACACCCGCTCCACGTCACCGCGTCGATAGACGCGCGGACCACCGGGCGTTTTGGCCACCCCAAGGTCAGGAAACTCCGCTTCCCAGCCCCGCAACACATACGGCTGGACACTGGCGATTTCACAGACCTCTTGTGCCCGGAACGCCGGACGATTAGGGATCACATCGGCAGCCACTGTGACGGGTCAGTATAGCAGAGGCCCAGCGGACTGGGGTCTGCCGCTGTCTCGCCGGCAATGCCGAAATGTCACCAATGTCCGAAATGGCGAAGTGGACATGTCAGCGTGCAGAGTCAGTCCGCTTGGCGCGACGCCGCACGCTGATCCGGATGGGCGTGCCGATAAAGCCGAAGTGC
This sequence comes from uncultured Solibacteraceae bacterium, assembly GCA_964489685.1. Lineage (GTDB taxonomy): Bacteria > Acidobacteriota > Vicinamibacteria > Vicinamibacterales > SCN-69-37 > SYFT01. The sequence goes on along the minus strand of CAZAZR010000174.1, from coordinate 7,006 downwards.
TCGCGCAGCTGGTTCACCAGGTACCGCTCGTAGGAAAAGTGAAACTCGGTGGCCACGTTCGTGAAGAACACAAACCGCGGCGGCGCGCTGGCCGTCTGCGCCGCATACATGATCCGCACGGCACGGCGGTGTTTGCTCGTGGGCGGGTTCGCCACCGTGATCTCTTCCACGAACTTGTTCAGCGCCGATGTCGGCACACGTTTGGTTCGCGCCTCGGCCACACGCACCGCCATCTCAAGCACCTTGCCCGTGCGGTCACCCGTCAGCGCCGAGATGTGCAGGATGGGCGCGTACTCCAGAAACTTGAGCTGGAACCGCAGACGATCGTCATAGTCCTTCACGAACTGCTGATCGGACCCGGCCATCAAGTCCCACTTGTTCACGACGATGACCACGCCGCAGCCGGCGTCCTGCGCTTCACCGGCGATCGCCGCGTCACGATCGGTGGCGCCCTCGGCCGCGTCGATGAGAATGACCGCCACATCCGCCTTCGCCATCGCGCGTTTGGCCAGCACCACACTGATCGATTCCACCTGGCCCGCCGAGGCCACTTTCCCAGGCCGGCGCATGCCGGCGGTATCCACCAGCCGCAGCCGCTTCTTCCGGTACTGCAGCATCACGTCCACCGAATCGCGCGTCGTGCCCGGCATGTCGCTCACCATCACCCGTTCCTCGCGCAGGAGCCGGTTGACCAACGATGACTTCCCCACGTTTGGCCGGCCCACGATCGCGATGGCGACCTCAGGCTCGGCCTCAGGTTCAGGCTCCGTGGACTTGACGGGAAACAACGTGAGCAGCGCATCCAGAAGGTCGGCAACCCCATCACCGTGTTCGGCCGACACTTCAAGCATGTCGAACCCGAGCTGGTGAAACTCGGCCGCGCGCGCCTTGGCGCGTTTGTCGTCCGCCTTGTTGACCGCGAGAATCACGGGACGGTTCAGCGCCCGCACGGCCTGGGCGATGTCCAGGTCCCCCGGCACCAGCCCTTCGCGCCCATCCACCAGGAACACAATGATGTCGGCCGACTGCATGCCGCGCAGGCCCTGCTCCACCACCATCGCGTGCAAGGGATCGGTCGTCGCGCCGAACAGGCCCCCGGTATCGGCCAGCGTGAACTGGTGGTTCAGCCACTGCGCCGGCGCCGACACCATGTCGCGGGTGGTGCCCGCCACAGGCGCCACAATGGACCGGCGGGTGCCCGCAATACGATTAAAAAGAGTGGATTTTCCGACGTTCGGCCGGCCCACCAGCACCACACTGGGACCGACGCCCTGCTTGGCCATCACCCTTGAGTGTACTCGCACAGTTAGCCCGATACTTGACTCCGTAAGTATCTTTTTTTATAGTCACTTACGGATACCGCTTGCCCCCTAAGTCATGATCAAAGTCGACATCGTTAATGAGGTGTCGCGCCTCGCAGCCATCACCAAGGTCAAGGCCGAAGTGGCCGTGGACGCGGTGTTCGACGCCATGAGGGCGTCGATGATGAAGGGCGACCGCATCGAACTGCGCGGCTTCGGGGTCTTCCAGGTCAAGCCCCGCAAGCGCGGCATTGGCCGGAACCCCAGGACCGGTAAGGAAGTGAAGATCCCGCCGGGCCGCACCATTCGGTTCAAGCCCGGCAAGGAACTGCAGAACATCCCCGGTGAGTGAGTTCGACGCCCAGGAAATCCCGGCCGTCGCCCCGCGCCGAAAGTTTGACCACGGATGGGCCGTCGTGCCCGTCACGTTGTTCCTGCTGACGGCGTTCACCACGACGTTCCTTGGCGCGGGTCCCTGGTACGCCATCGCGATCCTGACCATTCTGGGCGCCCACGAGTTCGGTCACTATTTCGCCTGCCGGTGGCACGGCGTGGATTGCACGCTCCCCTATTTCATCCCTGCGCCGATCCTGCTCACCGGCACACTGGGCGCGGTGATCAAGATCCGGGAACAGTTTCCGTCGAGAGCCGCACTGTTCGACATCGGCGTGGCCGGCCCTCTCGCCGGCTTCATCACGCTGTGGCCGTTTCTCATCGTCGGCATCTGGCTCTCAGACCTCGCACCGCTGCCCGACGATGCCGGCACGCTGCTGCTGGGCGAACCGTTGCTCTTCAAAGCCCTGGCGCGCCTTGTCCACGGGCCACTCCCCGAAGGCACCGACATTGTCATTCACCCGATGGGGTTTGCCGCGTGGTTCGGCATGCTGGCCACGGCCTTGAACCTGCTTCCCTTCGGGCAACTTGACGGAGGCCATATCGCCTATGCGGTGTTCGGACACCGTGCCGTGCGGTTCTCGGTCGTCACACTGGCCACCGTCGTAGGCCTGTCGTTTCTTGCCACCAGCTGGATTGCGATGGCGGTCATGCTCACCGTCATGACCTGGATGGTGGGCCTGCGGCACCCGCCGCCACTCGACGACTGGACACCGCTCTCGCGCGGCCGGCTCATTGTCGCCGCCCTCGCGCTCCTGATTTTCGTCGTGTGCTTCACGCCGACGCCCATCACGTTCACCTGGGAATAAGAGGCTTGTCGGGGTCCTGGAGTCCCGGGGGCACCTTCAGAGAACCGAGTTGGGGTCTACGTCGATTGTTGTGCGGCGCTTCAGGTCGGGCTTGAGGTCGAGCGCGCGCGTGACGGCCTCGCGCATGGCGCGACGCTGGTTCCCTTTCAGGAAGAACTGCGCGCGGTATTCGTCCTTGATCTTTGACATCGGCGCCGGTGCGGGGCCGAGCAGGCGCGCCTTCGGGCCCTGGTGTCGCACCAGTCCCGCCAGCGTCGTCGCATCGTCCATCGCCTGGCCCAGCGACTTGCCGCGCACGATCACGTTGATGAGCCCCACGCGCGGCGGATAGTCCATGCGTGTACGGAACTCGATTTCGCGCTCGAAGAAGGCGGCGTAGTCCTGCGCGGCGGCCGCGCGCACGCTGTAGTGGTCGGGATACAGCGTCTGCACCAGGGCTTCGCCGGCGATGTCCCCGCGCCCGGCCCGCCCGACGACCTGCGTCAGGAGTTGGAACGTCCGCTCGGCCGCACGGAAGTCCGCCATGCCCAACCCAACGTCCGCTGAGATGACCCCGACGAGCGTGACCGCAGGAAAGTCGTGGCCCTTCGCAATCATCTGGGTGCCGACGAGAATGTCCACATCGCCGCGAGCCACGTCGCCCAGTACGCGGGCGATTGCGCCACGGCGCCTGATGGTGTCGCGATCCACACGCACCACGCGCGCGCCAGGGAATCGCGCGCGAATCTCAGCCTCGAGGCGCTCGGTGCCGACGCCGGACTGTTCCAGAAATTCGCCGCCGCATGTGCCGCAGGCCTTCGGGATCGTGGTCGCATAGTTGCAGTAGTGGCAACGCACCCGGCGAGCCGTGCGGTGGTACGTGAGCGTCACCGAACAGTGCGGGCATTCGAGTGTGGCCGCGCATTGCCGGCAGAAGACCACGGTGGCAAATCCGCGCCGGTTGAGCAGCACCAGCGATTGTTCGCCACGCGACAGGCGCAACTCGAGCGCCTCCCACAAGGCCAGGCTAATCACCACGTCAGCGCCGTGAGCGGCAAACTCCGGCCGCATGTCCACCACGCGCACGTCAGCCAATGGCCGGTTCATGACGCGCTGGGTCAGCAACAGCCGGTCGTAGCGCCCTGCCGCGGCGTTGGCCGCCGACTCCATCGACGGCGTGGCCGACCCCAACACGACCACGGCGCCCTCCATGCGTCCGCGCATGACCGCCACGTCGCGCCCCTGGTAGCGCGGTGATTCTTCCTGCTTGTAGGCGCCGTCGTGCTCTTCGTCCACAATCACCAGGCCGACGCCGGTCAGCGGCGCGAACACCGCCGACCGCGTGCCCACCACCACGTCCACTTCACCACGACGGATGCGATGCCATTGGTCGTGGCGCTCTCCATCGGAGAGGCCCGAGTGCTGAATGGTGACGCGGCGGCCGAACCTGGCGCGAAACAACCCGGCCACGGCCGGGGTCAGCGCAATTTCCGGCACGAGCACCAACACTTTCCTGCCGCGCGACAGGACCAGCGCCGCCAGGCGCACATACAGTTCCGTCTTGCCGCTCCCGGTCACGCCCTGCAGCAGCATCGTCTTGTACTGCCCCAGCACCACGGCTTCTTCGAGGTGGCGGTACGCGAGCGCCTGCTCGGGTGTCAGGTCGCGCGCGCCTGGCGTGTCGCCGCCAAGCGTCCACAGGGACGTCGCGCCATCGGCCGCGCCCTGAAACGGATCCCGCTCCACCACGTCGTCGCGCAGCCGCACCAGGCCGAGCCGTTCGAGTGAACGCAATGTCGCAAGGCTCACACCTGACTTGTTCAACGCGGGCACGGGGAGGCCTTCGGGCGCCGACGCCAGAAGCGTCAGTGCCTCCACCTGCTTCGGCCCTTTCGGCGAAGCAGGCATGGCCCCATCGTCAGCCGGCGGAATGAGCTCGGCCATCTTGAGTGTGCGAAATGCGGTGGTGCCGCCCCGCCGGGACATCGGAGGCAATGCCACCGACAGCGCATCTCCGGGGCCGGCCGCGTAGTACTCGGCCACCCAGAGCGCCAGGTCCACGATGTGCCCGGGCAGATAGCCTTCGGTATCGAGCACCTGCTCGATGTCGCGCAGTGTGCCGGTCTCGGGCGCGATCGCGTTCGGGTCGATCACACAGCCGATGACCACGCGCCCACCGAGAGGGACGGACACCCGCGCGCCCTTGGGCGGCAGAGGTTGGCCGGGTGCCACGCGGTACGTCAGGCGGCCTAGCCCGGGCACGGGCACGCCCACGGCGATGAGCCGATCGCTCACGGCCGATCGTTCAGCAAGGCCCGCACCTTCTTCATGTCGTCCCAGACATCGCGCTTGCGGTCGGGACTGCGAAGCAGGTACGCCGGATGAAACGTGGGGATGAGGCTGGCGCCCTGATACTCGTGCACCACGCCACGGATACGCGAAATCGGGGCATCGGTGCGCAACAGCAGATGTGCCGCAAACGTGCCGAGCGCCACGATGACACGCGGTCGAACGATCGCGATCTGCTGCGCAAGGAACGGCTCGCAGGTGGCCACCTCGTCGGGCTCCGGGTTGCGGTTGGCCGGTGGCCGGCACTTGATGACGTTGGCGATGTAGACGTCTTCCCGGCGCAGGTCGATGGCTTCGATGATCTTGGTCAGCAACTGCCCCGCGCGGCCGATGAACGGCACGCCCTGTTCGTCTTCATCGGCGCCTGGCGCTTCGCCCACAAACATCAGATCGGCGTTCGGGTTTCCCGAACCAAACACCACCTGGGTCCGCCCGAGCGTGTGGAGTTTGCAGCGCGTGCAGTCACCGATGTGGGTACGGAGCGCGGCGAGCGCCCCTGCGGCATCAACGTTCGCGTCGGGTTCCACCGGCCCCTCACCATTCACCCTTGCTGCGGCTTGCTCACTGCCCGCAACGGCGGCAGAGAAGCCTTCTGTCCTGACACGCCACGCGGGGTCGGTGGTGGCGCCGAGCACGCCGAGATCGCGGTAGTACTTCAGATGTTCCCGAATGGCATCGCGGTCGGTCATCCGCGCACCGCTGCCGCCGCACCCAGCAGGGCTTCCACACGGTCGAGAATGGCTGCGGCCACATCGGCCTTTGACATCAGCGGCAGTGCGACACTGCCCGATGCGCTCACGAGCGTGACCTGATTGGTCTCCACGTCAAAACCGGCGTCGGCGGCGCTGACGTCATTGGCGACGATCAAATCGACCTGTTTGCCTTTCAGCTTCGCAGCCGCACGAGCTTCCGGCGGTCCGGTTTCCGCCGCAAATCCCACGAGCACCGGCATCGCGGAATCGCCGCGTGAGGTGCCGAGTTCCGACAGGATGTCGGCGGTCCGTTCGAGTGTAAGTGTCATCGAGCCGCCCTTCTCGATCTTGGCGTCTGCCGCGCCTCCGGCGGGCGTGTAGTCGGCCACCGCCGCCGACATGATCACCACGTCCACACCGCGTGAGGCGGCCATGACGGCCGCGTGCATGTCAGCCGCGCTGCGTACGCGCGTGATGGTACTGACCACCGGCGGCGGTACCGAGGTGGGACCGGCCACCAGATGCACTGACGCACCGCGGCGCATCGCTTCCTGCGCCAGGGCGAATCCCATACGGCCGCTCGACCGATTGCCCAGAAACCGCACGGGGTCGAGGTCTTCGAAGGTGGGCCCGGCGGTGACGAGGATTCGGCGACCGGCCCACGTGGCCTGCGGGGTGTCGGCCGCGCGCACCAGACGATCGGCAGCCTCAGCAATCTGTTCTGGTTCAGCCAGCCGGCCCTGTCCCACCCATCCGCACGCGAGGTAGCCCTCGCCCGGATCCACCACGCGCACGCCACGCGCCACCAGCCGCGCGAGGTTGTCCTGCACGGCCGGGTGTTCCCACATGACGGTATTCATCGCCGGCGCAAGCAGGAGGGGTGCGCGGGTGGCCAGATACAGCGCGCTGAGAAAATCGTCGGCAATCCCGTTGGCGAACTTGCCAATGATATTGGCCGTCGCCGGCGCCACCACCAGGGCCTTCATGCCGGTGGCCAACGCGATGTGTTCGATGTCGGCGTTCATCCCCGCCGCCCACTGGGTCGTGATGACGGGCCGACGCGTGATGGCCTCAAACGTCAGGGGGCCGATAAACCGCCGGGCGTTGCGGGTGAGGATGGCCTGCACGGCATAGCCGCGCTTCTGCAGCAGGCGGGCGACTTCGACGCTCTTGTAGGCGCCGATGCCGCCGGACACGCCCAGCCCAATCAGGGGCTCGCCGGCCGCCATGGCAAGCTACTCGTCGGTCGCGTCGATCGGAAGATCGACGCGAGGCACCAGCCCCGACGCCACTTCCTGCTGGGCCCGACGGGCGGGCTGTGCCGACCCTTCCAGCTTCGGCAGGCAGCCGCGAAGCAGCTGGTGCGCACGGGCGGACGCAATGGCCACAAACTCAAAGCGGCTCTCGGGGTTGTTGATCTTGGGTGAATCGGCCATGGGTGCTCCTTGCAAACAGGTATTGTACTTCGTCTGGGGTCCTGGGG
>CAZAZR010000173.1:0-7821 GCA_964489685.1 uncultured Solibacteraceae bacterium | reverse complement strand
CTCATACACAAACTGGGTCGACACGCTCGCCGGCTCCCGCCCGAACACCGTCGTCATCACCCATTCATCCTCTGGGTACGCCTTCTCGGTGAACAGGGCCTTTGGCAGGTTCAACTCGCCGCGTGGCCACTCGGGTGCCGGACAGAACGTCTTGATGTGTTCGATGACCTTGTAGAGGTCGGCTTCCGCGAACGCACCGCCAAACGCCGGCATGTGGCTGGAGAACCCACGCGCCGGCCCACCTTCATGGGCGACGGTCACCCAGTCGGCATTGGCTTCGCGCGGCGCAAACTGGCAGTCGGTGAAATCGGGCGTTGGCACATCGAAGCCAAGCGCGCCGGCTTCCTTCCCTTTGCCGTCCAGGCCATGGCAGGCCGAACACGCCACTGCGAACAACTCGGCACCGGTCGTTCCGGCAGTGCTCACGGTGCCCTGCGTAACCTGGGTTGTGGTGCGCGCTTCGGGGGTGGCCTGAATCGTCAGAAACGCGGCGACAAAAGCGCCGACCCCCAACCACTGGCACCAGCGTGTCACCAGGTACTTCGTCAACATCGGCTAGAGTATATGGCGCAGGTTGGCCTACGGTGAAGGCCGCATGGCGTTCGCTTCGCGAGCGGCGTGAATCGCCAGATCAGGGCGGTCACTAATCAGTCCCACCACGCCCCACCCAACGATGGTCTGCAGGTCCTCAGGTTGGTCCACGATCCACGAATGCACGGGCACACCCGCCCGTCGGGCCTCGCGCACGAGCGCCTCGGTCAGCACCGGCACGCCCCTGAATCGGAACGGCACCTGAAGCACGGCATACCCGGTCTGAAGCGGCTCCATCGACAGGGCCGCGCGTTGCAGCGCCGCCTCCACCTCCTGGCGCGACGCGCTTGTCGGCAGGTGAGGCGCCACCCGCCGCACATGCGCCATTACGCCCTGATCGAAGCCGGCGACGACCACGCGGTCCTCCGCACCGGCTTGGCGAATCACCGCCAGCGCCCGATCAGCCACCTCGGGACGGTCGCCCTTAATCTCCACGATAAACGGATGGCTGGAATATCGCTGCAGGAGAAAGCCGAGCGTTGGAACGCCGATGCCGCGGCCGCGGTACGGCCGCTCGTGGTCGGCGCCATACTGCGCCCCGGCATCCACCCGCGCGAGCGCATCCGCGGTGAAGTCCGCGACGACGCCGGTCGCGTCCGTGGTGCGTTCCAGTGTGGCATCGTGTATCACGATCGCCTCACCGTCGCGTGACAGGTGGACGTCACATTCAAGCCAGTCGGCCCCGAGGGCTACGGCATGGTCAAACGCCAGCGCGGTGTTCTCGGGACGCAGGGCCGACCCACCCCGATGAGCGATGGCCACGACGTGATCGAGTGACAGCAGGGACATTTGGGCAGCCCAAGGCACTATAGTCAGGATATGGCTTCTTCCACCACTCTTCCGGTCACGCTTGGCGAACTCCGGCGCGCCGTCACCTCTGGCGCCCGGCCGCACGTGTCCGTCAAAGACGAACTGCGGTCGAACCTGATCGCGCGACTGCGCAGCGGCCAGCCGCTGTTCCCCGGCGTCATCGGCTATGGCGACACGGTCGTGCCGCAGATCGTCAACGCGATTCTGTCGAAACACAACTTCATCCTGCTGGGCTTGCGAGGGCAAGCCAAGACGCGGTTGCTACGCGCGCTCACTTCCCTGCTCGACCCGCAGTCTGCGGTCGTCCCTGGGTGCGAAATTCATGACGACCCAATGGCGCCCATCTGCGGACCGTGCCAGGCGCGCGTCGCGGCGGAGGGCGACGCGATGGCCATCGGCTGGCGAACCGCCGAGCGTCGGTATGTCGAGAAGCTCGCGACGCCCGACGTCACGATCGCCGACCTGATCGGCGACGTGGACCCGATCAAGGCCGCCAAGTCTGGATTCGAGCTGGGCGATGCCAGGACCATGCACTTCGGGCTGTTGCCGCGCGCCAATCGCGGCATCTTCGCCATCAATGAACTGCCCGACCTCGCCAGCAAAGTGCAGGTCGGCCTGTTCAACATCCTCCAGGAAGGCGACGTGCAGATCAAAGGCTACCCTGTGCGCCTGCCGCTGGACGTCCTCCTCGTATTTTCGGCCAACCCGGAAGATTACACCGCACGTGGCAAGATCATCACGCCCCTCAAGGACCGCATCGGCTCCGAGATTCGCACGCACTATCCGCGTACACGCGGCGACGCCATTGCCATCACGGCCCAGGAAGCCTGGACCGACCGCCCGGCTGAAGTCCCGATCGATGTCCCTGCCTACGTCCGCGAAGCCGTTGAAGAAATTGCGTTCCAGGCGCGCCTGGATTCGAAGGTCGATCGCCGGTCCGGCGTCAGCCAGCGTCTGTCGATCACCGCGCTTGAAAACGTCGTCTCGAACGCCGAACGGCGCGCGGCCCTGTGCGCAGAACCCGTCGTCGTGCCCCGCGTGAGCGATATCTACGCGTCGCTTCCTGCCCTGACGGGAAAGATCGAGCTCGAATACGAAGGCGAGCTGAAGGGGCCCGAGATGGTGGCGAGAGAGCTTGTGCGGTGCGCCGTCGCCAACGTGTTTGACGGGTACACCTCACGAGCCAACCTGAAGCCGGTCATCGCCTGGTTCGATCAGGGCGGGACACTCGACTCGTCGGATACGACGCCCGCTGACGAATTGCTGGCCGCGACGGCGCCCATTGAGGGGTTCGACGACCTGCTGGAGCGCATGGGCGTGGCCGCCAGTGTTTCAGCCGCCGGACGCGCGTCGCTGGCCGATTTCGTGCTGGAAGGCCTGTGCGCAATGAAGAAGATCACCCGCACGGAAGAGGGAACGATCGAAGGCTCGCCGCACGAGCGGAAGTCGCGGCCGCGCGACGACAGCCGGCAATCCGACATCCGCACGATGCTCGAAGACGAGGACGAGGAGCCGGGACCGCCAGGCTCGAAGGGGCGCAAGAAGTACTACAACTGATCGGCCCAATGAAATACCGCTACACCAAGTACATCGAAGAACTGCTCGACGGCCTCGATATGGAGGCGCTCGTCTCGCGCCTGTCAGACCTGCTGCTCTCAAGCGGCTTCAACAACCCCTGGGACCCGCAGAGCGAGGGCGACCAGTCGATGCAGGCACTGCATGACGCCGTGCTCGACGCGCTCCTTAATGGCGGTGTCATGTCCGACGAGATGCTGCAGCGGTTGATGCGCGAACCGTCGGACGAGGAGGCCCGTGCCCGCATTGAGGACATGGTGCAGAAGGTCATCGAACAACTGACCGACCAGGGCTTCGTTTCCACGACGGGAACGCCGCCGTCTGGCCAGGAGGCGGCCGGATCGGTCGGTGCCGGCGCTGGTCCCGATGGGGAGGCTCGATTTGAGGTCACCGACAAGGCGCTGGATTTTCTGGGGTATCGCGCTCTGAGGGACTTGCTGGGCTCGATGGGCCGAAGCAGCGTCGGCGGCCACGACACGCGGGAGTTGTCCACGGGCATCGAAGCCGGGGGGGCGCCTCGTCCCTATGAGTTTGGCGACACCATGAATCTCGACGCCTCGGCCACCATTCTCAACGCCGTGCGGCGTGGCGCCGGCCTGGACGTTGATCACGAAGACCTGATGGTGACGCAGGGCGACTATCAGAGTTCCTGTGCCACGGTGCTGCTGCTCGACTGCAGCCACAGCATGGTGCTCTACGGTGAAGACCGGTTCACGCCGGCCAAACGCGTGGCGCTTGCGCTGACGAACCTCATCAAGCACCAGTACCCCGGCGACTCGCTCAACGTCGTGCTCTTTCACGACTCAGCCGAAGAGGTGCCACTCGCGCAACTCGGCCGTGTACGCGTGGGGCCCTACTACACCAACACGCGTGAAGGCCTGCGCCTGGCCCGCCGCATTCTCGAGCGGCAGCGCAAAGACATGCGACAGATCATCATGATTACCGACGGCAAGCCATCGGCGATCAGTCTGCCGGACGGTCGGATTTACAAGAACGCGTTTGGCCTGGATCCGTACGTGCTGCGCGAGACGTTTGCGGAGGTCGCCGCGTGCCGCCGCGCGGGCATCCTCATCAACACCTTCATGCTGGCCCGCGACTACGACCTGGTCGCGTTTGTGCGCCGCGTGGCCCGCATCTGCCACGGCAAAGCGTATTTTACGACGCCGCACACGTTGGGACAGTACGTGCTGCACGACTATCTCAACAAGAAAACACGGAACGTCCACTAGAACGTGAGCGTGTGGGAGTGGAGGGTTGAGGGTTGAGGGTTGAGGGTTGAGGGTTGAGCGATTGGGCGATTGAATTGGCGGATTGAGGGACGTCCATCGCACCATCAGCGATCAACGATCCCGCAATCCCACCATCCGACAATCCCTCTCCTCAATCCTCAATTTCCCGGCGCGGCCCAGCGACAGCGCCGGCCGCGCTTATCTGTTCCCCGCCGGGCTGGCGCCGCTGCCGAACCAGTAGGTCACCTGGAAGCGGATGATCCGCGGTCCGAGTGCGCCGGTCGGCGAGTTGAACGTGGCAATCTGCGTCACGGGCATGGCCGAATCGTTGGCGTACCGGACGTTCGTCAGGCCGGTGCCGGTGCGCACGGAGAAGATCGTGTTGGCGTTCGTCAGGTTGTAGGCATCCATCCCGATCTCGAACCGGCGTCCACCCACGTCGAACAGGCGGCCCAACCGCAGGTCCACCTGGTACCGCCCTGGTAGCTCGACGCTGCCTCGCGGCTCAGCATTCACCGTCTGGGCGCCCTGGCGCAGGCAACCCGTCGTGATCGACACCGTGCAGGCGCCGATCTGGACGGTACGCGTAATCGGCAGGCCGGACGAGATCAGAAAGTTGGCGCCGAAGGTGATTCGGTACTTGAGCGTGGCTGATCCGCTCGCTTTGAAACTGTGGCGGCGTCCACCGCTGATCCCGTCGGCGTTGACGTTCGCCGCGTTCGGGTTCGCCAGACTGGTCCGCTCCACGGTCTCGCGCGAGTAGGTGTAGCCGGCCAGCAACGTCGTGCCCCGACCGTACCGTTTCGTGGCCACCACTTCCACGCCGTTGTACTTCACACCAAGGCGGTCGTCGTTGATCGGCAGATCATCGACGAGTGTAAAACCGGAATTCAGCGAGTAGACCGTGATGGCCTTGTCGTCGGTCGTGCCGACGATGCCGTCCCGGCCGGGATCGACCGCCTGCACGGGCGAGAACATCGCGTCCCACTGACTGATATCGCCGTCCACGTTGCCGTAGGTGTCGAACTCTCGTCGATTGAAGAATGCCGCACTCAACCTGAATGCCGGAAACAGTTCATGATCGACACTGACCGTGAACTCGCGACGCCACGTGCGCTTCCGATTCCTGTCGAAGGGGTTCGGGTTCGGAATCGACGTCGTCACCGCCCCGGCGCCGAACTCACCGCCGACATAGCGCAAGCCGTTCCACGTCGCGCTTCCTGGCTGGAACGACAGGTCGCCGTTCACATCGTTCCACGCGTAGGTCTGGCTGATCTGGCCATTGGGATTCGGGCCCGGCGTGCCGGTGCCGACCTGATCGAAGTATTTGCCCGCCGACATCTTGAGCACGGTCTTGCCTGTGCCAAAGAGGTCGTAGGTGCCGCTGATGCGCGGCGCCCAGTTCTTCCAGAGCGGCGCGTTGTTGACCTCGTCAAACGCGTCCCGCACGGTGTAGGTGGTCAGCGTCCCCCCGGTATTCAGTGCGACGTTGAGACCACTGATCGTCGTGCCGCTCGGGAAATACTCGCTCGAGTCATGCGTCTGCGCAGGAATGTAGCCGTTGACCCGCTCCCATCGAAGCCCGGCGATGATGGTGGCCCGACCGATGGCGTACGTGTCCTGCGCGTACAGCGCCGTGCTCGTCACTGCGCGCTTGATGAGCGTTGGCGTGTTGAAGATGGTCACGTTGCCTGGACCGGCGGGCTGGGCCGCGGTACCGGCCACGCTGCGCCACGTGAGGTTCACATTGCCGACACGAGTGGTCGTCACATCCTCAGGCGTGTAGCCATGATCGAACCCGAACTTGAACTCATGCCGCCCGCCGGCGAACTGCGACAGGTAATAGTTCCAGTTGGACGTGACCTGCACGCGTCGGCGGAACATCAACGCACTCTGGGCGTTGTTGCGGAACCGCACGCCAGTCGCATTGTCCAGAATCGACTGCTGATCGGTTTTCTGGTTCAGGGGGAAGTGCGTGTTGCTGTACGCAATCTTGGTGTCTCCGACCAGCTTGTCGGTGACCACCGAGTTCCATGACAACTGAGAGATGAGGAAGGTGTCCTCTTCTTTCGGGTTTGAGTCGAGCGTGACCGTGGCACCCGCGCCCCGGTTGGGCTTGTCGTACCACTGATAGTTGCCGTAGGTCTCGAACCGGTTGGACGAACCCAGCGAGTACGTCAGCTTGCCGGACATGCTCCAGATTTCCGTGGAGTCACGATCGTTCCCCGACGTGATTTGCGGAATCTGCGCCGGGGAGACTGCGGGATAGCCCGGGACGTTCACATGGGTCTGCTGGTTGTTGACGTTGGCAAAATAGAACAGCCGGTTGGCCACGAGCGGCCCCCCCGCCTGGACGTTGGCGTTCGAGATGAAGTCCACCGCCTGCGCCTCGGGCCTGAAGCCGGCCTGCTTGAGCGCCTCATCGACGTTGTCCCACTGCGTCTTCTTGCCCTGGTAGGACCCGCCGAACTGGCCACCGAATCGATTCGTGCCGCCGCGCGTCACCATGTTGATCAGCGTGCCTGAAGTCCCCATCGAAATATCCTGCGCACCGGTCGTCACCTGCACGTTCTCGAACGTGGCCGGCTCGTAATAGTTCATCGAGAACCCGATGGCCGCCGGGTCGCCCACGTTCACGCCGTTCACCAACTGCACGTTCTGCGAATTCGGCGTCCCGCGTGATGTGAACGCGCGCTGCAGCCCGGCCTGGTTGCCGCCCACGTCCGGCGTATCAAACACCAACCCGGGGATCTTGTATTCGAGGATGCTCCAGATATCTTTGCCACCCGGCGTGGTATCGAGGAGCATGGCGTCAAGATTCGTGGCCACCGCCGCACTCTTGGTGTCCACCACGGGGGTCTCGCCTCTGACGGTGATTTCCTCCGTCATCGCGCCCACCTTCATCGTCGTGTCAATCGACACGGTCTGGTTCTGCACCACCAGCACGCCTTCGCGGGTAATTGTCTGGAAGCCCGAGAGCGTGGCCTTGACGTTATAGGTGCCCACCGACAACGCCATGAAGCGCTGAACGCCCGCCGAATCGGTCACGCCGACCAGCGGCTGCGGGAGGATGGGGCTGGTGACGGTCACAGTCACACCAGGGATCGCGGCTCCCTGATCGTCGATGACTTTCACGAAGATGCTGCCGGTCTGCACCTGCGCCCACGCCGGCGACGCGATGACCAACGACAACAACAGGAGTCCGAAGAAACAAGTCTTCCGCAACATGCTGTGCTCCCCACGCAGTATCTCCACTGCAAAATGCAAACACCCGACGGTGATGAAGCCGCCGACCTGCTGCTGCGGGTGAGGATACGCCCGCGCCCGGACGCACGCAACGACAATATGTCGGGAATGTGTCGAGTTTGACAATCTTCAACCCCAGCCGTAGTGTCCGCGTTCAGGAGCTTGACATCAGGCACTCGGTGCCTCGATAAGATTGAGGACTGAGGACTGAGGACTGAGGACTGAGGATTGAGCGATTGAGGATCGGGATGGGGCGGATGGCTGATTTCTGATTGACGATGGGAATTGTCCCGGATTGCCCGATTGCTTACTGAGGGACTGTGGGATTTGACGATTGGGGGGCTTGGGGGGGTTGGGGGGGTTGAATTTG
>CAZAZR010000172.1:0-7845 GCA_964489685.1 uncultured Solibacteraceae bacterium | reverse complement strand
CATCAGGGACGGTGTTCGCGGCCGCGGCGTCCTTTGGTGTCCACTGCTGGGCGCCCGCCGGGCTCTTTGTCAGCTGCCACTCGTACTTGAAGAGGGTCTCGAAGTAGCTGTTGTCCCAGGTGATTGGCGTCGGCGTCCACGCGCCCTCAATGCCGCTGGTGGTCGTGTGGACTCCCCTGCCGCTCCCAAACTTGTTCGTCCAGCCGCAGCCCTGCTCCTCAATGGGCGCCGCCTCAGGTTCAGGGCCGACTCGCGCCGGATCGCCCGCACCGTGAGCCTTGCCGAAGGTGTGCCCGCCGGCCACAAGGGCCACGGTCTCTTCATCGTTCATCGCCATGCGCTTGAACGTCTCGCGAATATCCCGCGCCGAGGCGATGGGATCCGGATTGCCGTTGGGCCCTTCCGGGTTCACGTAGATCAATCCCATCTGGACGGCGGCCAGCGGATTCGACAGTTGTCGATCGCCGCTATAGCGCTCGTCGGCCAGCCACTTCCCCTCGGGGCCCCAGAAAATATCCTCTGGCGGCTCCCACACATCCGCACGCCCGCCCGCAAAGCCGAACGTCTTGAAGCCCATCGAATCGAGGGCCACGTTGCCGGTCAGCACAATCAGGTCGGCCCAGGAGATCTTCCGCCCGTACTTCTGTTTGATCGGCCAGAGCAGCCGGCGCGCCTTGTCAAGATTGCCGTTGTCGGGCCAGCTGTTGAGGGGTGCGAAGCGCTGAGTACCGGATCCGGCTCCGCCGCGGCCATCACCGACTCGGTAGGTGCCCGCGCTGTGCCACGCCATCCGGATGAAGAACGGCCCATAGTGGCCGTAGTCTGCGGGCCACCAGTCCTGCGACGACGTCATCAGGGCGTGGAGATCTGTGACCACAGCGTCCAGATCGAGGCTCTTGAATTCGCTGGCGTAGTCAAACGCCTCTCCCATCGGGTCGGACAGCGAGGAATTCTGATGCAGGATCGTCAGGTTCAATTGATTCGGCCACCAACTCGCATTGGCGGAGGCCCCAGCGGTGTGCCGTGCGCCACTCGACACCGGACACTTGGATTCGTTGGACATGGTGTTGGGATCCTATCGCAGTCGCGCAGGTGGTGGACAGTCGGAAGCAGTTGTCGGCCGAATAGAATAGCGAAGTGAACGCGCCCGCCGCACGGTACGAAGGCCTGGATCTGTTTCGCGGCCTGAGCATGTTCTCGGTCGTCCTGCTCCACGTCCACGTGCTCAGCGGCGGTGATCCGAGCGACGTCATCCTGCTCGTCCGGGATTTCGCCTTTCCCGGGTTGATCATGGGCAGCTTCTTCGTGATGGCGGTGGCGTTCGATCGGAACCCGGCGCGATCGTTTGGCGCGATCGTGCGCGCCAGGATCACGCGCCTGCTCGTACCTTCGCTGGTGTGGTCGTATCTCTATTGGATCGGCTGGTGGGTGGTGCGCCCCTGGTTGCAGGGCGAACCGGCTGTCCTTCCTCCCCTCAGCCTGGTGCTCACCGCGTACATGCACCTGTGGTTCCTGCACCTGGTGTTCGGGGTGACGGTCATGTTGGCGCCTGTACTGGGCTGGGTGGCGCGCGGACAACTCGCGCGATGGCCGGCGCCGAGCTTGCTGCAATGCATTGAGCGCATCGCCCCGTTCCTCGCGTACATCCCGGCCGGCCTGGCGATCGGGCTCGCACACCGAACGATTCAGCGATGGTTTCTGGCCGACACATTCAGAATCGGCACCCTGGTCGCGGCGGTGGTGGCCCTGGCCGTACATGTGTCTCCCGCAGCCGTGCCATTTTCGGGCGAGGCCTACGCGATCGCCGTGCTCATAACTATTCTCCGGCCCCTCTCGTCACTAGGGCCGTTGACGTGGGCGCGCGCGCTGGCGCGCTGGTCGTTTGTCGTCTACATTCTGTACTTCGCTGGCGCCGTCGTCTTCGCCATTGCCCTAAAGCGGGCGGACATTCCCCACACCACTGTCACCTCGATCGGCGGCGCGCTGATGGTCGTGGTGGCAAGCATGGCGGTGGGCAGCGCGTTGCGACGCGGCTTGCCGTTCGACTGGCTGCTGCCGCTTGTGCCGGTTGCATCGGAGCCGGTTTCTGTGGGGCCGTTGCCTCGATGAGTACCCCCACATGCCAGCGCCTGGTGTTCCGGCGCACCGGGGCACATGGCGACGTTCTCGCACTGACGCCGTTCACACCCACGCCGCCAGAAGCCGGAGAGGTCCTGGTGCGCATTGTGGCCGCTCCGCACCTCTGGCACACAGCCGGCGCTTCCCGCTGTACCCGGCCCTGATCAACGAGCCGCTAGTCGAATCCCGACGAAGTCGCGATGCGCACAATGCTCACGGCCAGGTCCCTGGTGTCGGTAGACACACCCAGCACGCTCGGCTTCCACGTGTGGTCGTACTCGAGCCTGATGGTGGCCAGCAGGCCGCCCGACTGCGGGATCGCAATCCTGTGAGGCTGGTGCGAAGCCGCATTGAGCACCTCGATCTCCCCCGCCGACTGGCCATTCACCGACACACGGATCCGCGTGCGGCGCTCCGGGCTCGCAATGGCATTGAGCCAGAGCGTGACCTCGGTGTCGCGATCGGTCGGCACCGGCAGGTAGATGTTTGAGGCGGCTGCCGACGACCAGACCTCGGCCGGTCCCGGCGCGGGTGGCACGGCCCACCCTTCACCCAGCCATCGGGAGAAGTCCGCATCCGTGTTCTCGATGGACTCGCGACCAAACCGGGCGACGACATCAGCGTTGTGCTCAAGCGCCCGCGACATGGTGAAGCGGCGCCCTTCCGGATCTTCGCCCGAGAGTGTCACGTCTTCGTACAACAAGCCACTTCCCGGTCCCATGAGCCAGGGCTGCTTCCACCACGTTCGGCCAAAGAAGAACCCGGCCATGCCGCGCGCCCGGATGTAGTCGAGCATTCGGCCGTTTGTGATCGCGGGTAGCACCTCGGAATTGGCCAGTCCATCGAGATTGACGGTCGTAAATGGCGCAAACCAACCCCACATGCCAGCATCGGAGTTGCCGACCACGGCGTCTGCAGGCAGGTTCGCTGCCACCACACGGAGCCGGGCCGGTTCCGCGGACTGATCGGGCCACGGTCCGCGACGGACTACGTCGCGGCCCTCAACGGACAGAACCACACCGATGAAGAGCGCTGCACCGTACATCAACGACCGCCGAGGCAGCAGCGACACCGAAAGGGCCACGAGCAACATCGCGAGCGCGACGATCGGGGCCAGGTACCATTCACGGATGACCAGGCGCCACGCACCAGCCAGCAGGATGGCGGCTGCATACGCAAGCAGGGTTGTCACAAACCCCACCCGGGCAAGCGTCGCGCCCCGGCGCCTGAACGCGATCGCGCCAAGGATGCCTGCCAACACCAGCCCCGCTTGATGCACGAGGCCCAGCCGATCGCCCAACGCACCCAGACCGGATGTGAGGACCGCAGCGGACCTGGTCGCGAGTACGTCCAGTGAGCCATGAAACGAGTGGTAACGCTGCTCCATGACGACGAACGCTCGCCCGGAGTCCTGCACGACGCTGCCGAACACAACGGCGTTGTAGATGAACCAGGGGGCCATGATGAGTGCGGCCACCAGACCGGCACGTACCAAGAGCCGGAAAGCGTCCACGGGCTGATGGCGCTGACCGATCAGGCCCCCCAGCCAGACGAGCGCGGCAAGAAACGCGGCGTCGGTGCGACTGAGGCACACGGCAGCTGTGATCACACCGAAACCGACCGCGTCCCTGGGCGAGCGCACGCCACGGACATACGCCATCCACAACAACAGGCTCGTCGTCAACAGGAGCACGCCCGTCTCCAAACCGTTGACGGCGTGGGCGAACACCACCGGATTGAGGGCCATTAGCGCGCTGAACGCGACCGCTGTGCGTGTATCCCACAGGTGCTCGACGCAACGCGCCAGCACGGCGATGGCGAATGCCGTCAGCACCGCGCCAACTATCAGGACATAGACAAACTGGTGCCCCGCCACGGCCAGCACCGGCGTGATGACCAGTACCCAGAGCGGATGAAAGCCGTTTGTGCGCGTGAGACCGTCGAACGAGAACCACCAGCCCTCGCGGATGTGTTCCGCCACACCGAAGTAGTAAAACGCATCGTCGGGCACGAAGCCGAGCAGGCGATCAGGATCGGTCGCCGAGAGATAGAACACCCAAAGAGAAGATGCCACGGCGAAGGCAAGCGGCCACAGCCACAGGAGGCTCACCTCAAGTCGTTGCAATTCACGCGCGCTCATAGGTTTCCGGGCGCGATCATACAGCCCGGGACGATCGGCATGGGCTGAAGCCCATGCCCTCCGGTCGATCCAGCCCTCCGGCCGATCCAGGCCACCCATTCGTTCACCCCAGAGCGGTGGCGGAATCGCACATAATCTGTCCTATGACCCGTCTGTTGCTTCCGCTGTTTCTGGCCGTCTCCACGATCGCGGCCGTTGTCGCTCAACAGGGAGTCCTGACGGGGCAGACTGCCGGCCAGGGAGGTGATCAATTTCTCGACGGCATCGGCGAAACGAGTCTGGTGGCACGCTACGTGTTCAACGGCAACACCGAAGACTCGTCGCGGAACCAGCTTCACGCCACAATGCGGGGCACCGGTGCGGTGTTCGTCGACGATGGCGAGCGCCGCGTGCTGCTGCTGACCGGCGCCGGCAGCCATGTGCAATTGCCCTCCGACGTTCTGGAGGGCGAAGACGCCATCGCGGTGGTCGGCTGGCTGTACCTTCCCACTCGTGCGACGGGTCCGGTCTTTGATTTCGGTCAGAACATCGACACGCGCCTGTTTGCGTTCGTTGATGCCCAGGGGTTCCGCGCGTCCGTGGTGGTGGGTGGCAAGACCCAGGGAGAAGCCCCGGCCAAACCGGTGGTCGAAAACCAGTGGATTCACTTCGCGGTGGTCCTCAACCCCGCGAGCCGAGTACTGACGACGTTCATCGATGGCGTGCGGGCGGGTCAGGCCACCGGTGTGGCCGTCACGCCAGACCAGCTGGTTCCGCAGGCGCTGTCAACCAACCGGCTGTTCCTCGGGCGATCGCAGGACAACGATGCCCCGACGCTTCATGGACGATTCCGCGACGTCCGTCTCTATCGGATCGCCCTGGGCGACGAACCCATCGCCACCATCCGGCGCAACGCGCTTGCGGCGACGCAGTCGGCGCAGGGCCGCGGCGCGGCGCCGCCGCAGATCTCGACGGCCAACATTCCGCGCGAATCACCGTTCGCGGCGCGGCTGACAGTGGTTCCGGACATCACCGTGGAAACGGTCGTCGGCATGTTGCCGCGCCTGCCCGCCTCCCTCCCCGCCACCTACGCGGGGGGCGTCGCCGGTGAAGCCCGCGTGATCTGGCCCTCCCCCACTGACAACGCGGCTGTGCTGAAGGTCGGCACCTACACCGTCAGCGGGCTGGTACCTGGCACACGCTTCGAGCCGAAGGCGACCGTCATCATCAAAGTACCGGTGGGCACCACGACGCCGCCAGAGCGCCTGGTTGAAGCGTTCCCGCTCAACCAGGTCGTGCTCGACCGGGACGCGCAGGGGCGCGAGACGCCATTCATCGAGAACCGCGACAAGTTCCTGCGCGGCCTTGCGGCCACCAATCCTGACGCCTTTCTCTACAACTTCCGAGAGGCGTTTGGTCAGCCGCAGCCGGCAGGTACCAGGCAGCTTGAAGGATGGGACAACCAGACGACCAGGTTGCGGGGGCATGCGAGCGGCCACTACCTGACGGCCATCGCCCAGGCCTATGCGAGTACCGGATACGACCCGGCGCTGCAGGCGAAGTTCCTCACCAAGATGAACTACCTGGTGGACACGCTGTACGACTTGTCACGCAAGTCTGGCCAGCCGACGCAGGCGGGCGGGCCGTCGGTGGCAGATCCGAAAGCGGTGCCCATCGGCCCCGGCAGAGAGAGTTTTGACTCAAACCTCAGAGCCGGCGCCATTCGCACCGACTACTGGAACTGGGGCACCGGCTTCATCAGCGCGTATCCGCCCGACCAGTTCATCATGCTCGAACGCGGAGCCACGTATGGCACGCAGGACAGCCAGATCTGGGCGCCCTACTACACATTGCACAAGATTCTGGCGGGCCTGCTCGACACGTACGAAGTGGCCGGCAACACGAAGGCGCTTGAGATGGCCCGCGGCATGGGCGGCTGGGTTCAGACGCGGCTGAGCGCGCTGCCCCCAGAGACGCGCATCCGCATGTGGAACCGGTACATCGCCGGCGAATACGGCGGCATGAACGAGGCAATGGCCCGGCTGTTCCGGCTCACGGGCGAGCGGCGGTTCCTCGACACGGCGAAGCTGTTCGACAACATCAATTTTTTCTACGGCAACGCCAATCGCGATCACGGCCTGGCCAAAGGCGTCGACACCATCCGCGGCAGACATGCCAACCAGCACATTCCGCAGATTACCGGCGCACTCGAAACGTTCCGCAATACCAAGGAACTGCCGTACTACATGATCGCGTCCAACTTCTGGGAGATCGTCAACAGCGGGTACACCTACAGCATTGGGGGCGTGGCCGGCGCGCGCAATCCGAACAACGCGGAGTGTTTCCCCGTGCAGCCAAACACGTTGTGGGAAAACGGCTTCGCTTCCGATGGCCAGAACGAAACCTGCGCCTCCTACAACCTGCTGAAGCTCGACCGGCAGCTCTTCATGTACGACCAGACGGCCAAGTACATGGACCACTACGAGCGCGCGCTCTACAACCACATCCTCGCGTCAGTGGCCGAGCAGGACGCGGGCAACACCTATCACGTGCCGCTCAACCCGGGCGCGCAGAAGCGGTTCGGCAACGCCGACATGAACGGCTTCACCTGCTGCAACGGCACGGCGCTCGAGAGCCACACCAAGCTGCAGGACACGATCTACTTCAAGAGCGCGAACAACTCGGCTCTGTACGTCAATCTGTTCATCCCATCCACACTCAGCTGGACCGAACGCAACGTCACCGTCCAGCAAGTGACAGACTTCCCCAACGCCGACACGACGAAGCTCGTGATCAAGGGCGCGGGACGGTTTGACGTGAAGATTCGGGTGCCAGGCTGGGCCACCCGCGGCACGTTCGTGAAGATCAACGGCCGCGACGAGGCGGTGAACGCGACATCGGGCACTTACCTGACCATCTCCCGCGCGTGGCGCGACGGCGACACGATTGAGGTCAGAATGCCGTTCGGGTTCCGCCTGGACCACGTGGCCGATCAGCCCAACGTGGCCAGCCTGTTGTACGGCCCGGTCCTGCTGGCGGCCGAAGAACCGGCTGCGCGCACAGACTGGCGCCAGGTGGTGCTCGACGCAGGCGACATCAGCCGGTCAATTGCCGGCGACCCAGCCACACTTCGGTTCTCGATTGCGGGAGTGGCGTTCAAGCCGTTCTACGAGACCTACGGACGCCATTCGGTCTACCTGCACGTGACGTTCAAGTAGCGTGCGGTCGTCGGGGTCCCGGGGTTCGCGGACGGTCACTCGCCGCACGTCGAGCCGCAGCATCTGACCATCCAGCGGCTTGTCCGTCACGCCTGCGACGATCTGCATCCGATCGGGCAGGCCGGGTTCGGCATTGTCCATTTGCCGATCGTTGCCGTCCACGACACGCACCGTGACGGCCCCGCCGGCCGCCATGGGGATCGTCGCCTCGAAGTCCTCTTTATAGATCTTGTGGCCGACCCGCGGATAGTGATTCAGCCAATACGTCTGCTTCGGGTTGGACACGTCGATATGCCACGCTGACCAATCGCGTGCGCGGACGATGCCGGCGACCTGATAGTAGGGGTGGGCCGGGTCGGGCGCCTCGCCACCGGCGATTGTCGTCGGTTC
>CAZAZR010000171.1:0-8019 GCA_964489685.1 uncultured Solibacteraceae bacterium | reverse complement strand
CGCCGCGGAAGTTCACGCCGTAGATCACCCGGGCCTTCGCCTTCTGCAAATCTGCAATGCGGCTCGCGGCACCCGACCCGCCGACGATGATCGGGTCGAGGCCGAAGTCACGCGCCATCAGGAGCGAACGGTCGATCTCGCGGCCTTCATTCGCGTCAAACGCCACCGGCATCTGCCTCGACAGCGCCGGCTTGAGCGCATCGAGCGACGGCTCCACCAGCGGTCGCGGCCCGCGAGCGCCGGTCTTCTCGTAAATCGCCGTGGCATCACGCTGCCATTGCGCGTCCAGGAACCCCTGGCGCGTGAACGCGATCGTACCAAGGAGCGAGTTCGGGTAACCCGTGCCGCCGCCACGACCACCAATGTTTACGTGCTGGGCGACAGGCGCCTTCACCACGGCCAGGCCGCGGCGGTAGTCCGCAATCGTGCTGATCTGCGGATCCTCGGGCGGGTACATGGTGTTGACCAGCGCGCTCTGGCCCTTGAAGATGCCTTGCGAGGGCACCGCCAGGACGCTTGTGATGCCCACCTGAGCCATCTGGCTCAGCGCGTCGCTTGCTTCGACCAGGTTTTCTGCGGCCTGGTAGTCGGGGCGCAGAATGGCCGCGCGCTTCGCACGGTCGGCTTCTTCGAGCGTGGCGAACGGGGTGCCGCCTCCGCCGCCCCGGCCACCGCCGCGTCCGGCCGCGGGATCCTGACCCGCCGGCGCCGCTGCTTCGAGCGGCGCGGCGCTGGCCATGTCGATGAGACCCGGATACACCGTGAGTCCGGCGCCATCGGTGACGATGGCATCAGCCGGAATGGTGATGCCGGCACCCACCGCCTGGATGACGCCATCGCGCATCACGACGGAGCCGTTGTCAATCACCGCCCCGGAGACCGTGACGATTGTCGCGCCCGTGATGGCGTACGTGAGGCCGGCTGGCGCCGCGCCCCCCGTCAGAGTGAACGTGAGCGTCGCGACGAGGATCGCAGCGCCCTGAATGACGAGTATTCTCAGGTTTCGCATGTGACGATTCCTCCTACTGACGACCCATGTAACGGTTGAATAGTTCCGTCTGCTTGTTCTGCAGCAGCACGTCCTTGCCGGCAATGACCACGTGCAGCACACGCGACCGGATTTCCATCGCGTCGCCGTTGGTCACCACCAGGTTGGCCACTTTGCCGGGCTCAATGCTGCCGACCAGGGCGTCGGCGCCGAAGATCTTCGCGGCATCCAGCGTCATCGCCCGCAATGCGCGCTCCTTGCTGAGCCCCCACGCCACCGACATCGCGGCCTGAAACGGAATGAGCCGAACGGTTTCAAACCCGCCGCTCGAGAACGCAAACGTCACGCCGGCTTTTTCCAGTTCGCCCGCAGCCTGATACGTGGCCGCGTGGAAGGTGTCATCGCCCTGCGGCAGAGTCAGCACCGTGCTGATGATCACCGGCACGCTTGCGGCTTTGAGTGCCGCCGCGCTGGTCACAGCTGTTGCCGGATTCGTGCGGATGACGATGTTCACGTTCTGACGCTGCGCCCACGCAATCGCCTGCGTGATCGCGGCTTCGCTGCCGGCGCTGATGTAAAACGCCTGCTGCTTGTTGAGGATGGGCAGGAACGGTTCGAGGTTCCAGTTCTTGTCGCGCGCCGGGTTGGTCCCGTAGACCTTCGCCTGCGCCAGCAACGCCTCGAGTTCGCGCAGGCCCGAATTGCCGCCGGCACCGGCCGCGCGCCCGCCAGCCGGGAAGCCGCCGCCTCGTCCTCCGCCACCACCGCCCGGGAACGAAAACGCCAGCCCCGCTGCGGGTCGCACGACGTTTTCTTCCCATGTCCAGCCGTCGAGGTTCATGAGGGGCACCTCACCGCCGATGATGCCACCGCCAGGGAAGATGCCCGCAGACGTGATGCCTTCGGTGCGCGCCACAGCAATCGCGTCGCTATCCGACTGATACGCCACTCGCGTGCGCAGCATCTGATTGAACGGCAGCATCTCATTCACATCGTCGAAGCTCCGGACGCCTGGCTCGTTGAGCCCGAGGTCTGTCTGCGCGTCGATGAAGCCCGGATACACATTGCCGCCTTTGGCGTCCACCACACGGGCGCCCGAAGGGGCGCTCACGTTGGCGCCCACGGCCTGAATCAGGTTGCCCTTGATGACGATGGTGCCCTTGGGAATGACCGGGCCAGACACCGGGTGGATGCGTGCGTTCGTGATGGCCCAGGTGCCGCCGTTCGCGTTGTACGCCACCTTGCCGGCTTCCGGTGTGATGTTGAAGAGGTTCGCCGTCACGGCCGGGGCAGCGGCGGCGCCGCCCGCGCGGCCACCCATGGCCGCGCGCTGCTTCTCCACATCGGCTGCCCGCGCGAGGTCCGCCACGCGGTCGTAGTACACCTTGCCGTCGATGTAGGTCTGGTCAACGATGGCGAACGTGCTGAGGGGATGGTTGTTCCAGAGCACCACGTCCGCGTCCTTGCCCACATCAAGAGAGCCGACGCGGTTGTCGATGCGAAGCTGGCGCGCAGGATTCATGGTGACCATCGCGATGGCCTGGTCGTCACTGACGTCACCCCAGCGCACGGACTTGGCGGCTTCCGTGTTCAGGCGGCGCGCGTGTTCCGCGCTGTCCGAGTTGATCGACACAGTCACGCCCTTGTGGGTCATGAGGCCCGCGTTGCCTGGAATGGCGTCTTCCGCTTCGATCTTGTAGCCCCACCAGTCAGAGAACGTGGACGCGCCTGCACCGTGGGCCGCAATTTCTTTGGCCACCTTGTAGCCCTCGAGCACGTGCTGGAAGGTGGCCACCTTAAAGCCCATCTCGTCGGCCACGCGAATCATCATCAGGATCTCGTCCGCGCGGTAGGAGTGGCAGTGCACCAGACGCTTGCCATCAAGCACTTCGACGAGCGCGTCGAGCTGCAGATCGCGGCGCGGCGGAATGATCATCTGTCCGGCCTTCTGCGCAGCGGTGTAGGCTGCCCAGTCTTTCTGATACTTCTTCGCGCGCGTGAACGCGTCGCGGATGACAAACTCCACGCCCTGTCGCGTGGCGGGGTATCGGGGCGGACCGCCGCCCTGGAGGCCACCGGCGCCGCCGCCCTGCCGCTTGGGGTTTTCACCGAGAGCGAACTTGATGCCGGGCATGGATCCTTCGAAGATCAGGTCATCACCCTTCTCCACGCCCCAGCGCAGCTTGATCGTCACCGACCCGCCGCCAATAGGATTGGCGCTGCCGTGCAGGATGTTGGCCGTTGTCAGGCCGCCGGCCAGATCGCGCTGGATGGCGATGTTCGTCGGGTTGAGCACCTGGCCCATGTCGGTCATCGAGCTGACGGCGGTGGCGCCTTCGTTGATGGCGTCGTTGCCGATGTGCGAGTGGGCATCGATGAGGCCGGGCGTGACGAACTTGCCCGTGCCATCCACCACCGTTGCGCCGGCCGGGATCTGGACGTTCGCCCCGATGGCGGCGATCTTGCCGTCGCGCATCACGATGGTGCCGTTGTTGATGGTGCCTCGAGACACCGTGATGAGTGTTGCGTTACGAATCGCGACCACCGAAGGTGCTGGCGCCTGGACCGGAGCCTGGCCCGCCAGCCGCGCTGCAGATGCGGGGATCAGGAATGTCGCAACCAGCGCCAGTCCAAGTACGAAAGAGTGAATGCCTCGACGTGCCAAGGGTGCCTCCAATGGAAATAGAACTGGGAAACTGTAACGTACCGAGCGTCGATCCTACGTAGAGCGCCCTGGGTTTCAAGGGCGCTGGCTGACGCGGGCTTGAGACCCAACCCGCGCTACGTACTCTTCCGAATCACCACGACCCAATAGGCGGCGGCCGACCAGAGGCCGCACCAGCCGCCGAGTGCGGCCCAGCGCAGGGCCATCTTGACGCTATTGATGTCCGGGGCCGGACGAACATCGAGCAGGAGATTGGTCCCGATGATGTAGCCGTCAAACAAGATGAATGGCGTGGCGCCCAGGATGAGCCCGGCCATTGCGTGGCGCCAGAAGCGGGTGTGTCCCAGGTGCGCGAGCCGATGCGCCAGAGGCGCTCCGGCCGCAATCGTCACAAAAAAGGCCACCGGTGCCGAGAACGTCGCGTAGAGTGTGATGCTCTCCACCACCAGCGCCCCGCGCTGCTCTCCGAACCAGCCCACCTGAAGGAAATACAGTGCCCCGAACATCGTGGCGATCGCCAGTGGTGTGGCGCACGTGGCGGCGAGAAGGCCCAACGCTATTCGCATGGTGTCACGCGCAGGCCATCCTACCGCGACGACATCATCGCGAGGAGCGCCTTCTGTGTGTGCAGCCGGTTTTCGCTCTGGTCAAAGACAATCGACGTGGGCGCGTCGATCACCTCGTCGGTCACTTCATGACCCCGGTGTGCCGGCAGGCAGTGCATGAACAGGGCATCGCGGCCGGCCTGCGCCATGAGCGCGGCATTGACCTGGAACGGCTGAAAGATGCCCACGCGCCGCTGCGCGTCGTCTTCCTGGCCCATGGAGGCCCAGGCGTCGGTATAGACGGCATCCACGCCTGTGACCGCCGCCGCCGGGTCATGACCCTGCGTGAAGATGGCACCGAAGCGGGCGACCCGGTGGACCGATTCTGCAAGCCCCGCATTGAGCTCGAATCCCGGCGGCGTCGCCAGACGCACATGCATGCCGAGCATCACAGAGGCCTGTGCCAATGACGCCGCCACATTGTTCCCGTCGCCGACAAAGGCGACGGTGCGCCCCTTCACAGTGCCCCAGCGCTCAAGGAGCGCCTGCATGTCGGCCAGCGCCTGACACGGGTGCTCTTCATCGGTCAGGGCGTTGATCACCCGCATGCGGTCTGACGCGGCCGCAAACCGCTCCAGCCGCGCCTGTTCGAAGGTGCGCACCACAACGATGCGGACCCAGCGTTCGAGGTTGCGGGCCACGTCACTGGCCGACTCCCGTCCGCCAAACGCCACGTCACTCGAGGGTTCGATCACGTCGCCACCCAGTTCACGCACCGCAATGGTGAAGGCGGCATGTGTGCGGAGGGAGGGCTTTTCAAAGAGCAGCGCGACGTGCTGGCCATCCAGCACCTGCAGGTGTGGACGACCATTCATCCGATCGGTCTTGAAGACCGCCGCCATGGCGAGCGCGCCTTCAAGAGCCTCTGGGCTGAGGTTGAGGATGGAAAGGAAGTCTTTGGACCCGAGCGTCACGTTCGGTACTCCGCGTTGATCGTGACGTATTCCTCGCTGAAGTCGCAGGTCCACATCGTGGCTTCGTCGGTTCCCCCCGTGCCCAGGTCCACCGTAATGACCATGCGCTCCTGTTCCAGCACGGTGGCAGCCGCCGAGGCACGCTCATCAAACGGCACGCCCTGGACAAATAAATCGACATCGCCGATACGGACCGAGGCGGCGTCGAGCACGAACTGCGCGCCAGACCGTCCGGCCGCGGCAATCAGGCGGCCCCAGTTCGGATCGCCGCCGTGAATGGCCGTCTTGACGAGCGGCGAGTTGCAGATCGTTCGGGCGGCAAGCCTCGCGTCAGACAACGACGCCGCTCCGGTGACACGCACGGTGACGAGTTTGGTCGCACCCTCGCCGCCCCGCACAATTTCCCGCGCCAGATGACCCGCGACGGCGCGCAGGGGTTCCATCAGCGCGGGGTCGGACGGGTCCGTGATCTCCACGCCTGAAAGGCCCGACGCCATCAGCAGCACGCAGTCGTTCGTCGAGCATTCGCCATCCACCGTGATGGCGTTGAATGTCTCGTCGCAGACCCGGCGAAGGGCCGTCTGCAGAACGGCGGTCGAGACTCTGGCATCGGTCGTCAGGAAGCCGAGCATGGTCGCCATCCGCGGTTCGATCATCCCCGAGCCCTTGGTCATGCCTCCGACGGTGACCCGGCCTTTCGGCGTGTCGATCATGGCCGCACAGGACTTGGGAAACGGATCGGTCGTCATGATCGCGCGTGTTGCGTCAGTGCCGCCGTCGATCGACAGAGCCGCCTTCGCGGCAGTGATACCGGCCTTGACCTTCTCGAGGTTCAGCGGCACACCGATCACCCCGGTGGAAGACACAAACATATGGTCGGTGTCACAGGCCAGAGCCGCCGCCGCTGCGGCGGCCATCTGTTTGGCCACCGCCATGCCGGCGTCCCCGGTGCACGCGTTCGCGCAGCCGCTGTTGACGACCACTCCTGCGCACCGGCCGCCGCCATGCTGGAGGTGGTCGCGCGAGACGACAACGGGCGCAGCGACGGCCAGGTTCGTGGTGAACACCGCCGCCGCAGGCACGGGCCCCTGAGTGGACGCGATCAGGCACAGGTCAAGCGGATGCGTGACGGCGTTGGGTTTCTTGATCCCGCAATAGACGCCGGCCGCCGTGAAACCTGCCGGCGTCGTCACGCCGCCTTCGATGAGACGCGCGGTCACGATCAGGCCACCCGCGCGCGTGAGCGCTCAGCAGTCACCAGCGGACTGCTGCGTCGGTACAGTTGCTGCGTCTGAAGTGGAAGCACGACGGCGTACTGTTCGCACTTGCGAAAAAGTGGGCAACCCACGCAATCCGTCATGATTTTTTCGGGTACCCACACGTGCGGGACGATCGAGAAGCCTTGCCGCACGAAGAACCGCGCATCATGGGCGAACGCGGTGAGCGTGTTGAACCCGATGGTTCTGGCCCGCGTGCGCAGTTCGCCCACCAGACGGTGTGCCAGGCCCGCGCCGCGGAAGTCGCGCGAGACGACCAGTGACCGCACCTCGGCCACCTTGGGTGAGAGCGGCGCCAGTTCAGCGCAGGCCGCAATCCGTCCGGCCACGTCACAGACCATGAATCGATCGGCATGCACGCGAAGCTCCGCCAGCTCACGGGGCAACAGGCGGCCCTCGTCGAGATGGTCCGTCACCAGCGTGTGAATCGCCTCGGCGTCCGCAGCGGTTGCGGGCCGGATGATCAAATCGGTCACTGTACAGTTCCTCCCGCCACAATGGCGTCTTCAAGCAGCGGCAATGCCGCATCCACATCGGCCGTCGTGATGATGTACGGCGGCAGGAGCCTCACCACGGTGGTGCTGGTGCGGTTGATCAGCAAACCGCGCTCGAATGCCGCAGCGACGACGGGCGCGGCGTCGCAGGTCAGGTCCACGCCCACCATCAGCCCGGCGCCGCGGACATCTCGAATGATCGGAAGGCGGCGCTGCATCTCGCGCAGGCCCGAGAACAGACGTTCCGACGCCGCGGCCCGTGACTCGGTCAACGCCGGCGAGGCCAGCGCCTCGAGGAAGACCAGCGCCGCGCGGCACGCCAGCAGGTTGCCACCATACGTGCTGCCGTGATCGCCAGGCGTCGCGGCGGCCGCCACCGCGTTCGAGAACATCGCCACGCCCACCGGTACCCCGGCTCCAAGCGCCTTGCCCAACGCGATCAGATCCGGGGTCAGGCCCAGCGTCTGGCTGTACAGGAACGGTCCCGTCCGTCCAGAGCCACTCTGCACTTCATCGGCGATGAGCAACGCGCCCGTGCGCGCGCACGCGGCTTCAATGGCGGCCGCCATTGCCGCAGGAACCGGCCGAACGCCGCCTTCCCCCTGAATCGGTTCGACGATGATGGCCGCGGTGGTGTCGTCCACGAGCGCGTCGAAACCAGCCACGTCATTCGGATCCGCAAACACCACGTTCGGAATGAGTGGTGCGAACGGCGCGCGGTAGTGCTCGTCCCAGGTTACCGACAACGCACCCATGGTGCGCCCGTGGAATGCGTGTGTGAACGCCACGTACTTCGTGCGGGTCGTGAGACCCTGCGAGAACCAGTGGCGTCGGGCAAACTTCAGGCAGGTTTCCACCGCCTCCGCGCCGCTGTTGCAGAAAAACGCGCGGTCAAGCCCCGTGCGCGCTGCCAGGATCGTCGCGACCTCGGCCTGCAGTGGGTGGTAGAACAGGTTCGACGTGTGGAGGAGCGTACGCGCCTGAGCGCTGATGGCGTCGGCCAGGCCCGTATGGCCGTGGCCGAGCGCGGCCACGCCAACGCCCGAGATAAAGTCGAGGTACTTGCGGCCCTCGGC
>CAZAZR010000170.1:0-8073 GCA_964489685.1 uncultured Solibacteraceae bacterium | reverse complement strand
GCCGCGGCCATCACCAGCACCTTCGGCACCTTCGAGACATTTCGCGACCGGTTCAACCAGGCGGCCGCGGCACGCTTTGGCAGCGGTTGGGCCTGGCTGAGCGACGAGAAGGGCAAGCTCGTGATTCACAGCACGGCCAATCAGGACACGCCGCTTGCCGAAGGTCGCAAGCCGATCATCGGCCTCGACGTCTGGGAGCACGCGTACTACCTGAAGTATCAGAACCGCCGAGCGGAATACGTGAGCGCGTTCTGGAACGTGATCAACTGGACCGAAGTGAATCGCCGGCTGGCCTGATCAGCCCTTTTCCCAGGGCGGCGACGAGCAGTGGCGACAGTGCATCCGCCATCTTGCGGTATCCAGCCACGTCCGGATGCAGCCCGTCCGGTGAGCCGGCCAGGCGATCGGGTTGCCCAGGCGCGGCGGCGGCGGCGCGTGTATCGGCCACACGGATGCGTGAATCACGTCGGCCCTCGGAAACGATCCAGGCATTGATCTCGCGCATCTTCGCGTTCTGCTCATCGGTGGCCGTGTTGTACGGCACGATGGTGCCGGCAACGACGGGAATGCCCGCGGCCAAGGCACGGTCATACATCGCGCGCAGTTGGGCTGTCACGTGTGACACGGGCCGGCCCTGGTAGACGTCGTTGACGCCCGCGATGATGACCACGACGGCAGGCGTTGCCGCCATGACATCACGGTCGAACCGGGCGGCGATTTGATCCGTGCGTTCGCCGTTGACGCCGCGGTTGAGCACGGTCCAGCCTGGATGGCGCTGCATGAGCCAGTAGGAAAACTGGCTCTCCCGATTCCCTGCGCCGTCAGGCGGCGCCTCAATGGGCGACTTGAACTGCGGCGTCCCGGCGGTCGTTGAGTCGCCGAGGGCGACAATGATGGCCGGCGGAGGCGGTGGCGTCTGCATCATCGTCCCGTGCGCGCCACGTCTTCTGCGCGCTTGAGTACGCGCAGGATGTTCTTGCCGGCAATCTTCCGCACGTCTTCATCCGAATAGTCGCGTCGCAGCAGCTCTGCGATGAGGTCGGGATAGGTCGAGACGTCCTCAAGACCCAGCACCACCTGCGTGATGCCGTCGAAGTCGCCGCCCAGGCCGATGTGATCGATGCCCGCCACCTTGCGGATGTGGTCGATGTGGTCGGCCACTTGAATAATAGTCGCGCGCGGCGCCATGTTGGCCGAGCGCCACATCTCCACGCCCCGTGAAACTGACTCGGGCGAGCTGACCGCCACCGTCGTCAGCCTGGCGCGTTCGGCGTTCTCGCGCGCGTTGAAGTCGGCCACCTCCTGAGAGATGAACCCGGGCACAAACGTCACCATCACCACGCCGCCGTTCTTCGGCATCTGCGCCAGGATGTCGTCAGGCACGTTCCGCGGCACGTGCGCCAGCGCCTTGGCCGACGAGTGCGAAAAGAACACCGGAGCCTGCGACACGCGCAGGGCATCGGCCATGGTGTCCGGCGAAACATGGCTCAAGTCCACCAGCATGCCGAGGCGGTTCATTTCCCGAACGACCTCTTCGCCGAACGGTGAGAGGCCGCCATGCGCCGCCGTGTCCGTCGCCGAATCCGCCCACGGCACGTTCAGGCTGTGCGTCAGCGTCATGTAGCGGGCGCCCAGCCGGTACATCATGCGTAGCGCGCCCAGTGACGAGTCGATCGAGTGGCCGCCCTCCATCCCGATGAGCGATGCGATCTTGCCGGCCTTCTGGATGCGTTCCACGTCGGCTGATGTGAGCGCCAGTTCGAGACGATCCGGATACCGGGCGACCATGCGGTGCACGACGTCGATCTGCTCCAGTGTGGCCGTCACGGCCGTCGTGCCCTGCAAGGTCGACGGGACATAGACCGACCAGAACTGCGCGCCCACTCCGCCGCGCGCCAGTCGGGCGAAGTCTGTATGCAGCGCCTTTTGTGGTTGTCGCAGGTCCAGCGCCGTGAGGTCGCCCTTGGCGAGTTCCCGTACCTGCCACGGATAGTCGTTATGTCCGTCGAACACGGGCACATCACGCAGGATCCTCCGCGCTCGTTCCACCATCGGATCTCCCTGCTGCGTCGCGACCGTTGTCACACAGAGCGTACAAAGAAGCAGTCCCAGCGTTCGCATGGACCGATTATAGTCACCCCATGGACGTACGGCAGAGACTCTTGACCGGACTGATGATGACCGCGGCCGGTGCCACGCTGGCGGGGCAGGGCACGGCAGACATGGCGGCCCAACGATCGCGGATTGACGCACTGGCCACCGAACTGCATCCGGCGATCATCGCGATCCGACGCGATATTCACCGCAACCCCGAACTGGGGTTCCGCGAGAAGCGCACGGCGGCGCTTGTGGCCGACAGGCTCCGCGCGCTGAATTTTGACGAGGTACGGACCGGTGTGGGGCTCACCGGGGTGGTGGGTGTGCTGAAAGGCGGCAGGCCCGGGCCTGTGGTGGCGGTGCGGGCGGACATGGACGCGTTGCCGCTGCCCGAACTCAACGACGTGCCCTACAAGTCGCTGGAGCCGAACGTGAAACACGCCTGCGGTCACGATGGCCACACCGCCATGGCGCTCGGTGTGGCGGAGATCTTCAGTCGGATGCGCGCCGATCTCCCCGGCACCGTCGTGTTCCTGTTTCAACCCGCCGAAGAGGGCGATCCCGATGGCGGCAAGAGCGGAGCGGTGCGCGTGCTGGACGACTGGCCGCTGACCAATCCGACTCCGTCCGCGATCTTCGGCCTGCACATCATGCCGACATTGCGCGTGGGCCAGATCGGATACAACTCCGGCCCAGCCATGGCGAGCGCCGACCGGTTCACGGTCAAAATCATCGGCAAGAGCACCCACGGTGCGATGCCGCACACCGGTGTTGATCCGGTCCCCATCGCCGCGCAGGTGGTGCTGGCGTTGCAGACGATTCCGGCGCGCATGATTGATGCGCAATCGCCAACGGTCGTGACTGTCGGCACGATCTCGGGCGGCAGCCGCTTCAACATCATCGCCGACAGCATCACGATGACCGGCACGGTCAGGTCCCTCAGCGAAGCCGGCCCCACGACAGTGAAAGCCAAGATGACCCAGATCCTGCAGGGCATCACTGCCGCGTCAGGTGCGACGTACGAACTGAGTTACGTGGAGACGGCGCCTGTGGTGTTCAACCACCAGGCGCTGGTCGCGGCGTCATTGCCTGCGCTGGAAGCCGCTGTCGGCAAGGGCAACCTGGTGGCTCCGCCGGCGCAGATGGTGTCCGAGGACTTCGCGTTCTACCAGAAGAAGATCCCCGGCTTCTACTTCTTCCTCGGTATCGCCAACCCGGACAAGGGCATCACGGCGATGTGGCACACCGAATACTTCGACATGGACGAGGACGCGCTCCGCATCGGCATGAAAGCCATGGCCAGCGTGGTGCTGCAGTATCTCAGTAAATAGTGCTGAGGTGCTGAGGTGCTGAGGTGCTGAGGTGCCGTACGTAGGGCGCCCTGGGTCTCAAGGGCGCCGCTTTGGCTCTGGCACGTGAGCCGGTTGGACCCCAGGACCCCTCAGTCTCTGAGCGCTCCAGCGGGATCGACCGAGATCGCATGACGCGCCGAGCGCGATCGCAATCTCGGCGATCACCAGACCCCGTCGAAGTCGGCTGCGGCCGATGCCCGCCGTGGCCGACCGACCGCCGTCCTTGAGTGACGACGCGAGTGGCGGTTTCGATGATTGCAGCGCGGGCAGCAGACCGAAGAGCGGCGCCGTGACCAGTGCCGCGAGAGAAGTGACCAGCACCACCCTCGGCGTCACGCCCATCGTGGTCCAGCCGGAGACAAAACGAATCAGCTCGGCGGGCATCATGCCGCGCAGGAGCGCGATCGAGCCCCAGGCCACCAGCAGGGCGGCCGGAATCGCAGCGGCGGCGAGCACCAGGCTTTCCACCAGCATCTGTCGCACGATGCGCCAGCGGCCCGCGCCGATGGCCAGACGCACCGCGAGTTCTCGCTGGCGTTCGGCGCCTCGCGCCAGCAGCAGGTTGGCGATGTTGGTGCCGGCTATCAGCAGCAGCAGAAGAGCTGCCGCCTGCCAGAGCGCGAGGACAGTGGGCAATCCGAAGTCCACCATACCCTTCGTGAAGGTCATGACCGTCAGCGAGAAGGCCCGGTTTGCAATTGATAACTGGCCCTGGGCCTGTTCGAGCGTGGCTCCCGGCGCGAGTTCGCCGACCACCGTGAGGTACTTGGACGTGCGGTCCGTCTGTTCCTCTGCGGTCAGGATGGTTGGCGTCCACAGGTCACTGCCGTTGGGAAAATCGAATGCGGCCGGCGCGCGGCCGATGACTGTATAAGGTTCGCCGCCCAGGCGGATGGTGCTGCCGACGAAGTTCGCGGTGCCGCCAAACCGGCGCTTCCAGAGGCTGTCGCTGATGACCACCGTGCGCGCGGCCCCCGCCGCCTCGTCGGGCGCGGCAAAGAAGCGGCCTTCGACAGGCGCCACGCCCAGCATCGCGAAAAAGTCGGCGCCCACGCGCGAACCCTGCACACGCTCGGGCTGATCCGTGCCCGAGAGGTTCAGGTCTCCCCAGCCAACTGTGGTCAGGCGCGCGAGGGCGTCCGGAGGATGGCGTCGGAGGTCCACGTAGTTGCCCGGTGCCACGGCTTCCTGCGGATCCGGGGCGTCGGGCGACAATTCCGCCAGCACGACGAGGCGATCCACGTTGGGGATCGTGAAGGGCCGCAGCATGAGCGCGTCGATCATGCCGAATGTGGCGGCGTTGGCGCCCAGTCCAAGGGCCAGTGTAATCACCACCACGCCACTCACAAGCGGCTGGCGCCAGAGCGCACGGGCGACGACGCGGATTTCCGAGATCAGAGTACGCATGCTTGAGTCCTTCTTGACGTCGAGTCGGGGACGGAAGCGCCGCCACGTGTTGTGAATACGATCGGTGAAAAGGATGTCGGCCAGCTCTTCGCGCAGGTCGCCAAGTGTCGTGTCGCGCCAGGGCTCGTCGCGCAGCAGCCATCGCACGAGGGCTTCGGCGATGCGCGGTGGCGAGGATGATGGCGTTGTCATCGTTCAGGGCCTGGATGTTCCGTCCCTGCGGGCGCCGGCAGGTTGATTCACCAGCAGTGCGTCGAGACCGGCCGACAAGGTAAGGAATGACGCCGCGCCTCTGCGCCTCCTGTGATCCTTCGTGAGGGACTTGAACGAAATTGTCAGTGTGACGTATTGTAAGACTGCCTATGATTTCTGCCCTTGAAGCCCTGGTGCTCGACTTGTTGGCCGCGAAGGCCCCGACGTACGGGCTCGATCTGGTCCACGCGGCCCACGGCCGCCTCAAACGCGGCAGTGTCTACGTCACCCTGGGACGCATGGAGCAGAAGGGGTTCGTGACATCCACGTTGGAGGAGCGGCCCGGTGAGGGCCCGCCGCGCCGGCTGTATGAACCGACCACGCTCGGTCTCCGCGCGCTCGTGGCCGCGCGACTGATGGAAGGCGATCTGCCGCTCGGGGCCAAGATCTGACACGTGAAATGACGAAATGTCACAAATGACCGAAGTGGCGAAATGTCTGCGATGAAGCCTATTGACCAAGTTGGCAGCGTGTCGCCGTGGCGCGAGTCATGGGCAGACTTTGTGTTTGAATCGCGGCGCGCCGCCGGGCGTGGTGCCCGCGTGGCACTCACGCTTGGGTACCTCGCCGTACTGTTGCGGCTCTCGCTTGCCTCGATGCCCACAGGAGTGCCGCCGATGAAGAATCTCCGCCACGACTTCAGGCATGCGGCCCGGCGGTTGTGGCGGACGCCGCTCTATACCTCTTTCGCCGTCGTCACGCTCGGCATCGGCATTGCGGCCACTGCGTCGATCTATTCCCTTCTCCACTTCATGATCTGGCGGCCGGATGCCGTGGTCGATCCAGACCGCATCGTCGAACTCAAAGGCGATACCGTGATTCCCGGCCGTCCGGGAGTGCCGGGGCGATTCTCCTGGCCGGACTGGCAGTCACTGGTCGAGCAGCAGCAGAGTTTCCGTCACGTGGCGGCATCTGGGCGACTGGCTGTCTCGGTTGTGAATGAAGGTGCCGCAAATCTGGCGTTGGGTGAAGGCGTCACGGGCGACTATTTCGCGATGGTGGGTGTCGGGCCCGGCCACGGTCGTGTGCTCACCCGCGCGGATAGCGCACCAGATGCGCCGATGGTCGTCGTGCTGTCCGCAAGGGTTGCGCGCGCACAGTTTGAGGACGAAGCCCGCGCAGTCGGGCAAACGCTCAAGATCAGCGGCCAGATTACCGAGGTGGTTGGCGTCGTCTCTGACAACTTCTCCGGCTTCGGCATGGCCTTTGCGCCTGCCACATTCTGGCTGCCCCTGGAGCACAGCCGCACGATGCCGGGGATCACCGCAGCCCTCTTCGATCCCGCGCGGCGCGATGCGCGTTGGCTCACCGTGCGAGGCAGGCTTCACGATGAGGTGACGCGACAGAAAGCCTCTGAAGAAATCTCGCTCATGGGGCACCGAGTGGAGGTGGCGTTTCCCACCACAGGCGCACCTGTCAATAGTCGATTCGGAAGACGATGGCGCGCCGATCCGGTCAGCACGATGGAGACCGACACGTTCTCGGCCCTCGGCATGGCGATGATGATTGGCGTGGGGCTCGTGCTCCTGATGGTCTGCACGAACCTCGCGAATCTCGGTCTGTCCAGAAGCGCGGCGCGGCAGCCGGAGTTTGCCGTGCGGCGCGCGCTCGGTGCATCACGCTGGCGGCTGGTGCGCGAGCAACTGGTCGAGTGCGGGCTGGTTGTGGCGATGGGAGCCGTCCTCGCGCTCCTGGCCACGCAGTGGCTGGCCACGATGCTGCAGATTGATGTGCCGATCTCGGCAGGCATGATGATGCCGCTCCGGCCCGAAGTCAGCTGGCCAGTGGTGGCGGTGGCTGCCGGGGCCTCGGTGTTGTCGATGATCTATGTTGGCCTGCGTCCGGCGTGGCGATCGACCGGTTCAGATCTTCGCCCTCTGATGGCCCAGGACGGAGCTTCCACGCCTGCTCGTTGGCGCAGCCAGCATCGGATGGTGGCCGTGCAGGTGGCCGGGTCAGTGGCCTTGCTGTTGCTGGCGGTGTCGATGGGGCAGAGTGTTGTGCGCGGCACCCGTTCGCCTGGTGTCGACGTTGATCGCCTCGCCCTTGCGACGGTGAATTTCTATCTGAGCCCGCGCGACCCGGCGCAGGCAGAGCGTGCGCGTGAGGAGATTCTCCAACACGTTCGTCAGATACCTGACGTGGAGTATGCGGCAGCGTCCATCGGCCTGCCGTTTGGCATGCGTGTTGAGCAGGGCAGCCTGGCGGTCAGTGACTCCGAGCTGGTGCCCACAGACCGCGGCATCAACGTGTACCTCGTGCCGGGCACGTCGGACCTTCTCGCCACTCTGGGCATCACCATCGTGACCGGGCGCACCATCACCGCCGATGAGGTCAGAGATCGACGGCCGGTGATTGTGTTGACGGAGAAGGCGGCGCGCGAGGTTTTCGGAAGCATCGACGTGATTGGCCGACCCGTGTGGTTGCAGCGCAGCACTCCAACGAAGGGCGCGCCGGGCGAGTTCACGGTCGTCGGCGTATCAACCGACACCGACACGTTCGCGATGGGATCGCGCACATCGGAAAGAGAGTCCTCAGGAGCGGCTTTCCTGACATTTGCGCAGGAACCGCGCGATCAGCTCGTGATCACTGCTCGTACGTCCGGCGATACCGCCGCGCTGGCCGGATCGATCCGTCGAGCGATCCGGGATGTCGATCCCTCACTTGTCGTCGACTCGGCTGGCTCCGGGTGGACGATGCTGAGTGGTCGGTTCTTTTTTCTCGGCGCGCTGGCCTGGGTCTCATCGGCGCTGGGCGCGATGACGTTGCTCCTGGTCATGACAGGCCTGTTCGGCGTGTTGTCCGCGATTGTCACTCAGCAGACACGTGAGTTCGGCATTCGCATGGCGCTCGGCAGCACACCGGGGGACCTGCTGACGCTCGTGGTCTGGCAGGGCCTGCGTCCAAGCGTCGTGGGCTTGATTGTCGGCCTGGTGCTCGGCGTCTTGTCGAGGATGGCCCTCGG
>CAZAZR010000169.1:0-8232 GCA_964489685.1 uncultured Solibacteraceae bacterium | reverse complement strand
AACGTAGTGTAAATAGACGCAGCCGGCGTTGTAAAGGTTGCAATCCAGTGGCGCGGCGTGGCCGTAGGACTTGAGCAGAAGGGGATCGGCGCACGACGCGCCGGCCCGGATTTCTGCCTGGACGTACGGAGACTCAGCAATGAACCTCAAGACGTTGGCAACGATTGGACTGATGGCGGTCGCGACGACGGTGGTCGGCGCGGGGCTCTTCACCGTATTCGCGCCGACGAATGCGGCGTTCGCCAAGCTGCCCGCAGGCACGGTTGATACGCTGCTCAAGCCCGAGAACAAGGCGATGCTGACCTCGGTGCTCACCTATCACGTGGTGGCCGGCAAGTGGGATTCGATGGCGGTCGCAAAAATGATCAAAGACAGCAAGGGCAAGGCCGAGATCAAGACCGTGGCTGGTGGCCTGCTCTGGGCATCCATGAGCGGCAAGGATCTGATCCTGACCGACGAAAAGGGTGGCACGGCGAAGGTCACGATTGCCGACGTCAATCAGTCGAACGGTGTGATCCACGTGATCGACACCGTCCTGATGCCGCGCTGACGCCGGTTCGCGCGAGGTTGCGCACGCGCAAGGTCACCGGGCCTTCCGCGTGGGCCACCCACGTTGCCATGTGCTGGCCCAGGGTCACCACACCGAACTCAGGATGCCTCCGTCGCCGGTTGGAGTAGTCTGTCGCCATGCTTCGCATAACCGGTTGGGTGCTAGCCACGGTACTGGCGTCGACGTTGCAGGTGCCGCGAGACCGCGTCGCGGTTCCCGGGGCCGTCGGTACTGCCGTGATTAGCGGCCGAGTCACGATCCTCGATATGAACGGTGTGCCGCAGCCGGTGCGCCGCGCGAGGGTCACGCTTGACGCCGGCGCGTTGGCCACGCCACCGAAAGTCGATACCGACACCGAAGGCCGCTATCGGTTCGAGAAGCTCCCGGCCGGTACGTATCGGATTCGCGCCGAAAAGGCCGGGTTCGTTCCACAGGTTCGAGATCCACGACGCGCGTTCGAACGGCCGGCCGAGTTTGATGTCGCCACAGATCAAAAGCTGACACTCGATCTTCCGATGGTGCGCGGCGCCGCGCTCGACGGTCGCATTCTGAAAGATAACGGCGATCCGGCCGTGAACGCCCTGGTCTCGGCGATGAGGTTTTCGTACGACGCGAGTGGCCGCCGTGGCACGGCCGTGCGACAGACGCGAACAGACGACCGCGGCCGATTTCGCGTTCATTCTCTTCCCGCAGGCGAGTACTACCTTGAAGCGACCACCGACCCGCTCGATGTGCTCCGGCAGGCGCCTCCGGCGGCGGGCCAGGCGCTGACCATGCTCGGGCGGTCGTTCTATCCAGGGGCTCCCCGCATTGAGGGCGGGCAGTCGATTCCCGTGAGAACGGGCGAGGATGTGGCTGGCCTGGACT
This sequence comes from uncultured Solibacteraceae bacterium, assembly GCA_964489685.1. Lineage (GTDB taxonomy): Bacteria > Acidobacteriota > Vicinamibacteria > Vicinamibacterales > SCN-69-37 > SYFT01. The sequence goes on along the minus strand of CAZAZR010000169.1, from coordinate 6,815 downwards.
TCCTGGTGCCGACCGTGCCGGCCACGGCCGTGCGCGGGACGGTCCTAGATTCGACAGGCGCAGCGGTCAGGAACATGCTCGTGCGCGTGCAACGCGTGGGCGGGGCGGTCGGTGAGGTCCGCGGAGCGATAGACCCCGCGGGCAACGACTTCACTTATCCGAGCGTGCCTTCGGGTGAATTCTGGGTGATGGGCACCGCGCGGCCGTCCCCCACGGCTGATCTCGAGTTTGCGGTGACGCGGCTGACGGTGAACGGCGAGCCAACGCCGGCCTTGGTGCTGACCACGGTCAGGGGGGCAGTGGTGCACGGACAGGTTGAGGTGGAGGGTGCGACTGCGCCGCTGCTGAACACTCTGCACGTCATGGCGCATGAGACTGAATTCGAGTTGCCGTCGCTGCCCGATGCACCCGCCGGTCCATCACTGGGGGCAGTCGCTACGGACGGTACGTTTGCGTTCAGGAGCCTCTTCGGTCCGCGACTGTTTCGATTCCAGCGGCTGCCTCCCGGCTGGACACTCAAGAGTGTGTCGCTCGACGGCGTGGATGTGACCGATGTACCAGTTGATTTCCGAGGCCGCGAAACACCTCACACGGTTCGCGTGGTCATCACGTCTCGAACGGGTGCGGTGTCTGGCATCGTGCGCGATGATGCCGGAGAGGCTGCGGGCCGCGCACGCGTTGTCGTCTTCAGCGCCGACGACCGCACGTGGGGATGGCGCTCGCGCATGGTGAAGAGCGCTGAGAGCAACGACCAGGGGCGCTACGGCATCGAGGGCCTTCTCGACGGCAATTACCTCATCGTCGCGGTGCCGTTTCTTGAAGATGGTTCGTGGATGGACCCGATGATTCTGAGTCGCCTGGTACCGAGCGCATCGGCACTCACGGTCAGCGGTCCAGCGACACTGACAACGAACCTGGTGGTGAAGCCATGACGATGATTGGTTCGGTGATTGCACTGGCACTTGTCGCAGCACTGCAGAATCCGCAGACGCCTGCGGCGCCAGCCTCCACAGGCAAGATCTCCGGCGTGGTCACGCGAGGGGATACGAATGGGCCGCTTCCGAACGTCACGATTCGCCTCATCCGATGGGAAGGCGGCCTTGGTCAGCAGGTTCCAGCGACACGAACAGGTGCCGACGGCCGGTTCACTGTCGAAGGCCTCAGGGCCGGGGAATACGCCCTCACCTTCACTGCCGACACGTTCGTCACACTCGAGTGGGGCCAGAAGCGGCCATCCGAGACCGCTCGGCGGGTCCAACTTCTTGACAGCCAGCACTTCGACAAGGCCGACATGACACTGCCGCGTACCGCCGCGATCGAGGGCCGGCTACTCGACGAATTCGGCGACCCGGCACCCGGCATGACCGTACAGGCCGCGCAGGTGCAGTTTGCCGCAGGGAAGAACCGGCTCATGATGGTCGGGCCACAGAGTCGGCCGACCGACGATCTGGGACGGTTTCGGATCTTCAACCTCCCGCCGTCGGAGTACTACCTCGTGGCGCTCTCAGGTCAGTTTGCAGGACCCGACGAGGCAGCCGGGTTTGCGGTGACGTACTTCCCCGGCACTCCGGTGCCCGGGGATGCCAAGCCGGTCGAGGTGGGCGTGGGCCAGGACGTGACGGGAGTGGTCTTCCAGCTGGCACCCGCTGACATGGCGACGGTGTCAGGCCTCGCGACCGACGAGCAGGGCAAACCGATCACAGCAAGCCTCATGCTGATACCGACAAGCGGCGGCGATGTCCGCGCGATGATCATCGCCCGTGCTCAGTCCGGTCCGGACGGATCGTTCGTGATTCGAAACGTGCCCGCCGGTTCGTACGCGCTGCAGGGCTTTGGGCGTCCCATCGGGAACAGCACGAGTCCGGGCACGCAACCGTTCGGGGCGCTTCAGATCGTTGTTGATGGCGATGTGCCCAATTTGGCGCTCAGGGTCACTCCCGGTTCGACACTTCGCGGCCGGATAGTCCTCGAGGGGACCGCCCCGCCCCCGGCGCCCGCGCGAGTCCGCGTGTTTCCCAGGCCCGTCAACTTCGCGACCGGGCCCGTGGGCGGTGGGCCGCCTGACTCTGTGACGGCCGACGACTGGACCTTCGAAACCAGGAACATGAATGGCATTCGGGTGATCAGTGTCACTGCCGGCGCACCAGGCTGGATGGTGAAGAGCGTGCTGCGCAACGGCAAGGACATCACCGATCTCCCAGTCGATTTTCGCACCGGCGACGTCGACGGCGTGGAGGTGACGTTGACCAGCAACATCGCAACGGTCATCGGCACCGTGACGGAGGATGGCAAGCCTGCAACCGACTGTGCGGTGTTGGTGTTTGCCCAGGACTCGACCAAATGGACGTTTCCATCGAGGTACATGATCGCGGTACGGCCGGATGCCAAGGGCGCATTCAGCGCGTCAGGCCTGCCACCCGGCGACTACCTGGCGATCGCCGTTCCGGCCGTACAGGGTCAGGACTGGCAGAACCCTGTGACGCTTGAGCAGTTCCGCAGCCTTGCAACCAGCGTGAGCGTACTCGAAGGCGGCAACGCCAGCGTCGCACTGCGGCTGGCGCGCCGATAGATGAGGCAGGGTCAGGTGGCCGGCGTGCGCCGAAGCACCCGAAGCGCCTCGTCGAAGCGAAACTCCACGTGCGTCCTACTTCCTGGTCGCCTTCTGTTTCTCGACCATCGCGGCCACATCGGCCATCAGCGCCTTCGCGTCATAGACGATGCCGTCCTTGATCGTCCATTTAATGCCTCCCACACGTTCGGCCTTGCCCGTGGCGTCGTTGAGTCGCACGGCGCCGTTGCCGTAGAGCACCTTCAGGTTCTGGAGCGGATTCTGATCGACGAGGATCAGGTCTGCCAGCTTCCCGGTTTTCACCACGCCGAATTCGACAGGCGTTTTACGCCATTCCGACAGCGTCAACGCACCATTCATCGTGGCGGCCTGGATGACCTCGAGTGGATGGAATCCGGCTTCCTGGAGCATTTCGAGTTCGAGGATGTAGCCGAACCCGTACGTCTGGTAGATGAAGCCCGAGTCTGAACCCGCCGTGACACGACCACCCATCTTCTTGTAGTCGTTCACCAGCTGGAACCAGACCTGGTAGAAGTTGCGCCACGCGATCTCGTCGTGGGTGGTCCAGTCGTACCAGTACGACCCGTGATTGACGCGGCTGGGCTGGTAATAGTCCATCAGGGACGGCAGCGTGTACTTGTCGTGGTAGTCGGCCTCGCGCGCGCGCATCACGTCACGGCCCGCCGAATAGATGGTCATCGTCGGATCGAACGTGGTGCCAAGCTTGAGGTGCTCTTCAAGGTAGGCCTTCCACTCGGGCGACCCCTGGGGGTGAATCTTGTTCCACATGCGGGCGACCTGGCCGAACCGGTGCTGTTCGTCGTTCGCGTTGATGTCCACGGGCCAGTCCTGGACCACGGTGTCCTTGAGCAGCGATTCGAAGTGGCCGTAGAAGTGCGTCACCGTATCGAGGCCGACGCGCGCGGCATCGATGGCGTTCATCTGCGCCACGCCACCCTGCTGCAAGTGGGCCGTGGTGCCGAGCCCGTTCTTATGGGCCTCATCGATGACCGCCGCCATCACGTCCGGATCACTCGCGCCAAGTTTCAGGCCGTCGATCAGGTGGGCGTTCTCGCGAACCCAGGTTCGCGCGGTTTCAGGAGAGCTCAGGCCGCCCGGTCGCTGGTAGTTGAAGATGCGCGGCGCCACGATGACGTTCTTCTCGCTCTTTTCACGCTCAGTGGCGCTCCACTGGTTGCCCCCCAGGGCGACGCCACGTACGGTCGTGACGCCGTGGCCGAGCCACAATTTATAGGCGTATTCGGCGTCGGCATTTTTTGGCGCGCCGCCCGCATGCACATGCATGTCGACAAAGCCGGGCATCAGATACATACCCGTGCCGTCGATCACATGATCGGCAGCGGCAGCGCCGCCCGCGCGTCCACCACCGCCCGTGCGTCCCGCCGGCGCAGCGGGCGGCGGCACTCCGGGCGTGCCGGCACCTTGTATCGCCTGAATGCGATTGCCGGAAACGATGACGTTCATCGGGCCGTACGGCGGTGCGCCCGTGCCATCGATGATCATCACGTTCCTGATCACCATCCGATTGAACGGTCCGGCCCCTTCATTCGGACGCCGGTCCGGAGCGCCATTGAGCCCGGCCTGGGCGTCTATCCGCGCGGGCACCAGGGCCACCATCAGGGCACCGGCCAGACCAAGACACAGACCACCAAGCAGCAGCGAACGCCAACGATTCGTCATGTCACCTCTCCTGCCCGCAGGGCGCGGGTGCCGGGATTATCGCACTGCGGCGGCCATCGCGGTGGCGATGTCCGGGTACTGAAACGAAAAACCCGCATCCAGCGCGCGGCGCGGCACCACGCGCTGCCCGGCAAGCAGAGCCGGTCCGGCCATTTCACCCACCAGCATTCTGAGCGCAAAGCCCGGCACCGGCAGCCAGCTCGGCCGACCCAATGCCGCGCCCAGCGCCTTCGAGAATTCCGCGTTTGTGACCGGCTGTGGCGCAGTGCCATTAAAGGCGCCGGCCGCCGTGGGGTGTTCGAGGAGCCAGACAACCATCGCCACCCAATCGCGCAGATGAATCCACGACATCACCTGACGCCCAGATCCGAGGGGGCCGCCGCCAAACAACTTGAACGGTGGGATCATTTTCGCCAGAGCCCCGCCTCGGCGATCCAGCACGATGCCGGTGCGGATGATGGCCACCCGACAATCAAGAGCTGTTGCGGCATGGGCCTCGGCTTCCCAGTCCACGGCCAGCGAGGACAGGAAGTCTGAACCGGGCGGCGCCGACTCATCCAACTCCGGCCCATCGTCATCCTGCGGGCCGTAGAACCCCACTGCGGATCCGCTGAGGAACACCGGCGGGCGGTTCGTGGCCTTGCGGATGGCTGAGACGAGCGCCCGGGTCGCGCGAATGCGACTCTCGCGCAAGTCCGCCTTTCGCGCCGCGGTCCAACGCGTGTCGGCGATGCCAGACCCCGCCAGGTTGATGATGGCGCCGGCGCCGTCCACCTCCGCCTGCCACGGCCCAGGCGAGTCGTCGCCTGGCCAGGAGACGAAGCGCACACCGTGATCGTTGCGCGCCGCACCTCGCGTCAGCACCACGACCTCGTGCCCGCGTGTGATGAGCTCACCGCACAGCGCGCGGCCGAGAAACCCCGATCCGCCAGCGAGGACGCACTTCATTCTCCGGAAACTAACACGAATTAGGAACTGGGGAAATGGGGCCCTGGGGAACTGGCCGGGACTTGTGCGGCGCCCAGGCGACGGCCCTTACCTTCGGATCTTCTGGAGGATCCCCTCTTCCCTCATCAGCGCTTCGATGTCTGCCACGGTGCGCGGGGCGCCCCCAGACAGCACCTCGCGGCCGGCCGCCGTGATGGCCACGGTGTCCTCGATGCGCACGCCAATCTCCTCGTCGACACGGTAGATCTGGATGTCGCACGCAAAGACAAAGCCGGGCTGCAGCACTTCGTCGGGACCCGCGAATGTGCCCATGACGTCGTGCGTCGCCATGCCGATCGAATGGTTGTAGCCGCCATACCGGATGATGCTGGCGAAGTCGGCAGCAAAACGTTCAAGCTTGTTCGCCTTGAGGGCCTCCTCCATCTTCTGGCCAACCTGCCGAAGCGTGATGCCGGGACGATAGGTGTCGATGGCCGCGTTGCGAATGACGAGCGCGGCCTCGTAGAGCTCACGCTGCCGCGGCGAGAACCGGCCAGACGCGGGGAACGACGTCGAGATGTCGACGTGGTAGTTGCCGTAGTCGGGTCCCGCGTCGAGAATGAGGAAATCGCCGTCGGCCAGCACTCGATCGTATGCGTGGTAATGGCCGTAGGCGTGGTTCTTGCCCGACATAATGATTGTGTAATAGGCCAGCCCGCGTGCGCCGCCGAGCGCGGTGACGAAGTCGAAGACCGCTGCCAGCGATCGTTCAGCCACGCCGGGCTGCGTTGAGCGAATGAACGCCCGGTGTCCTTCAACGCCCAACCGCGCCGACTCGCGCATCAGGGCCAGTTCAGCGGCCGACTTGTACTTGCGCAGGTTCCACACAATCGGCGCAAGATCGCGCGTTTCGTATTGCGGAAACCGTTCGCGCAAACGGGTCACGAACTGCAATTCCCGTGTCAGCCGTCCATCCCACGGATGGGTCGTCATCGACCGCTGGAGCGCATTGAACTTCTCGTTGCTGTTTTCCGGCCCGATCTCCTCGGGCCGAAACGGCGTATAGAGCGTGGGCCCACGCCGATACAGGCCCGACAGAAAGCCGGCCAGCCCGTCGCCCGGCAGCGCCCGCTCGATGCCGCTATACGCCGCGGGCGATCGGACCAGTGCGACCGGAATGCCAAGCCCGTCGGCCGTCTTCTCGTCCATCGTCAGAAACAGAATGCTTTCTTTGCGCTGACCGTCGATGACCAGTGTCGCGTCGGGGACGTCCACACCCGTGAGATAGAAGAAGTCGTTGCCCTGCCGAAATGCCACATCGCTCTCGGGTGTCGAGGCGCCAGGCACGATGGCCACGCCATCTCCGATCGCCTCCATGACACGCGCGCGGCGCGCGGCGTATTCCGCGGTGTCGAAGAGACCGGTCGTTGATGCCGGAGGCGCCAGGCAAACCAGCGCCATCGTGACCAACACGGGCCATACCTTTGTTTGTCCCATCACTGTGGATCCTCCCCGCGAATCATCGCGCCATGCGCAGGATCCTACAACTTCTGCCTTCTGGTCGCCCTGCAGCAGTGCCGGGCAGCGTGGTCGTGCGTGTGGCGTGATCTATTTGACC
>CAZAZR010000168.1:0-8255 GCA_964489685.1 uncultured Solibacteraceae bacterium | reverse complement strand
GCGCGCCGGCGATCGACAGGGCGTCGAGCGTGGCCGGATCCATCTCTTCGTCGTCTGAAGCGCCGGCGTCGTCCGGCGCGGCCGGCCCGGGACCGCCATAGCCGAGGCGACCGACGGTACTGCGGAGCCGGTCGGAGAGAAAGACCGCGAGCGAGCGATAGAAGCGCGATGCGAACGCGACGTCGCCAGCGAGCTTCGCTTCGAGCGATGCCCGTGGAATGGCAAGCACCAACGAGGGCTCGAGGCTGACGACCGAGGCAGATGGGGGCCGCGTATCAACAAACGACATTTCACCGACGATCTCGCCGCTGCGCAATCTGGCGACATCGGTGGAGGCTGTGCGGCTGGTGCGCACGGCAAACAGACCATCGATGATCACGTAGATGTCTGCGATGCTTCGGCCTTCCTGGATCAGGATGGTACCAGCGGGCACGTCTCGCTTGGCGCCCACCTGGAGCATCCAGTCAAGGTCCGAGTCGTCGAGGATTCCCAGCAGGAAGAGCGCTTTGCGCATCGTGGCGGGGACATACTAGCAGCCCGTGGCGGAGCGGGCTACTCCCGGCGAAGTAGGGCGTTGGGACCTGACGCGCCATACTGGCGTCCGATGATCCACCGATACCAATGGCCCGGAGAGGCCTGCGGGTTCCACACGGAAGTCTCATGCGCCATCCTCGGACGCGAGGCGCGGGAACCCGGACTGGTGGTGTCGAACATCGGCGGATGGCACTCGGCGCCGGACCTGCCCATCTGGGAAGACGCCGGGATTGCAGAACTGCAGCGGCGCGGAACCACCGGCGACGGTCTCCAGATCGCGATCAGTGGCCCTGACGTTCCTGACCACCACCGGCGTCCTCGGCGTCTCCCCGTCCACCTCGACTTTCCCGATCGCCATCACCACGTCCATGCCGCGCACAACGCGGCCGAACACCGCGTACTGATTGTCGAGCCCCCGGCACTCGCCCGTGCAAATGAAAAACGACGTCGTCGCGCTGCCTGGGTCGTCGCCACGCGCCATTGAGAGGATGCCAGGCACGTTGGGTGTGTTCGTGAACTCGGGCACCAGGTTGTGAATGAGCGCCGACTGCTTCGCGGTCAGCGGCGTCTGCCGGTGCATCGGCGAGCCGGTCTGAATCACGAAATTCGGGACGACCCGATGGAAGAGGGTGTTGTCGAACACGCCCGCCACGGCCAGTTGAAGAAAGTTGCGGACTGTCTCGGGCGCCTTGTCGGGAAAGAACTCCACCTCGATCTCACCCGCCGTGGTGTCGAACACCGCGCGGGCCTTCGCCATTTCCTCTACGGTCGCGTCCACGAACGGCGCCTTCACGGGCGGCGGCGTGTCGCGAATGGTTACCGACGTGATGACCACACGCTCCGTCGCCATGCCCTTCTCGTCGGCGTCGATCGTGGAGATGGCCTGCACCACTTCGAGGCCGTCAACGACGCGTCCGAAAATCGAGTACTGGCCGTCCAGCGCGGCCTGGGGACTGGCGCACACAAAGAACTGCCAGCCGCCGCTGTCTGGCATGCCCGGCGCCAGTACGGCGCTCACGGTGCCGAGACTATGCGTTTCCTGGCTCAGTTCGCGTTTGAGCAGGTGCATGCCGCCCGTGCCGTACTGCGCGGCCTTCGACGAATCTTTGGACAGCGGGTCGCCGCCCTGGATGATGCCGTAGCGAATGACGCGGTGAAACGTGGTGCCGGCAAACGCCCCATCGCGCGCCTGCTTCATGAAAAAGCCGACGTGATTCGGCGCCGCCCTGGGCAGCAACTCGAAGACAAACGTGCCCTTCGAGGTTTCCACAACAGCCTGTTTCCCGGTCATCTCGGCGAGTGAGTACGGGGTGGTGAACGGGGCCGGCTTGGCGGCAGACTTCTGCGGCCCGGCCGACGATGCGAACGAGGCAAATAGCGCGATCAGCACAAACAACATACGGCCACCCGATTTTCCGATTCCCCGATGGTTTCCAGATTTCAGATTACCGATTGAGTTAGATTGTGTCCATGCTGCGATCCCGATTGTTTCCCTGCGGAATCCTTGTCCTGGCTGCCGCCTGCGGCGGACCGGCCCTGCCTCAGACTGTGGCTGAAATGCCGAACATCGACACGTCGCGCGTCCTGGCGGACATCACCCGCCTGGCGTCGGACGAATTCCAGGGCCGCGCGCCGGGCTCCGAGGGCGAACGCCTGACCGTGCAGTACCTGACAGACCAGTTCAAAGCCGCCGGCCTCGAGCCGGGGAACCCCGACGGCACGTGGGTGCAGAAGGTGCCGCTTGTCGGCATCCGCCCCACCGTGTCGGCGCCGTTCACCATCACGCAGGGCGGCAAGGCGCGGCAGATGAACGTGACGGGCGACATCGTGCCGTTCAGCCGCCACGTGACGGAGACCGTCACGCTGGCGAATTCCGACATGGTGTTTGTGGGCTATGGCATCCAGGCGCCCGAGTTCCAGTGGGACGACTACAAGGGCGTGGACGTGAAGGGCAAGACGATCCTGATGCTGGTCAACGATCCCCAGATGCCCGGAAGCGGCCCAGGCAACCTCGACGCCGCGGTGTTTGGCGGCAAGGCCATGACCTACTACGGCCGCTGGACCTACAAGTTTGAGAAGGCCGCTGAAATGGGCGCCGCCGCCGTCCTCGTGGTTCACGAGACAGGACCAGCGGGATATCCGTTTGCCGTCGCACAAGGGATGGGTGGAGAACGCTTCAATCTCTCGACGCCCGACAAGAACATGGGCAAGGCTTCAATCGAGGGATGGATTTCACTGGAAGCGACCACGGCCCTGCTCAAGGCCGCTGGCGTCGATTTCGCCGAGGCCAAGGCGAACGCCACCACGCGCGAGTTCACGCCCGTGCCCCTCAAGGCCACCGCGGCCGTCACGCTCACGCAGCAGATTCGCACGCTCGACTCCCAGAACGTCGTGGCCAAACTCACGGGCAGCGACAGAGACCTCACGACTGAATTCGTTGTTTACACCGCGCACTGGGATCACTTCGGCGTCGGGACGCCGGGGCCTGACGGCGACACGATCTACAACGGCGCCAGCGACAATGCGAGCGGCACGGCCACGATGCTCGAAATAGCCAGGGCATTCAAAGCGCTGCCTGTGGCGCCCAAGCGCACGATCGTCTTCGTGGCGGTGACCGCCGAGGAACAGGGCCTGCTCGGCTCGGAGTACTACGCGCGCTTCCCGCTCTACCCGCTCAACCGCACGCTGGCGAACGTGAACATTGATGGCATGAACCTGTGGGGCCGGACGAGCGACGTGACGGTCATTGGCAAAGGGGCCTCCGATTTGGACGACTACCTCGAGGCGGCAGCGAAGGAGCAGGGCCGCACGCTCATCGCCGACCCGGAATCTGAGAAGGGCTTCTACTACCGATCGGATCATTTCAACTTCGCAAAGGCCGGAGTGCCCGCGCTCTTCATTGATGACGGCACGACGTTCATCAACAAACCCGCCGGATATGGCAAACAGAAGCGCGACGAGTACACCGCGCGCGACTACCACAAGCCCTCCGATCAGGTGAAACCCGACTGGGACCTCAGCGGTTTGGCCGAAGACGGCAAGCTCTACTTCGTCGTCGGCTACCGCGTCGCCCAGGCGGCGACGTATCCGGAATGGAAGGCGGGGAACGAGTTTCGGGCCGTCCGGGACAAGATGCTCGGCCGTTGAATCAGCAGTCGTGAACCGCCCGCACCACCCAGGTGGTCATGGCGCGCTGGCCTTGCACCACCGTCGTCTTGAGCGGGTCAAGCAACTGCCCTCCGAGGGAGGCCATCAGCGACATGATCTGCTGTTCGTCCACGAGGTAGCGCTCTGACCCATCAGGAAGCGCAAAGCGGCGGCCGACGATTCGGCGCACCTGTGATTCCATCCCGATAGACGACGCGAGGCGGGCGAAGAAGACGCCACCTGGGCGCAGCACGCGCCAGAGTTCGCGCATCATCGCTTCAAAGTGCGCGTCATCTTTTGCGAAGTGCAGCACGGCGCTGCAGATGACCACGTCGAACGTGTGTGACGTGAACGTCAGCGCTTCGAGCGGCTCCACGCGAAAGTGATCGTCGTCAGCCGGCCGGCCCTGTTCGAGCGCGAGCTCACGAAGGCCTGCGACCGCCGACGGATTCGTGTCCACGCCGTACACGTCCACGTCCTGCGTCAGTAGATAGTACGAATTACGCCCTGAACCGCAACCTGCATCCAACACACGATCGGTGTCGCTGATGCGACCCTTCAGGAGTTGGTCGAAGAGGTAGATGTCGATGTTGCCGAATTCGGCGGTGAGGTTGCGCACGAAAGCATCATAGGGCGCTTCGCCGCTGCGCGCGCGACGACGCCCAGCACGGGCGGCAGCGCGCGGGTTGGGTCTCAAGTCTGCGGAACATGGCGCGCTCTCACTTGCCGATGGTCAGCCCCACTGCGCGACTCGCGCGCCCCGGTCGTTCAGCGGCTGCCGCCACACCACATTCGGATCCTGGTGCTAGACTTCGGCGCGAGGTTCCTCATGAAATATTCCAGGCTGTTTGGTCGTTTTCTGACGATCGCGTTCAGTGCGTTGGCATTGTCCGGCGCGTTGCCAGTCGGCGCGGATCAAGTTGCTTCGTCGACGCAACAAGCGCAACCTGCGCAGGCTGGACGCGGTCGGGCCGGCGCGCCGCAGCCGTTTGACGAGGCGCGGGCGCGTCAACTCTACGTCAGCGACAAGTTCGAAGATCATACGAAGCCCAACTTCCAGGCGGCAGTCGACGCGAAGGCAGCCGAGGACGCGCGGTACGCCGATGCCTGCAAGGGAGTCATGACGTGCACCAAGGTCACGTATCGCAGCAGCGTGGGCGACATGGACATTCCCGCGTATGTGTTCCAGCCGCTCGAGACGGGTGGACCGCGAAGCCGGGCCGCGATGATCTGGGTACATGGCGGCGTGCACGGCAACTGGTCCATTTCCTACTTGCCATTTGTGCGTGAGGCGATTCAGAAGGGCTACGTCATCATCGCGCCCGAGTATCGCGGCAGTACCGGATACGGCGAGGCGCATCACATGGCGATCGACTACGGCGGCTACGAAATCGACGACGTGCTGAGCGCGGTGGACTACCTGAAGACGCTGCCTCACGTGAATCCTGACCGACTGGGCATCATGGGCTGGAGTCACGGCGGGTTTATTGCCCTGCACTCGGTGTTCCGAGAGAAACACCCCTTCAAGGCGTCGGTGGCTATGGTGCCTGTCACGAACCTGTTTTTCCGCCTGTCGTACAAGGGCCCGAGCTATCAGCGCCAGTTCGCAACTCAGCCACGCATCCTGGGCCTGCCTTTCGAGAAGCGTGAACTCTACAAGGAGCGGTCGCCGATCTATCACGTCGACAAACTGCAGGTGCCGCTGCTCGTGCACGTGGCCACCAACGACACGGACGTCAACTTCGAAGAGAACGAGCAGATTATCGACGCCCTGCGCGCCAGGAAGCCCACACTATCTGAGACCAAGGTCTATGTGAACCCGACGCCAGGCCCAGCCAGTGTGGGCCACACGTTCAACCGGCGCACGAACACCACGACGTTGCAGCGCGACGATTCGCCCGAGCAGGTCGACTCATGGAATCTGGTTTGGAAGTTCTGGGAGAAGCATCTGAAATGAGCCAATGGGGTAATGCGCAATGGGTTATTCCCCCCGAAGCGCCACGATCGGATTGACCGACGCCGCGCGCAAGGCTGGCGCCAGGCTGGCGAGCGCGCCGCTGACCAGCAGCGTGACGGCCGTCACCAACAGCACCAGCGGGTCACCCGGTGAGACACCGTCGAGCAGTTCCCCCATCAGCCCGCCCACAACCCAGCCGGGAACCATGCCAACGATGATGGCGACCGCCACGCGCCAGGTCCCCTGCCACAAGACCATGCGAAGCACGCGGCCCCGGTCGGCGCCCATCGCCATGCGCACGCCAATCTCCTGCGTGCGTTGGCTGACGCCGAATGCCATCACACCGTACAGCCCGGCTGAGGCCAGCACCAGCGCGGCCACACCGAACGTCATGAACAGCCCGCCGAAGACTCGCACGGCCCATCCCTGGCGCCAGAGTTCGCCGGCCAAAGTGTTGACGTCGGCGACCGGCGTCCCCTCACCCACCTGCGCAAGTGCCTGACGCACACCCGCGCTGATGGCCAGCGGGTCGCCGGGCGTTGACGCGAAGACAAAGAAGTCGCGTCTGGGAAACTGCGCGAGCGGGCGGAACACCAGCCCGCCATTCTGGTTGTTGGAAGGACTCGGCTCGACCAGGCTCGGCGTCACACCCACCACGGTCAACCACGGCGACGAGTCGAAGGTAACGCCCTTCTCGGAGTTTGTGCCGAATCGGATCCGTCGCCCAATCGCCCCCTCGGGCAGGTGTCGCCGCGCAAACGACTCGTCCACCACCGCCACCAGGAGCCCGCCACTGACATCGGTGGGCTCGAGGAGTCGGCCCATCAGCGGCTTCACGCGCAGCACATCGAAGTACTTCTCGGACGAGGTGATGACCTGCACACGCGGATGGGCGTCCGCAGACTCGAAGGTCTTGCCGTCAATCGCCACTTGCGTGCCGCCACCACCACGCGGATAGTCGGCCGCCAGCGCCACGGCTCTCACACCGGAGACCTTCGAAAGCAGATCCTCGACGAGCACGTTGGCGCGCGTAATGTCCGCCGGTTCCGCGAAAAGTCGGTCAGCCAGCGACACACGTCCAACAAACACGTCCTCGGTGGCGAACGGCACGTCGGTGCGGCTGTTCTGAACGATGCTTCGAATCATCAGGCCCGACACCACGAGCAACACGCACGACACCGCCACTTCCACCACCACGAGCCATCGGGCAAAGCGGCCCATGCGCAGACTCGTCGTCCCGCGCCCTTCGTCTTTCAGTGAACTGTTGACGTCGGTCCGTGCGAGCCTCCATCCCGGCACCAGACTGGACACGAGCGCGGCCGTGACAGTGACGGCCATCACGAAGGTGAGCACGACCGGATCGAGGCGCACATCGATCCAGAACGGCGGATCGGTGTCGACGATCGCGCGGCTGAAGAGGACGGTGCCTCCCCACGCCAGACCCAGACCCAGCAGGGCGCCGGCGCCCGAGAGCACCAGGCCTTCCACGAGCGTCTGTCGCACGATGCGCCATCGTCCTGCACCGATGGCGACACGAATGGCCACTTCCTTCGTCCGTTCAGCCGCGCGAGCGAGCTGAAGATTCGTCACGTTGACGCACGCGATGATCATCACGCCGAAGACAGCGCCCAGCATGGTGAAGAGGGTGTTCGTGACTTCGCTGCCAATGACATGGCGAACGTACGGACCCACACGAGCACGGGTGTCCTTGTTTTCCGGATAGGTTGCGGCAAGTTGTTGCGAAATGGCTTCGATGTCTGCCGCCCCACGCGACTCTGAGACGCCATTCTTCAGCCGGCCGATGACGTCTGCGCGGCCGCCGGTGCCCCGCTTGGGCGCAAGGGTGAACGAGAGCGGCTGCCAGGCGTTTTGCTCCTGCGGGAACCCGAACTTCGGCGGCATGACGCCGATCACGGTGGTGGGCACTCCATTGACGAGCAGGGTCTGTCCGATCGCGTCCTGACGCGACTGGAACCGCGATTCCCAGACGCGATGCCCAATGATGATCACGGCTGGCGCACCGGCTGCGGCGTCGGCATCGGTAAACCCACGACCAAGCGCGGGCGACATGCGCAGGGCGCGGAGCACCCCTGGCGTCAGGTGCGATCCGCGCAGCCGCTCCGGGTACCCGCTGGCGCCTGTGATGGTGATGTTCGTTTCGTTGTAGGCCTCCAGCGATTCGAACGACTGCTGTCGGCTGCGCCAATCCACCAGGTCGTGGTACGGCACCGGTGCGTCGTCACCGGGACTGGCCGGCCTGGCGATCGCCATGTGCTGAATCCGGCCTGATTCCGGGAACGGCAGCCCACGCAACACGGCCCCCTGCACAATACTGAACATCGTCGTCGGCAATCCGATGCCGAGCGCGAGCGCAACGACGGCGAGCGCCGAGGTGCCGGGGTGTTTCGCAATCATCCGCGCGGCGTACCGAAGGTCTTGCAGCCAGCCACTCATCAGTCGTCTCCCACCATGCCCATACGCAGTCGACGGCAGAAAGTTGACGGGTGGAAGATCCGCGCGCTTGAGACCCAGCGCGCGCTACGTACGGAAGGCGCCAGCGTGGCGCGGCCTGGGTCTCAAGGCCGCGGCTCTGCTCAATCAATGGCCAAAGGTGGCG